>NZ_CVTN01000065.1:583525-735813 GCF_900004915.1 Pseudomonas sp. 31 R 17
GCTTACTTTTGCGCTTTTCAAAAGTGAGCCGCTGTAAAAGCGGAACCCTAAGTAGCCGTTACCGCAGAAACGGATATGTACTCGATCTGATCCAACATCCTGGTCGGCCCAGAGGCCACCATCGGGGGCAAGCCCCCTCCCACAGTTGGTCTTCTTCGTTCACTGGATCAGTGTTCGACAGGCACTGACAGCGTCGGATTACCCAGTGGATGGGTACGCGCGGCAAAGAATTTCAGTTCCATGCCGGTACCTTCGAACAACTGCGAATACCGCTGCTTCTGCTGGCGAATAAACCCATCGCTGCGCCCCGACACCGAAATGGCCAGGGTGGTGATGTTGGCCTGGCGGATCGCATCCACCAGGTGTTTATCCTGCGGCCCCAGGTCATGGCCGAAGATGCACAGCGCGCCTTCGTGAGTGAGCAACTGCTCATAACAGAACGACAGATAATCCGAACTGCGGATGGTCTTGAGCTTTTCCTCCACCTTGCCCTCGCTGACGAACAGCGGCACATCGTCCAGCGTCTTGATTGTGTTGTTGATCGCGAAACTGCTGAGCAACGTGCTGTCGGTGGACGGCAGTTTGCGCGCGGTACCGTCGAGGTTGCGCACCAGGTGCAGGCCGCCGTGCAGGTACAGAATACGCGTGGCGTCGGTGCGGGTGTCGCGCAGGTCGAAGCTTGAATCGGCGCTGCGGAACAGGTCGTCGATACCCGGCGTGTGCAGGATTGCCCAGTAATTGAGCAGGTCGTAATTGCTGGTAAACACCGTGGTGTAGCGGGCCAGTTCCGCGTTGATGGTCGCCAGGGTCGAAGGCTGCACCAGGCGCCAGGGAATATGCACGGTGTGGATCGTATTGATCAGTGCTTCCTTGATCGCGTAGTAGCGATTACGTGGCGCCGCCGAGCTGACCGCCAGGGCCTTGTTGACGCGGCTGGTGGTTTTCAGCGCGCCCAGGGCCTGCTCGAAACTGCGGGTTTGCAGCGCATCGAATACGCTGAGTTCGGATTGGCTCAGGGGCTTTTCTTCCACTGTGCGAGCGTTTTCAAACAGCGAGTCGTAGGCAAAGTCTTCCCAAATCGTGCGGCTTGCGCCGTTGCCGATCAGAATCCCATTGAAGTCGATGGCGTCGCGCAGTGCGCTCCAGTCGTCAAGGTGGGCGTCAATATCCTGGAAATCCTTCATTGCGGCGGGTCTACTCGAAATCGGCTGGACGGTGACTTTATCACGAGCCGGCATTGATCCTGGTCAAGATACGGCAAGCGGTACCGGTGGATTCTGTGGGTATAAAACCCCTGAGGATCGACCATGAGCAGCACGTTTTTTATCCCCGCCGTCAATATCATGGGCATCGACTGCCTCGACGAAGCCATGATCGCCATCCGCAATTACGGTTTTCGCAAAGCGTTGATCGTCACGGACCAGGGCCTGTGCAAAGCCGGTGTGGCCAGCATGATTGCCGAGAAACTGGCGTTGCAGGACATCGACTCGGTGGTCTACGACGGCGCCAAGCCCAACCCCAATGTGGAAAACGTCGAGAAGGGCCTGGCGTTGCTGCAACAGAGTGCCTGCGATTTTGTCGTGTCCCTGGGCGGCGGCTCGCCCCACGACTGCGCCAAGGGCATCGCCCTGTGCGCCACCAATGGCGGGCGCATCGGCGACTACGAGGGCGTCGACCAATCGAGCCGGCCGCAACTGCCGCTGGTGGCGATCAACACCACCGCCGGCACGGCCAGTGAGATGACCCGTTTCTGCATCATCACCGACGAAACCCGCCACGTGAAAATGGCCATCGTCGACCGCAATGTCACGCCGTTGCTGTCGGTCAACGACCCGGCCTTGATGGTCGCCATGCCCAAGGGCCTCACCGCCGCCACCGGCATGGATGCCTTGACGCACGCCATTGAGGCCTACGTATCCACCGCCGCCACGCCGATCACCGACGCGTGCGCAATCAAGGCCATCGAATTGATCAGTGCCAATCTGCGCCTGGCGGTACGTGACGGCAGCGACTTGGCCGCGCGGGAGAACATGGCGTATGCGCAGTTCCTCGCGGGCATGGCGTTCAACAATGCATCGCTGGGGTTCGTGCACGCCATGGCGCACCAGCTCGGTGGTCTGTACGACCTTCCTCACGGCGTGTGCAATGCGGTGCTGCTGCCCCACGTGCAGAGTTTCAATGCCAGTGTCAGTGCCAAGCGCTTGAGTGACGTGGCTCGCGCGTTGGGTGCCGATATCAAGGGGATTACCCCGGAAGAGGGCGCGCAGGCTGCTATCGTCGCGATTCGCGCCTTGTCCCAGGATGTGGAAATTCCCGCCGGCCTGCGTGAGCTCGGCGCCAGGTTGCAGGATATTCCGCTGCTGGCGAGCAATGCGCTCAAGGATGCGTGTGGCCTGACCAACCCACGGCGCGCGGATCAGCGCCAGATCGAGGAGATCTTTCGCAGCGCGTTTTGACAGGGACAGCTTCGAGCTGCAAGCGGTAAGCTACAAGCTGAATGCGTTCAACTTGAGCGTGAAGCTTGCGGCTGAGGTTCCCCATGAGAGTTCTGTTATTCGGCGCCACCGGCATGGTCGGCCAGGGCGTGCTGCGCGAGTGCCTGCTGGCGCCCGACGTGCAGGAAGTGGTCGCGGTCGGCCGCACGCCATTGACCCAGGAGCACGGCAAACTGCATCAGGTGTTGCACGGCGACATGCTGGATTTCCAACCCCTGGAAAACCTGCTGCAAGGCTTTGATGCGTGCTTCTTTTGCCTGGGCGTTTCCTCGGCGGGCGTGAATGAAGTCAAGTACACCCACCTCACTTACGACCTGACGTTGGTCGCCGCCAGCACCCTGGCGCGGCTCAATCCGCAGATGACGTTTATCTACGTGTCTGGTGCCGGCACCGACAGCTCCGAGCGGGGCAAGTCAATGTGGGCACGAGTCAAGGGCAAGACCGAGAACGCCTTGCTGCGCTTGCCGTTCAAGGCGGTCTATCTGTTCCGGCCGGGGATCATCCAACCGTTGCACGGCGTGCGTTCCAAGACGCCGGTGTACCAGGCGTTCTACAGCGTGCTCGGGCCGTTGCTCTCGTTTTTGCGTCGGATAAAACCGAGCTGGGTTGTCAGCACCGAGACCGTCGGCCGTGCGATGCTGCAGGCGGTGAGCCATGGCGCGCCGCAACCGGTGGTGGAGCAGCGCGACATCAATCATCTGGCCGCCGAGCGCGGCTGATCAACTCGCCGTCGCCGCTGCCCGCACCGGCGTGGCGCTGAACTGGATCAACACCACCGCGGCCACCAACAACAACGCTCCGAGCGCCCGCGGCGTTGTCATTGGACGCTGCGCCAGGCCGAACAGCCCGAAATGGTCGAGCAGCAACGACGCCAGAATCTGCCCGGCCATGGCCAGGGCGATAAACCCTGATGCGCCCAGCCTGGGCAGCAGCATCAATGCCAGCGAAATGAAGCACACCCCAAATGCGCCACCGGCCCACATCCACAGCGGCGCCCGGGTGATAAAGGCCAGGCTCGGCAAGGGCAGCCGGAGTGCGATGATCACCGGCAGCAACACAATAATGCTTACCAGCAGGGATGCCAGCGTCGCCCACAACGGGTGGCCGAGCCAGCGCCCCAGGTTGGCGTTGATTGCACTCTGAAACGGCACCACGGCGCCGGCGATTACCGCCAGCAGCAACAGACCCAGCCAATGCAACGTTGTCATTTCCAATCTCCCAGAGGTTTTGCTGGACTCTAGGTTATTCGTCGCGCAAATTTAAATTCCAAATTCTTATGCCGAGCATGCAGCTGATGAATGATCTGCGACGCGTCGATCTCAACCTGTTGGTGATCCTCGACGCTCTGCTCAGCGAGCAACACGTCACCCGCGCCGCCGAACGCCTGCACCTGAGCCAACCGGCGGTCAGCCATGCGCTGGCGCGCCTGCGTGACCTGCTGGGCGACCCGTTGCTGGTGCGTCAGGGCGGCGCATTGATAGCGACCGCCCGTGCGCTGGAGTTGGCCACGCCTTTGGCAGAGGCCCTGGCCCAGGTGCAGGCGCTGCTGGCGCCGAACCGTTTTGACCCGGCGTCGGCCAAGCGCCGGTTTCGCGTGGCGATGTCGGACTACAGCGCGGCGATTTTCCTGCCCGGCTTGGTGCGTCTGCTACGCCATGAAGCGCCGGGCATCGACTTGCAAATCATCCAGGCCAGCCGCGAAGGCATGGTCGACGGCGTACTCAATGGCGATCTGGACCTCGCCGCCGGGGTCTTCCCTGACGTGCCGGCCGAACTGCGCACGACGCCCTTGTTCGAGGAGCATTACACCTGCCTGGTCGACCGCGACAGCCTGCCGCAAGGCGGTGTGCTGGACCTGCCTGCCTACTTGTCACGCCCCCATGTCCTGCTGGAAATGCGCGGCAGCGGCACGCCGGAAATCGAGCGTGCGTTGAGCGCGATTCGTGAGCGGCGTCATGTGGCAATCAGCCTGCCGCACTGGGGCGTGGCACCGCAGTTGATTCAGGGCACGGACCTGATCCTGACCGTCTCATCCCGGGGCCTGCTCAATATCGATCACACGCACCTGATAAGCGTACCGCCGCCGTTTCATATTCCATCGTTTGCGTTCGAGCTGGCCTGGCACGCGCGACGGGGCGGGGATGCCGGGTTGCAGTGGCTGAGGGGGCGGGTGCAAGGTGTGCTGGAGGGCTGAGCGGTCGCTACCACGAGGTAGGTGGCTGACGGCGGGTATGAAAAATTCGCATGACCTGTAGTCGCCCGTCACGAATACGGTAAGGAACGATATAGGGCCATCGCGGCACCACCCATTCACGCGTCCCCGGGACCCGGCCCTTTTTTCCCAGCGCGGGAAATTGCGCAATGTGTTCGAGCCCGGTCAACATCGCCTGGACGAACTCCGAGGCGGCTTTGGGTTTTCTTCAGCGATAAAGCCCGCTTCGTCATCAAGGTTTCTGAGGGCTGCCCTCAGCCACTCAACCTGCATTGTTGCGCCATTTATCAGCGACGGCTTTTACCTCGGCAGGCGTCGCGAAATCTCCTGCATCGGCTTCTTCCAGTGCTTTTTGAATCTCTTCGATTTGCCATGCTTCACGTGCCAGGTATTGGCGCAACGCATCAACAGCAAGGAACGATTTGCTGCGCCCGGTCGCTTTGGCGAGACTGGCAAGCGTATCGGCGACGTCTTCCGGTATCCGCAGAGACATGACAGACATACAAACTTCGATGTAGTGATATGTAGTGCGCCATACTACAGCGTCATCCGATGGAGCGTTTGTCCCGTTCGTCAGGGCATTGCGGACGATTGCCGGCGTAGGGAATGGCGCAACAAATGAAGTTTTACCCGTAGCCCCGGAACCTGCACAATCGCTGTCTATTTCAACAATTTGCCAGAATTTGCCAGAGCCCCGCCCATGACCCCATCCCTGCTGTTAGCGGTCCTTGCTTCCGGGTTTATCTACGGTATTACGCCCGGCCCTGGCGTGTTGGCCGTGTTCGGCATCGGCGCCGCCCGTGGCCGTCGCGCCGGTGCCGGTTTCCTGGGCGGGCATTTGCTCGGCGACGTGGTGTGGTGCAGCACCGCCCTGGTGGCGATTGTGGGGGCGCGGGAAGTCGGCAGCAGTGCGTTTGATGTACTCGGCGTGCTCAGCGGGCTTTATCTGTTCTGGCTCGGCTGGCGCGCCATCCGCACCCAGCGCCGTAGCAGCGATGCCCCTCAGGGCGCGGCGCGGCATCCGTTCTGGCACGGCATTCTGTTCGGCCTGACCAACCCCAAGGCGTACCCGGTGGCGGTGGCGACCTTCACGGCATTGCTCTCCAGCCGTGCCGAGTTGCTGACGTGGTCGATGCTGCCGTCGCTGATTTTTCTGAGTTTTATCGGCGGCCTGCTGGCCTACGCGATCCTGATCGGTGTGGTCGGTGCCCAACGTGTGCGTACGGTGTATCAACGTCACGAAATCCTCATCACGAAGCTGTGCGGCGTGATGTTTATCGGGTTCGCCATCAACGCTCTGGCGCACGCATTGCCAGGCCTGTTTGCAAGCAAACCCGCCTGAATCAGCAACGACCGTTCGTCGCACTGCAAAGTTTTTTCTAAACCTTTGCCGCATGCAAAATTCGAATCCAGGGCAAGGAGCCGTTCCCTTGCCCCTATTTTTGCCCTGGAGGAACCCATCATGAGCCGCATGGCTATCCGGTTACGCACCGCCAGTTTCGCGATGCTGCTGGGCCTCGGCGCCAGCAATGCTTTCGCCCAGTCGCCTGCCCAATTCATCGAGCAGGCGTCAGCCAAAGGCATGGCCGATATCGAAACCAGTCGTATGGCGCACGCCAAGACCTCGTCCCAGGAAATCAAGGATTACACCATTGAGGTGATCAACGAGCGCACCCTGGCCAACCAGCATCTGGCGGCGATCGCCAAAAAGCTCGACCTGCCGGTGGCCCCCCGGGAGAAGATCGTCGACAAGGCCGAAACCCTGATGCCCGAGCTCAAGGACGGCGACTCCTTCGACGCCGCCTATATCGCGCAGCAGGTCAAGGAAAACGAAGACGCCATCGCCCTGTTCAAGCAGGAAGGTGCGGCGTCGGATGTGCCTGAGATAAAAGCGTTGGTGGACGAGACGCTGCCCAAGTTGCAGGAGCGCCTGGAAAAAGCCCGGGCCCTGGCATCGACCTACGGCAAGGACCACCAGGGCGACGGTTGAAGTGGCCCCTTGAAATGAAAACGGCGGTTGGATCATCTCCAACCGCCGTTTTTTTTTATGCCTGGTTCAAATCGGTTTTCGGCGGCGCCGCGTCGTCGGCGGCGGGGCCACAACTGCTGTTGAGGCTCAAGCTGCCGGCTTTGCCGATATCGCGATATTCCTGGCGCAGCTTTTCAAGCTCTTTACGGTCCAGGCCGTCCAGGCTCAACACGGCGTTCTGGGCATCCTTGGACACACGCAACAGCTCGTCGATCTTGATATGCAGAATGTCGTTGTCGCGGTTCTGTGTGTTCTGGATCAGGAACACCATCAGGAACGTGATGATGGTGGTCGAGGTGTTGATGATCAATTGCCAGGTGTCGTTGTAATGAAAGTACGGCCCGCTCAGGCTCCACGCCAGAATCAACGCCACCGCCGCGTAGAACGTACGGGGGCTGCCGGCCCAGCGCGATAGAGTTTGGGAGACAGCGGAGAATTTCATGACTGTTTTTCCTCAAAAGGGGGGTGATGAAAATACTGACCGCAACGGGTCGCTGAAATTTCTTTTTACAACTTGGCCTTCGGACCAAAGCAGGCATTTTTCTGCCCGGGTTTTAGGAGCGCGCCTACGGCGCTGCGAAGCCATGGGCGCAAGACTGGGTTTTTGACCTGGACAGTCCTTATGTACGCAAAGGCCGCTCGTGACATACCCGCGCTTTATTACTTGACCGAAGATCATTTTTTCGCTGCGACCTGCGCGGTGTACCGTCGACATGCCGCCGGTATCAATACCTATCTTGCCGAGGAAAATTCCACGCCGTGGAATACGTTGTTCATCCGCGTGGGCTGCGCGCCCCTGCGCGAAACGACGCCGGTGATTCTGCAGCTGATCCGCCGTACCGCATTGCCTATACGCATCGTGATGCCTGAGGTACAGGTCGACGGGTTACGCGACGCGCTCACCGGGCTTGGCTTTGAGCCTGCCGAAAAGAGCACCACGATGGTTCACCCCTTGGCACGCTTCGCGCCATCGATTAGCGAGGAGGCCGTGCAGATCAGCCTGACGCGTGACTTGAACAAGTGGGCAAGTCCGCTTGGCAGTGCGTTTTCGATATCGCCCGAGACGGTCGCCCATTATCAGGCTCGGCACCAGCGGGCGCTGGATGCCGGTGAAGCCCTTTATCACTTCATCCTGTCCGTCGAGGGGCAGGTGGGCTGTGCGTTGACCTTGTCAGTGTGTGAGGGCCAGGCAAGGCTCAGTGACGTCGGCACGCTGACCGGCTTTCGTGCCAGAGGCCATGCCACGCGATTGATCCAGTCGGCCCTGCTTCACGCCTCGGGGCTTGGGGCACGCAGGTGTTTTCTCGAGGGGTCGATGATGGCTGTCCCGCTGTATCAAAAATTGGGTTTCCAACGATTATTCGACTGCGTGTCTTTTGTTCGCGGGCCTTGGCCAGGCCCATGATCAGAACGCCAGTGTTGCCTGGCCGCGATCCTCCAGCGTCAACAGATACTGCTTGGCTTCAAGCCCGCCGGCAAACCCTGTCAGTGCCCCCGAAGCCCCCACGACGCGGTGACAGGGCGCAATGATCGAGATGGGGTTACGCCCGTTCGCCGCGCCTACGGCGCGCACCGCGTTCGGGTTGCCGATCTGCCGGGCTATCTGGCTGTAGCTGCGGGTTTCGCCGAAGGGGATGGTCAGCAAAGCCTGCCAGACTTGCCGCTGAAAATCAGTGCCGTAGAAATCCAGTTCCAACTCGAAACGATTGCGCGTACCCGCGAAATACTCCGCCAGCTGGCGCTCTGTTTCCAGGAGTACCGGGCTGTCGTTGACTTCGTGCAACTCACCCAGGCGCACCCGATTTTCCCGTTCCGTTTCCCAGAGCACGGCACCGAGCTTGCCATTGCGGGCTACCAGGGTGAGTTGGCCGACGGGGGAGGGCATGAATTTGCAGGCGTATGACATGGGCTTGATCCTTGAGGCTGTCCGGTGCAACTATCCGCTCAGTGAACCCTGGGAGAAACCGGTTTCTTGCGGTCGGTAGGACGCTGCTTAAATCAATGTCGCTGATACTCGGAAAACGGGTCCGACAATAAATGTAGCCTAGAGCGTCGCGTTCAGCGAAAACGGAATGCGCAATCCACCAATCGGCCCTTCGCGTACCCCGCACATCTCGTCATGCACGCTGTGTTGCACCAGCACGCAGGGAAACGCGGGCACCCCTTGCAGCAGGTCGCGCAAATGGGTGGTGGAGCGGATGCGCAGTGGCTGCCCGTCATCGCCCTGCAGCGTTTTTTCATCGCGATCCAGCCGGACCCGTGCCAGATACAAGCCACCTTCCAGCGACAGCAATTGCAGCTCGCGGATCTCGCCGTTCGCGGCCAGCTCGGTCAGCATGTGCACATTCATGAATTGCACCTCATTGGACGCCGACCCGGGCGTGATCGACCGGTTGATCAATGTATTTTGCTACCCAGTGCACAATACTTGTACAGAATTTTATATTTGTACAGTTTTCTGGGGCGGCGCGAACACAGCCGTTATTGGCCCTTGAACGCCAGGCATAAAAAAACCGGTCACAGGGACCGGTTTTTTATGCTTCCCGTGTCAGCCGTGGCATGACAGGAGAATCCATTTGAGTGGAGCGGGTAGAGGGAATCGAACCCTCAACTAAAGCTTGGGAAGCTTTCGTTTTGCCACTAAACTATACCCGCTCAAAGCGGCTGACTTTGTACCAGATGTTCACCCGGATTTGAAGTTTTTCTTCGAAAAAATCGCACGTTGCGCTCGCGCCGCCTGCCGAATAGGTGGCGCCACTGCAGGAGCCCGCTCCTGCAGTGGGTCTGATGTCAGACCGCAAAGGCGTGTTGCGTCTGACCTGGCTGGTAACGTAAGCGACTCACCGGCCGCTGCCCTTTCAAAAAGCCCACCACTGCGTCCCGGCTGTCCCGGCACGCCGCTTTATGCTCCATATCCAGGAAATGCCCCGTCGCCTGAACCGTGCTGAAGCTGCTGTTTTTAACATGCTGGCCGAACAGCCTGGCATCGCCTGCGCTGGTGTACTCGTCCCACTCGCCGTTCACGAACAGCACGGGAATGTCGATCTGCCTGGCTGCCTTGAGGTAGCACGACCGGTCGCTGTTGAGCACCTGGCTGATGTGGAAGTGCATCTGTCCGTATTCATGCTCGGCCAGGCCGCTCACGTGCTTGTGGTTGAAGCGCTTGAACAGCGACGGCAAGTGCTTGCCCAGGGTACTGTTGACCAGGTGGCCGACGCGGTCGCGGTCCAGATTGCCGAGGTAGTCGACGCCGCGCTCCAGATAATCACGCATCGGTGCGTTGATCACCGGGGAGAACGAGCTGATCACGGCCTTTTCGACGCATTGCGGGCGTTGAGCGAGGGCGAACAGCGTGGCGGCGCCGCCCCAGGAGAACGAGAGCACGTGTTCGGCGGCAAAGCGGTCGATGAGCTCCAGGAGGATCTGGCCTTCGACTTCCTTGGTCAGCATCCGCTCGTGGCGGTTGTGTAGTTTGGAACGGCCGGCATAGGGCTGGTCGTACAACACCACATTGAATTGCGGGTACAGGCTTTTCACGGTCTGGGCGAAAGAGGCTGTGGTGGCCATCGAGCCGTTGACCAGGACGATGGTTTTTTCAGCGGCATCGGCGCGATAGAACTCCGTGTAAACCCGGTATTGACCCTGTATATCCAACACAGCGATTTCTGGCCTCATGTCGTAAGACTCCTGGCAAGCGGGTAGGGCGCGCAAATGACTGTGCACGAGCTTTATGACAGGTAGGCATACGCCTGGAAGCCGAGCGCCCATGTCGGTCCGATTGCGGCTGGCCGACAGCGGTCGTCAGACGAGACGGATTTCCTCGTCAGTCAGTGCCCGATATTCGCCCGGCGCAAGCGCTGCATCCAGTTGCAGCGGCCCCATGCGCTCGCGATGCAGGGCAGTCACTTTGTTATCAAAATGCCCGAACATGCGTTTGACCTGGTGATAGCGGCCTTCGATAATGCTCAAGCGCGCCGTCCTGGGGCCCAGTAACTCCAGTTCGGCGGGTTGAGTGATGAGGTTTTCGAAGGCGAAGTACAGGCCCGCCCTGAAGACTGCCGCATAGTCCGGGCCGATGTCCTGCTCGGTTTCCACCCGATACACCTTGGGTAACTTGGTCGCCGGTTGCGTCAGGCGCCGCGACCACTGGCCGTCATTGGTCAGTACCATCAGCCCGGTGGTGTTGTAGTCCAGACGCCCGGCGATATGCAGTGCGTCCTTGTGCGGTTCATCCAGCAGATCGAGCACCGTGCGGTGTTGCGCATCGCAGGTAGCGCTGACGCACCCCTGCGGCTTGTGCAGCATGAAATAACGCGCAGGTTTGCCCGGCTGCAGCACCTCACCGTCCACGCGCACGCTGCTGAACGTGCGCACCTCGTGAAGCGGGTCGCTTACCGTGGCACCATCCACCGTTACCCGGCGTTCGGCCAACAGCAGCCGCACTTGCTTGCGATTAAACCGTGGCAGGTTACTGAGGAAGCGATCAAGGCGCATCGTGACGGCGCAGTTGTTGGTCCACCTGGGCGCAACGCGGGCACAGGCAGGCCTGGTTGCGCAGTTCGTCGGGCAGCGCCTGGAGCACCGCAGGGTCGATGGTGACGCTGTAGCACCAGCAGACCTGGCCGGCCGTGCGCGGGTCGGCCAGGCTGCAGTCGTTACGGGCACCGCAGGCGGGGCAAAGGGTTGGGGTGGTCATGGGCAGGTCGGGCTGTATCGGGCAAGGTGTGCGTGGCCTTGCACGATACAGCGCCGATGGGCGCCAAGCTACTTACAGCTTGAATTTGCCGACCAGCACACTGAACGAGGTGGCCAGGCGCGACAGGTCCTGGCTGGAAGCGTTGGTCTGATGCGCGCCGGCGGCGGTCTGCGTCGACAGGTCCTGAATGTTGAGCAGGTTGCGATCGACTTCACGCGCCACTTGGGCCTGTTCCTCCGAGGCGGATGCGATGACCAGGTTGCGTTCGTTGATCTTCGCCACACTGGCGGTGATACGTTGCAACGCTTCGCCGGCATTCTGCGCCAGCACCTGGGTGTTGTTGGCCCAGCTCAGGCTCTTGTTCATCGCGGCTACCGCGCCGTCGGCGCCGACTTGCACTTCGCCGATCATTTTTTCAATGTCCACCGTGGACACTTGTGTGCGATGGGCCAGCGCGCGCACTTCATCGGCCACCACCGCAAAGCCACGGCCTTGCTCACCCGCACGGGCCGCCTCGATTGCTGCGTTGAGGGCGAGCAGGTTGGTCTGGTCGGCAATCCCACGAATCACATCGATCACCTTGCCGATTTCGCGGACCTGGCTGGCGAGGCCTTCCACCGACTTCGTCGAATCGTTGATCTCTACCACCATCGAATTCATGCCGGAAACGGCCTGTGCCACTTGCTCACGGCCTTCCTCGGCTTCGGTGGTCGCCTGGCTCGAGGCCTGCGAAGTCGATACGGCGTTGCCGGCCACCTCATCAACGGCTGCGGTCATCTGGTTGACGGCGGTGGCCGCTTGTTGAATTTCATCATTCTGGCGGGTCAGGCCCCGGGTGCTTTCTTCGGTGACCGCACTCAGTTCTTCAGCGGCCGAGGCCAATTGGTCGGAGGCGTTGGCGATTTCCAGCAGGGTGTGTTTCAAGCCGCCCTGCATGTTCGACAGCGCCACCAGCAACTGCCCGGCTTCGTCGGTGCGCTCGGTGCTGATGGTCTGGGTCAGGTCACCGTCGGCAATGCGTTGCGCGCTCGCCACCGCTTGAGCGATGGGGCGGGTGATCAGGCGCGTGATCAGCACGCCGACGATAATGGCGATGATGAAGGCCAGGACGATGCCGCTGATCATCCAGGTGAGCGCACTGTCACGCAGGGCGTCGGCGGCGACTGCGCCTTCCTTGATCTGGCGGTTGTTGGATTCGACCATCACGCGGATCAGCTCGCGGGCCTGGCGGAACAGTTCATTGTTGGTGGTATTGAGCTCGGTGCGTGCCTGCTCGACCTGGCCCTTGTCGAGCAGGCTCAGGATGCGTTCCGAGCTACTGAGGTACGTTGGCCAGATCTGGTCGAAGGTGTCACCCGCCGCCCGCTCGTCATCTTCCAACGGCGTGGCGCGGTAGGTGGTGTACGCCGCCTGGCTGCGTTTGACTTCGTTGGCGATATCCTGGCGCACGCGGTCGCGGTCCTGCTGGGCGACGTCACCGTTACCGGCATCGAGCAAGCGGTACAAACCACGGTTGTGCGCCACCAGCCCATTCAGGGTGGAGGCTGTGCTGCTGACCGACACCAGGTTGTTGGAAAACGTTGATTCCAGGGCTGCGGCGAGCCGCACGACCCCTTTGATACCCAGCAGGCCGACACCGAGGGTGATCACGGCACAGAGTAAAAACGAGAGCAGCAGCTTGGTAGCAATTTTCATGACTTGAATCCGGCGGTAGGTAACGGGAAGGCGCACACCAAGGCCTCCGTGGCACTGTGCAGTATCACAATGACATCATTGTAAGCGACAAAGTTTCGCCTCTGAATAAAATACTGAATCGATACAGCTAAGGTATTCCGGCGTACCGCTGGTGATGTATCAAGTTGTTACTGAAACGCACCAGATTCTGCTTTTGATGTCATACGTTCTGTCATTCAAGTAAATTCTGAATGACGCCCTCCAGCGTCGCTGGAGGTGCTCTTCCGCGGTCCGGGAGGCCGCCATGTATCGACGACTGCTGCTCACTGCATTACTCGGCCTGACCCTGTCAGCTTGCGTGCCCTATTACGATGGAGGTACCACTTACTACCGCTCCGAGGTCTACACCGCACCGGCACCGGCCTATTATTACGGCGGTCCTCGTTACTACGGGCGCAGCTACTACACACCCGCGCCACGCTACTATCCGGCTCCCCGTTATTATTCGGCGCCGCGTTATTACCAACCTGCGCCACGTTACTACCCAAGGTCTGCCTATCGGCCGTATCCAAACCAGGGATGGGGAGACAATCGGTGGGGCAACGGCGGGCACGGGCGTGGTGGCGATCACGGCGGTGGGCGCGGAGGTCACCGCTGAAAAAGATGTTTTGAATAAAGCGGCGCATGATGCGCCGCTTTTTTTGCCCGCCGTTTGTCGGTACTGTCATAAATAACAGCTGGCGTTGAGGCCAAAGATATATTTCACTGCGGGAAAAGCAGTGTGGTTATCGAAGGGGGCTCTATGCTCAAACACGTGATGTGCATGCTTTTACTGGTCGTCTGTATGGCTGGCCAGGCGCAGGGCAACCAGTTCTGTCCAGACAAGTCGAAGATCCAGACGGGCACGGGTTATTTCCAGTACCAGGCCAGCGGCGTGCTGTGGCAAGGTCCCAAGGTTGAGCCCGGCGAGTTCATACATGCCTTCTCGGGCGCGGTGTTTGCGCCGCAGAAGGGTGATGATCGGCGCAGCGGGCTGGTGGAAAAATGTGTGTACACCAATCAGCGCGACGAGCTCGTGGTATTGCGCCCGTGCCTGTCAGACGTGGCCAGCAGCATGTCGTTGGCGGACAGCCTGCATTGGGAGCGCGATAACACTTCGTTCGACCAGCTGGTTTATCTGTGCAAGGAAAATCAACCGGGTAACTGTGCCTTCAACGTCAAGGATAACCGGCGGTAAGCTGTCAGTAATCGGAAAGATCTGCCAGAGGATTCCTACCTTCCCATGCCTTGTTGAAGTGCGCCTGCACCACCGCCTCGGGAATTGTATTGATATCCGGCCAATGCCAGCGAGGCGCCTGATCCTTATCGATCAGCCTTGCCCGTACGCCTTCGGCAAATTCCGGGTGGCGACAACAATTGAGGCTCAGCGTGTATTCCATCTGGAACACTTGCGCCAGGGACAAATGACGGGCACGGCGGATCTGCTCCCACACCAGGTGCGCCGTCAACGGGCAGCCTTCACTGAGGGTCTTGCCGGCGCGGGCCAGGAGTGGGTCAGCGTGATCCTTGAGCAGGCTCAACGCGCGCCACGCACTGGCCACGTCACCCACATCCAGCCATTCGTCGATCTGCCCCCTGCGCGGCATCCATTGTGCCTCGGGTAGCTGGTCGACCGCGTCCTGGGCCAGGGCCTTGAGCAAACTGTTGAGCTGCATCGCGGTCTGTTCCTGCCAGTTCAGTTGCAGCAGGCCATCGAGCAATTCGTCTTGCTGGTCATCGCGCAGGAAACGGTCGGCCAGGCCCAGGTCCAGGGCATCACGGCCATTGATATGGGCACCGGTAAGGCCCAGGAACAAACCCAGCTTGCCGGGCAGGCGCGACAGAAACCAGCTGGCGCCCACGTCCGGGTACAAGCCGATGCTGATTTCCGGCATGGCCAAACGGCTGCTGGGGGTCACAATGCGTACGGACGCACTTTGCAACAGGCCCATTCCGCCGCCCAGCACATAACCGTGACCCCAGCAGATCAACGGTTTCGGATAGGTATGCAGGCGATAGTCGAGGCGATATTCAGCGGCAAAAAATTGCGCGGCCAGGGTAGGCACGACGCCAGGTTGTTCCCGGCAGGCCATTGCCAGGCTGCGCACTTCGCCACCTGCGCAGAAGGCCTTGGGGCCGTTGCCGCGCAGCAATACGCAGACGATCGTCGGGTCCTTGGCCCAGGCGTCCAGGCGTTCGTCCAGGGCCAGGATCATCGGCAGGGAGAGGGCGTTGAGCGACTGTTGCGCATCCAGGCTGGCGATGCCGATGCGGGCGCCGTGGTTGCCGGTGAGTTCTTCGAAGTGCAGATTCATCGTGACCTCAATCCAGAAGGTGAAGGGTCAGTATGATCGCTCCGTGGGAAAGTGCCGGGGGTGTGTCAGATCAATTGACAAGCGGGGTCGGCTTTCCTAGGGTTCGCCCATTGTTTTTCACTCGATGACCTCATCATGACCGACGGCGACCGCATCAAACTCGAACCCAGCTGGAAACACGCTCTGCGCGAGGAGTTCGACAAGCCCTACATGGGCGCACTGCGCGAGTTTCTGCGCCAGGAACACGCCGCAGGCAAGGAGATCTATCCGCCGGGCCCGCTGATCTTCAACGCACTCAATTCCACGCCGCTGGACAAGGTCAAAGTGGTGATCCTCGGGCAGGACCCGTATCACGGCCCCGGCCAGGCCCATGGTTTGTGCTTCTCGGTGCAACCGGGCGTGCCGGCGCCACCCTCACTGGTCAATATCTATAAAGAGCTCAAGCGTGACCTGAATATCGACATCCCCAACCACGGCTACCTGCAAAGCTGGGCCGACCAGGGCGTGCTGATGCTCAACACCACCCTGACCGTGGAGCGCGCCAATGCCAACGCCCATGCCGGCAAGGGCTGGCAGTTTTTTACCGATCGGGTGATCGAGGTGGTCAGCGAGCACCAGCCGCATTTGGTGTTCCTGTTGTGGGGCGCCCATGCCCAGAGCAAGCAGAAGCTGATCGATGCCACCAAGCACCTGGTGCTGACCTCGGTGCATCCGTCGCCGTTGTCGGCGTATCGCGGGTTCCTCGGCTGCGGGCATTTCAGTCGCACCAACAAATTCCTTGAGCAGAACGGCGAGACGCCGATCAACTGGATGTTGCCGCCCGTTTGATACGATCGCGCGGTGGCGCATCGTTCTTTGCTTGACCCTCTCCCTGGCGTGTAAGTCCATCGGTCACGCCGGGTACCTGTTATATCTGACAGTATCCGCCGCACTTTTTTGCGCATTCAATAAGTAGCCAGACCTGAGCGTGCCGACCGCCTCGGTCGATTACCGATTGATTGTTCAAGGAGGCGTGGATATGTCTGATTCGAACTCACCCACACGACACCAGCACGCTCTGCGGCCGCGAACTCCAGGCGCAGATGACCCGACGATACTGGAACTGGACGCTCCCAATCCTTCCCAGGCATTGCCCCTGGAATGGGACGAAGCGGCCAGGACCTTACCGCTCAAGCTCCATGATCAGAACCTGGAGGTCACGATTGCGAAGGTCTGGCCATTCAATCTTCATGAGGAGGACATGGAGACGACGGTGGAATATCGTTGGGACGATGATCCGGTGCACACCTTTTATATTCACGGCCCATACGACCCTGACACGGTATTTCCGTTGGTGCAGTATCTACCCATGTCGATTCTGTCGAGCGGCGGTATCAGCCGTCTGACAGTCAGGGTCAGCGCGCCTTTGATCGGCGAAGCCGACTCATTTCCGACCTTGGTCAACGTCGATAAAACGCCGCCCAACGGTGGCAACCCTGGCCCGCAGTTGCAGATTGATGACGAGGCTCGTGATGAGCTTACCGATGACTATCTGGTCAGGCATGGAGGCTTGCCTGTCGAGCTGGCGCGTTGGTTCGATATGCGCATTGGGGATATGTGCCACTTCTTCTACGCAGATCTGCCAAATTTGGGCTTTGCAGGCACGCTGTTCATCACCAGAGCACACGTCCTCGGCGCGCCCATCCGGTACGTCATTCCCGAGGCGCACGTGCGTGCCAGTGGCCGGGGTGAAAGGTTCGCTTCCTGCCGGCTTGAAGACCGGGCTGGGAACGTCGGGCAGTTTTCCGACGAGATCACGCTCAAAGCCTCCCCGGTTGTTTTGCCGGATCTGCCACGCCCCTTTATCGAGTCGGCAGAACTGGACGGGTTAGTCACTCTGGAAGATGTCAGGCAGGGGTTGGCGGTCACCCTCGCGCGCATAGGTGAGGCAGAGGCGGGGGACGAGATTCATCCCTTCTGGAATACGCATGCCCTTGAAATCAAGCCGATTGGAGAAGTGCAGACGTGGCCGATTCCCGTGAGCGTGCCGTGGTCTATTGTTGCGGTGGGCGGTTTCTCGACGCGCTACCCATTGCGTGTGCGCTACGTTTATCAGCGAGGCACTGCCTCCAAGGATTCGCCGGACAGCTTCTATGAAGTCGATTTAAGGGTAGCCGGCCCTGACCCAAGCGGGCCTGAACCGATCAATCGCAAGTTGGCTCTTCCGATTGTGAAAGGCGTGACGGGCGACAATATACTGACCTCCGCTGACAGCCCGGGGCCCGTGCCTGTTGAAGTGCTCTTATTTGTAAACCCCACAGTGGGCGAACACCTGGAACTGTGCTGGAACAGCGATGACCGTATCGTTGCGAACTATGACGTGCAGCCGGGCGATAGTGCCGGGAAATTGATCACCTTATGGGTTTCGTGGGCAGTGGCATCTTCCATTGCCTTGGCCGAGGTCTATTACTGGACAGACAATGGAATAAACCGACAGCGCAGTCCTTCCGCTTCGGTACGGGTACGTCTTGATACGCTGACAGGGTTAAAAACTCCGCTATTACTCAATGACAACGAATTGGGCTTTATCGCATGCGGTACCAAGCCGGCACCTTATGAGGGCGTATATATCGGCATCCCCTGGCATGCGGTGCATTTCGAGCCTGGCGACTCCGTGCATTTATATTGGGCAAGTTACCCGACTACTAACGGTAGTGGTAAGCCGTTCCCAGGCAGTGACGTATCTTTTGAGCATGAACTGACCAGCGATGATCGCGACAGGGGCTATGCGCAAATTCGCATTTTGCCCTTCGACTTGATCACCGCGCCGGGATTGGTGCCGGGATTTGGCTCGGCGGTCGTGCAGTACCGATTGTTCAAGAGAACGGGGGACACAGGCCTGTCTCCCAGAAAACTTATCTATATTGACTTGAAAATAAGTGGCGGCGGAACTTGCCTGGGGCCACATGACGGCAGCGTATGAATGATGGTGTTTTATTAAAGGGGCGAAAGCCCCTTTTTTTATGCGGATGAAAGAGTCCTTTACAGGATGAAGGGTGAGTCGGGTCCAGAGGTTTAGATTGAATGGAATTAATAGTGTGGTTTTTTTTATGGGATGGCTATTAAAACACTGCCTAATTAATGCGTTCTAATTGGAAGCATATTTTGTATGAGTACGCAGCTGTCAAGTTTGACAGGCTGTGCCGTGTGGGAGAAGGGGGTTTAATTAACCGGTCAATCGTCTCGTGCGGCTGGCGATCAATGTGCACCGTCTCTTACTCAAAGGAGTTTGTAGCAATGGCTAAGTCGAACCCAAGCATCAGTCCATTAACGGAGCCTGTACCTCATGGGCTTGCGCCTCCCGCATCGCGAGCTGTGGACGACATTAGAGTCACCAATGCCCTGCCGGCCGTACCGGGTCTGCCGCCTAATCTGATGGAAACTATTGTCGCGCAAACCGTAGGGGTTAATATTGAGATTGAAATGTGGGAGGATACATTACCTTTTCCTGGCACTAACCCGGATGAATTACAGGTTTCTTTTAATGGTGTGCCCTACGGAAATCGCATCCAATTTTCCAAACCATTGGCGGACTTGACGTGGCCCTATGAAACAAACATCAAGGGCGACGATGTAGCCAATCACGGGGAGTATCGCTTAAGTTACGAGGTTTTTTTGGCGACAGGTGGTAATGAGCCGTCCGGCACCACGTTGGTGAACGTCGATACGGTTGGCCCTGCCGGCGGTCTTCTATTGGACGCAATCACCTTATTGGCGGGTGCAGTGGACGGGAAGGTTACGCTGAGTTCTCTGGCAGCCAATGGCGATCAGTTGACCTGCAGTGCCCCGGGGCGTTTGATTGCGCGTCCGCTCGATTCACTTCATATCTATAAAACTTATACGGATGCCGAGCCGATAAAAGTAATAACAAACTTACCGGTGGACACATTGCCCGTCGAATTTTCGCTGACCAAAGATGAAGTTGTCGTCGGCGGTACACGGTTAGATCGTATGGCGTTTCGTTATTTTGACTATTCAAAAAATTCAACCATTTATCCGCCAAAGCTGAGAGAAATTGAGTATATATTGACACCGCAACCGGAGAATTTGAGCGATCCGGCGGTACCGGCGGCGCCGTTGGATCTTCGGGACGCGCAATTGAAATTGGCAGAAGTGCATATTGTTGGCTATGACAATTTCAGACCCGGCCAGATCGTACAAATCGAACTCGATAGTGCCCTCGGTAGCCAGGTATTCCCGCATACATTGCTTACCGAGCCTACGCTCGCTGACCCCGCAAAAATTGAAATTCCCTGGCTCGTTCTCTTTGCGATCTATGGAATCACCGGGCCGGGCACTGCCAGCCTTCGCTACCGCGTGGTAGAGGGAGGGAACGCTTCAGCGTGGTCCAACACGATCACGGTGGCTGCGGACTTCAGCTCCGCTGCCGGACGCCCTGACGATCCGGGCCCGGTCAGGGATTACCTGCCGTTGGTCACCGTGACGTCCAGCGAGGGACTTACCAATGAAATCGGGCCTGGCGACACGGGTAACGCGACGGCTGAATTTGACGTGTATACGGGCGCGGTCGCGGGACACCAGCTTCAGTTTTACTGGGATGGTATACCGATTTACCCCAGCCCTCGTACCGTGACTCAGACGGACATAGACTCTGGAACATTCACCGTCATTGTTACTGCCGCCGTCATCGCACAAGGCGCAAACGGACTGGGCAAGAAGGTGTGGTACAGCCTGACGAATGGGGTTAACTCCAACGTGGACACCTCCCTGGCGACGCTGGTCGATGTGCTTGCCAGTGAGCTGCAGAACGTGACGGCGCCGGAGTTCCCCAAGTCTGTCAATGCAGGCGGCGGGATTCGCTCGATCAGTTGCAAACAGTTTGTCGAGCTTGGTATCGATACGAGCATTGTGGACACGGTCAACTTGAAACAGGGTGACACGATCAGGCGCTTCTGGACCCTTTACGGAGAAGGACTGGCGTCCACCAACAAGCTTGTCGAAGCGGAAATATTGCCGCCGATTGTCGTCGCGAATGATCATAGCCTGCCCGGCGGTGGGGAGTATTTCCTCGTGGATTTTGCCACTTATGTGCAACCGGCGATTTTGGGCCGTGTTGAATTCTATTACACAATACTCAAGGCTGACGGCGTCACACAGGGCAAGTCACCGACGACCGTGCTTTATGTGAGCCGGCGCAATGCCGATAACAGCGTTTGCGGCGCCCTGCCCGCTACTCCGTAAGGGCATCAATATACGAACCGTCATTGGCAGTACTGACGGTTCGTATCCTTCGCTCGTTGTAAATACCTATCCGCTCTAAACTTGCTACCTACGCATATTTAGGATTAGTCCTACGGTTACAGGGACTTTACCTACATGAACCTATCCGTCTGATACGTACCCTTGCCGCTTCTGAAAGCCTGAGTCGATGGTCCTTAAATCGCTTGGCTTGTTCAGTCACCGACTAGAGGTACTTATCATGATTACTGAAACAACATTTTGTCTTTCTCGCTTATCGCTGGCTATCAAAGTGATGGCTGCGATGCCCATGGCGTTCGTGGCCACACAGGCCAACGCAGTGAACATCAACCCAGGCCAGAACGTGGTGATAGACGGCTCCTCGCAGAATGATCGCTATGTCGTCAAAGAGGCGACCCTGACCTCCAATGGGGCGTCGATGGTGGGCGTCCAGGCGCATGACTCCACGTTCATCATGAATGGCGGCACGGTCAAAAATACCGCGGGCAAGGAAGTTGGCGTGGCGCTTTATGGCAGCAAGGGCACGCTGCGCGATGCTTCTGTATACAGCAGCGGGGCCGCAGGCATGATTGTCGGCACTCAATCGAATCGTGGCTCGACGGTGGAGGTGTCCGACAGCACGATAACCGGTGGCACAGATGGCATCCTGCTCAGCGGCTCCAGCACGTTGTTCTTGAACAACACTCAGGTCAGTGGTGCAAAAGCCGGCTTGAGCGCGTACGACGGGCAACTCACCACCCAGGGCGGCCGGATATACGGCGGCACGAACGGGATCGTGGCGTATCGCTTGCCCACGGTGGACAACCCCTCGGTGTTGAACCTCAACCAGACCGAGGTGGTGGGCGGCACAGGCGCCGCAATCCTGGTGGACTATCCCGGCGGCACCCAGATCAATATCAACGATGGCACCACCCTGGTCGGCGGTAATGGCAACATGCTCGAAATCGACCATGGCGGTGCAGCCGATGTGAATGTGTTCAACAGTGCGCTGAGCGGTAACGTTCAGGTCGGCAAAGACAGCGTCCTGGACTTGAAGATGGATGCCGCCTTCATGAATGGCGATATCGTCAACAGCGGCGGCACCGCCAACGTTGGTCTGAACAACGGCTCGGTGCTGACCGGGCGCCTGGACAATGTCGACAAACTGTCGGTCAACAGCGACGCCACCTGGGTGATGGTCGACGGGCAGCAGGCGCTCAATGCGCTGTCGATGAATGGCGGCAACGTCAAGTTCGGCGATTCGGGAGCCTTCTATAAGTTGGATGTGGACAACCTGTCCGGCACGGGCGGTACGTTCATCATGAAGGCCGATTTTGGCCAGATGACCGGTGACTTCCTGAATGTGACGGGCACCTCTTCCGGCGATCATCAACTGCTGATCGCCAGCACGGGAGCGGACCCGCTGTCCGAGCGCCTGCAAATGGTCCACACCGCCGACGGTGTCGCGAACTTCAGCCTCGTGGGCGGGCGGGTCGACCTCGGCACCTATTCGTATGACCTGGTGGCCGACAATCAAAACCATGACTGGTACCTCGACCCGGAGAACAAGGTCATCAGCCCCAGCACCAACTCCGTGTTGGCGCTGTTCAACGCGGCGCCAAGCGTCTTGTTGGGTGAAATGACTACCTTGCGCACGCGCATGGGTGAACTGCGTTTCAATGGTGGCCAGAGCGCCGGCTTGTGGACCCGCGCCTATGGCAACAAATATGAAGTGTCCAACGACAAGACAGGCCTGGGCTATAACCAGAGCCAGCGCGGGTTCACCCTGGGCGCGGATGCGCCGCTGGAGGCCGGCGACGGGCAATGGTTGATCGGTGTCATGGCCGGGCACAGCCAATCGGACCTGGACCTGAACCGGGGCAGCAAAGCGACCATCAACAGTTACTACATGGGTGGCTATGCAACCTGGCTGGACAGCGAGAGCGGCTTTTACTTCGACGGCGTGCTCAAGTTCAACCGCTTGCACAATGAATCCAACGTCGCCATGAGCGACGGCAAGAAAAGCAAAGGCAACTACACCCAGAATGCCACCGGCGCTTCGGCGGAATTCGGCCGGCATATCACACTGGATGATGGTTACTTCGTGGAACCCTATGGCCAGTTGTCGGCGGTGATCACCCAGGCCCAGAGCTATACGCTGGACAACGGCCTGAAAGCCAAGGGGGACCGCTCAAGTTCGGTCATCGGTGAAGTGGGGGTGACTGCCGGCAACAACATCCAACTCGACAGTGGCGGCATTCTGCAGCCCTACTTGAAGGCCGCCGTCAGCCATGAGTTCGACCAGAGCAACAAAGTGTTCGTCAATGACAACTCGTTCAACAACGACCTGTCGGGCTCACGGCTGAAGCTTGGCGCGGGTGTGGCGATGTCGGTCTCCCAGCAGTTGAGCGTGCATGCGGACCTGGAGCGCAGCGTGGGCAAGAATATCAAGCAGCCGTTGGGTATCAACGTCGGGTTGCGCTACGCATTCTAAGTAGCGCGGGTAACCTGGGCGGGCGCCGCCATGGCGTTGAAGGAGGTGCATTCCGTTCGTCGGTCAAGTTTCAAACCTGTCAGATATGACAGTAGGCGGTTATTTTTTTTTGACGCTAACTGGGTGGGCATTCTTTTATAAGGAGATTCCCATGGGTTATTCGTTGAAGAGCAAAATAATGCGGGCCGTACCTGGGGTGTTAGTGGCGGCAGGGGTGGCTGTGCTGCTCGCTGCCTGTTCCAGCAGTCCTGAAGAGATAGGCGTGGAGGGTTATCCAGGTGTGGACCCAGCCTGCACCAGTGCGGGCTACTTCAAAAGCGTCTCGCCGGGTTGGTATTACAGGTGCCTCTATCGCACAAGTATCCAGCGTTGGGAAAGGTATCCGTATCAATGCCCAGCCGGCCAGGAATTCAATCCAGCCAAACAGAAGTGCGAATAAAATAAATGATGCTTGAATAAGCCTCTCTTCCTTACGGCTGAGAGGCTTTTTTGTTTGCTGTACAAGGGCGCCGGGTGGCGTTGAAGTGCGTATTGGATAACGTCCGGGAACGTTCCGCGCAACATCGCCACTCGGCACCGTTTCTGAAAATGAAGCTATTTAAGTTCTTCCACGAAAATATCATCCAGTGAAAAATCTGCCGGTGAGTATGTGCTTTTGAAGTAGATACGTATCGGCAAGTACTGAGACGGTGCCCCGGTAGGCAACGCAAAGTCCAGTTGGTAGGTGTGCCAATTACCCTCGTGAACATAGACGAAGTTTTTTGACTGACTACCAAACTCAACGAACACCTGGGGTTGGTAAGGGGCCAGATCAACTTTCATTTTGAAGCTGATACGGTAGGTTTTGCCGCTTTTGATTAAAAAGGTTTTAATCACGCCCGGCGCCAGAGCCGTGCCGCTGGGCAGTTTTGCATACCAGTAATTATTGTTATTGAAGTTCCTGATCACGCCGAGCCCATTGATCAAATTGGCCCAGCCATTCCAGAAGGACACTTCAAAATCCGTGAAGTCAGAGAGGCGCAGCGCTTTGATGGAGTAAGTACTCGATGGAAAGGGCGTCGCGTCCGCTTCATATTTGCTGCGGGTATACCCCACTGCAGCCGTCACCTTAACCGTGCTGCCCTCCGGGAGTGCCGTGAACCAACCGATTTGCGCCGGCTCGCGAATAATCCCGCGTTCGGCCTGCTCTTGAGTGATGAGGTGGCCGTTAAGCAGCGTCAACGGTGTTGACGCATCCGTGCTATGGCATTTGAGCCAGATCGGTTGGTCTTTCGCGCTGAGCAGCCATTTTGCCAGGTCCACCCAGCAGTTGAAGGGGCTGACTGTATTAAGGTCTACGACTGAGCCCGATTTCAAACCGTTGAGTGTGGGCTGCGGCAGCGGATTGCCGCCCGGTATCTCATCGAAGCCCAGGACTCGCAGGTTCAATACCCTTGAGTCACGGGTGGGACCGTTGTTTGTTACGTGGTACTGAATGCGCAGAACGCTTGCGAGGTGGTAGGCCAGTACCCAGTTGGGAAACACAAATTGCACATAGCCTACACTTGGGTTGCCGTATTGAGGCTCAATGGTTGGCAGCGCGATACCGGGCCTGCCTATCAATTCCAGCTTGATGAGGTCCTTATCGGACATTGCAAACTGTACTCGAACGGTCACATTTGGCGTGCCGTCGGCAACCCTCGGATCAATCGTAGCGTTTTCGTCGTCCACGGGCGTGCTGTTGAAGACAAAAGGTGCGGGTAAATGCCGTAATGCGAAGACGCTCATAGGCACGGTTTTTGAAAAGCGCGTTGCAACGCCTGGGCGCGAGCGTTCGTAGAAAATATCCATATTTTGATTGGGCAGGATGTCCTGGCGCTTAAGGGTGAAGGGCAGCGGCCGGTCTTTCCAGGAGCCTGAGACATAGAAGGGTTGAGGTGCAGGGCTTACGACGTTGCCTTGCGCATAGAGGGTGATCGTATCCCTCTCTTTGATATCGCTATGGGCGTCGACCTCAATGTTGGCATCACCAGTGGATTGGTTCGCATCAAACACGTAACGAGGCGGCGGTGCCTCATGCACCGTCGGTTCGGGCAGTGCCGCCGTGGAGGCGCCTACATAAACCGTTGTGTCCGGGGATGGCCGTGTTCCCTCGCTATTCTGACGGGTATATGAGGCGGTCAGGCTGCCATCTGCCAACTTGGCAATATCACCGTCGGGGCCATTGATAATCGAGAACAGCACATTGCCTGTGCCCGCATTTTTGGATTCTTCGTGGTAGTAAAACTTGCCGTTAGGGTAGCGCCCCAACAGTTTCAGCGTGATGCGGTCAAAGAAGTCCTGTCCGTGATATTTAGGGATGTCGATGTTAACGATGAGGGTATCGGCAGGCAGTGTTCCATCGACAGCCTCCCTGAAAATCGGGGCGTGGAGCCCACCGGGAATGGCGGTGCCGATCACGCTGACCGGCGTGATGAGCGAGCCTCTATTCGGCGCGCCAAAGCGGACTCGCTCATAGCGAAGTCGAGCCTGGCCTCCGATCAACGGTACCAGGTCGCTGACCGGGCATGGGATCCTGAGCTGGCGCGTCGTGGTGGATGCCAGTGGAGGGGAACTGTAGGTTTTCCTCACCGTTTGCCCATCTGCCGTTCTGCCGGTGAGGGTCACCTTGATCACGTCGCCCAACGCGTAGCCGTTACGCGCGATGGGAACGATGATGGTCACGCTATCGCCACTGACCTCGTCGAGGTTGAGAATGTCTTCTGGCGCCTCATCGAAGAAACAATGGGGCAACAATGGCTCTGAACCATCGTTCAGGTATACCTCGAGGAATTCGGGCACCGACCAGCCATCCGAATAGTTTCCGCATTCGTCAATCACGTTCCACTCGACGACGTGAGCGCCGCTGCCGATCTGGTACCAATCGTCAAGGCGCAACCTGAAGACAAGGTCGTCATAGCCATCTGCTTCTGGCTGCGACACCGTGTGCTCGAACACGGCGTCGCCGATTTTCAGGCGAACACCATCGCGCACTGCTCGATAGGTGCGTGGTGACAATGAGGTATCGGCGGGGTAGTAGGGGACGCGAATGTCTATGCCGTTTCGGGCGTCCTCCTCTGTAACGCCAAGTTCGAGGAATTCCGGAGGAATGCTCGGCTTGGGCAGGTTCGTGTTTACAAAACTGTTTCCGTCCGGGTTGTCCCCGCCGGGTTTCACCTTATCGACCTTCAGCGCGAGCTTCCTTGTTTCCCCCACGGCATTGCCCAGGCGTGTCACCCTGATGAACACCGGGTAGACATTTGCGTCGGTGATCACACTTGGCGGTACGAACAGCACAATCAACTCAGCGTTATCCACTTCATGCGGGTGGATGGTGGTAGAGGCGACGGGATTGCTCAGGTTGCCAAAGAACAGTTCCACGAAATCCAGCGCTGCCATCTCCAGAAATGGCAGCAAGGCGATCAACAACCCCTCCTCATGCGATGTTATCGCGGCAAGATTGATACCGGCATCGACACCTTGCACCGGTTGGGTGCTTGCGGGGATGTACAGTGCCAAATCCTGGAGGGGAACCTTTTTGAAGGCTTGTGTTGAGTTCAGGGATACGTCGGACGGGCGTGGCACCAGGTAAAGAGGGTCGATGAACGTACGTCGCACTGGCGGTGGCTTTTGCGGGGGCAGCGTGTTTGAGTAGGGCGCCAGCAGTGAGCGGCCCTCCGGGAGGTGGATCAATTGCTGGTCTGGATTTCTGGAAAGCTCTTTGTCGTTATCCATGGTGGAACCCTCTGCAGTCAGTGAGGAACTCATGTCTACGGCCCAATTACTGAGTGGGAGTAGCTGCGCAGAGGTGTAGCGCGGAAGTCGGGGAGCAACCAGCTGTGAGAATTGACAGTGCCGACAAGTGGTAACGGCCCAAAGGCGGGCCATTACCGTTGCGCAGGATCAGGGTTGGCGGTTCCAGTGACGGAAAAGGGGTTCGGCGAGGAATAGGACGAACAGCAAGCGCATCACCTGCATGGCTGTCACCAACGGGACGGACAATTGCAGTGTTTCGGCGGTAAGGCTCATCTCGGCAATGCCGCCCGGCATCATGCCCAGGGTCAACGAGCGCAGATCCAGGTGCGTCAGTGCACTCAGGCCCACGGCCGCCAATGTCGCCAGTACCATGGTCAAGACTGTGCCGATCACAGTGCGGGCCATGAACGACGGCGCCCGGCGAAAAAACTGACGGTTGAAGTGACAGCCCAAACCGCTGCCGATCAGCCATTGGCCGATCTGGCTACCGCCATCGGGCAGCCCGATATGCAGGTCAAACACCACACTGGCCGTTGCACTCACCAGCAATGGCCCGAACAACCAGGGGTTCGGCTGACGCAAGCGCTGCCAGCCCCAGGCTACCAGCGCGCCGATCGGAAACAACATCAACAGCCAGGGCCAGCTCACCGGTGCCGGATGAAACTGCGGCGCGCCGCCGCCCAACACATACTTGAAAATCGCCGGTACGCACAGCACCACCAGCAGCACACGCAAACTCTGGCCGGCGGCAACACGGCTAAGCACCGCGCCGTTTCGCGCGCCGAGGTTGACCATCTCGCCGGACCCGCCCGGCATGCTGGAGAAAAACGCGGTGGCGCGATCTTCGCCACTGCGGCGCATCAGCCACACACTGACCACACTCGACAGGCTGGTGACCAGCGCGCCGAAAAAGATCAGCCCGAAGTGACTCATCACTTGCTCGATCACCACCGGTGTGAAGTGCAGGCCGATGCCGATGCCCACCACCCATTGGCCGCATTTGCGCCCGCCGGGGATTTCCGCCAACTGCCACGGCGTCAGGCAGCGCACCAGGATGATCGCCAGCAACGAGCCGACCATGTAGGGCAAAGGCCAGCCGACGAGGCTGGCCAGGTAACCGCCGGCCAGGCCGACCAGCGGTGTTCCCCACCAATGTTTGAAGGTGACCTCAGACATCGGCCACGGCACGACGCTGCAGGGCGCGTTTGCGGTAGATGCGCACCAGCGGGAACATCAGCATCAGTGCGGTCAGTACCCACACGCCAAAGGTGATCGGGCTCGACCAGAGGATTTCCAGTGCGCCGTTGGAGATCGACAGCGCGCGGCGCAGGTTCTGTTCCATCAGGCCGCCGAGGATAAAGCCCAGCAATACCGGCGACAGCGGGAAGTCCAGCTTGCGCAGGATGTAGCCGAAGATGCCGATCCCGACCATCAGGAACAGGTCGAACGTGGTGGCGTGAACCGCGTACACACCGATCGCGGTAATGATGGCGATCACCGGCACCAGCGCCCAGTTCGGCACGGCGAGGATACGGGTGAAGATGCGGATCATCGGGATGTTGAGGATCACCAGCATGATGTTGGCGATAAACAACGACGCGATCAGGCCCCAGACAATGTCCGGTTGCTGTTGGAACAGCAGCGGGCCGGGCGTGATGTTGTACAGCGACAGGGCGCCAATCATCACGGCGGTGGTGCCCGAGCCGGGAACGCCCAGGGTCAGCATCGGCACCAGGGCGCCGCAGGCGGAGGCGCCGATCGCGGTTTCCGGGGCGGCCAGGCCACGCATGTCGCCCTGGCCGAATTTGCCGCTGGCACCGGCCAGGCGTTTTTCGGTCATGTAGGCCACGGCGGACGCCAGGGTTGCACCGGCACCCGGCAACACGCCCATGATGAAACCGAGCAAGCCGCAGCGGATGTTAACCACGAACACCGCACCGGCTTCCTTGAGGTTGAACATCATGCGCCCGGTGGCCTTGACCGCTTCCTGGCCACGGTGGGTTTTTTCCAGCAGCAACAGGATCTCGCTGATGGAGAACAGGCCCAGCACCAGCACCACAAACTGGATGCCATCGGTGAGGTGGATGTTGTCGCCGGTAAAGCGGTACACGCCGCTGTTGGCATCGATGCCCACCGCCGAGAGGAACAGGCCGATCAGCGCCGCCACAAAGGTCTTCAGCGGCTTGTCACCGGCCATGCCGCCCAGGCACACAATCGCGAACACCATCAGTACGAAGTACTCCGCCGGACCGAAGGCAATCGCCCATTTGGCCAGCAGCGGTGCGAACAGCACCATGCCGCAGGTGGCGATAAAGGCACCGATGAACGAACTCCAGGCCGACAACGACAGTGCCACGCCGGCCAAGCCTTTGCGGGCCATCGGGTAGCCATCAAGGGTGGTCATTACGGTGGAGGCTTCGCCCGGAATATTGAGCAGGATCGAGCTGATGCGACCGCCGTATTCGCAGCCCAGGTACACCGCCGCGAGCAGGATCAACGCCGACTCGGGTGGCAGGCCCAGGGCGAATGCGATGGGGATCAACAGCGCCACGCCGTTGATCGGGCCCAGGCCCGGCAACAGGCCGACCACGGTGCCGATCAGCGTGCCGCACAACGCGGTGATCAGGTTGTACGGGCTCAGCGCGACGCCGAAACCCTGGCCCAAATAGCCAAAAGTATCCATATCAGTTCTCCAGAACGTCGAGCAGGCCGAGGGGCAGCGGCACATCCATGGCTTTATCGAACAGCAGGTACAGGCCGATAGCCATGAGGCCAACGATCACCACGCTGGGCATCCAGCGGCCGCCATACAGGCGCGCCATCGGGATGCCGATCAACATGCTGCTGAGGATGAAGCCCAGGGATTCGAAGGTGGCGGCGAACACGAGCAACAGCGCCACGCAAATGCCTATCTTGATCAGGGTGTCGCGGTCCAGCGCCGGGTCTTCTTCGGTGTGTTTGGTGGGCTGCGGGCGAAACAGCATGTAGATCAGCGCCAGGCTCATCAGCCCGAGCATCAGCAGCGGGTAGGCGCGCGGTCCGACCGGCTCGTAGGAAAATGCCGCCTGATACGGCCAGGCCATCAGGGCGAGGCCGGCGCAGGCCAGCAACAGCACGGCGGCGAAAATGCGTTGTAAGAGCATAGAAAACTCCAAGGCCCCTCTTGCAGGAGCGAGCTTGCTCGCGAAAAACGTCAACGATAACGCGTGCTGTCTGGACGCACGTGGATGTCCTTGGGTTCTTCGCGAGCAAGCTCGCTCCTACAGGGCCATTACACAAAAGAGGGGGCGTTTACTGGATCAGGCCGAACTCTTTGGCCAGCACTTTGTAGTCAGCCACCTGTTTCTTCACGTAGGTGTCCAGCTCCGGGCCGGTCATGGCGAAGGGGAACAGCTCGCGCTGGTCACGCAGCTTGGCGAAGTCGTCGGAGGCCAGCAGTTTGTCGAACGCCTCTTTCCACCAGGCGTAGTCGGCATCGCTGACTTTTGGCCCGAGGTAGAAACCGCGCACCACAGGCCAGACGATGTCGTAGCCTTGCTCCTTGGCGGTCGGGATGTCTTTCATTTCCGGCTCGTCCAGGCGCTGCTCGGAGAACACCGCCAACAGGCGCATGTCACCGCTGAGGATGTGCGGCATGGAGTCGGAGATATCGGTACTGCCCACCTGAATGTGGCCACCGAGCAACGCGGTGGCGATTTCGCCGCCGCCTTCGAGTGCGACGTAACGCAGCTCGCGCGGGTTGATCCCGGCCGCCTTGGCGATCAGTGCGGTTTGCATCCAGTCCTGGCTGCCGACCGTGCCGCCCGAACCTATCACCACGCTGCCTGGATCTTTCTTCAAGGCTTTTACGAGATCGTCGAGAGACTTGTAGGGCGAATCACTTTTCACCGCGATAGCACCGTAGCTGGTACCCACTGCTGCGAGCCAGCGCACGGCGCTTTCATCGAAACGACCGAACTTGCCCTGGGCCAGGTTCAGCAACGAACCGCTGGACCAGGCCACCAGGGTGCCGGCATCCGCAGGGCGCTGGGCAACCACCGCGTTGTAGGCCACGGCGCCCACGCCGCCTGGCATGTAGGTCACACGCATTGGCTTGCTCAAGAGCTTCTGGTTGACCAGCGCGCTTTGCGCCAGTTTGCAGGTCAGGTCGAAACCACCGCCAGGGGAGGCCGGGGCGATGCATTCAGGGCGCTTGGGTTCATCGGCGGCCAGCAGGTGGCCGGCAAACAGCATGCAGCCGGCGGCGAGGGCGAGCTTACGTAGGGGGAACGTCATGTGTGTCTCCATTTATTGTTCTTATTTGGCGAAAACGCTTCGAGGCGTTTTTCGGGTGCTATCGCTCAATAGCTTGGCAGTCGTAACCTGCCGTCGCCCGATGCTAACCGGCGAAGCTTTCAGTATCCTTTCAACTGCCTTTCACGGTTTTCGGGCTTCACAGGGCAGTCGGCGCCTGTAAACTGCCTCGCAAAGCGTGGCGCCGACCACCCCGAATAAGGTAGAAATCCATGCGCGTCCTCCTGGTTGAAGACCATTTGCAACTTGCCGAAAGTGTCGCCCAGGCGCTCAAGAGCACGGGGTTGACCGTCGACGTACTGCACGATGGCGTGGCCGCGGACCTGGCCCTGAGCAGTGAGGAATACGCCGCGGTGATCCTCGATGTGGGGCTGCCGCGCATGGACGGTTTCGAAGTGCTGGCACGCTTGCGCGCCCGTGGAAAAAATGTACCGGTGTTGATGCTGACGGCCCGCAGCGATGTAAAGGACCGCGTGCATGGCTTGAACCTGGGCGCTGACGATTATCTGGCCAAACCGTTTGAACTGACGGAACTCGAAGCGCGGGTCAAGGCGCTGCTGCGGCGCAGCGTGTTGGGCGGCGAGCGCCAGCAGGCGTGCGGCGTGCTGGTGTACGACCTCGATACGCGGCGCTTCACGGTCGGTGGTGAATTGATGACCCTGACCTCTCGTGAGCAAGCCGTGCTTGAAGCACTCATTGCCCGGCCTGGTCGGGTGATGAGCAAGGAGCAACTGGCCTCCCAGGTGTTCGGTCTCGACGAAGAAGCCAGCCCCGACGCCATCGAGATCTACGTGCACCGCCTGCGCAAGAAGCTCGATGGCCAGCCCATCGCCATTGTCACCTTCCGTGGCCTCGGCTACCTGCTGGAAGCCCGCGATGCATAAGCCCCGCAGCCTGCGCTGGCGCCTGCTGTGGAACCTTGCGCTGTTGCTGGTGCTGCTGATGCTCGCCAGCGGCATGAGCGCCTACTGGAACGGTCGCGAAGCCGCCGACACCGCCTACGACCGCACGTTGCTGGCCTCGGCGCGCACCATTGCCGCCGGCTTGACCCAGGTGGACGGCACGCTCAGCGCCAATGTGCCTTACGTGGCCCTGGATACCTTCGCCTACGACAGTGCCGGGCGTATTTATTACCAGGTCAACGACATCCACAAGCAGCTGATTTCCGGTTATGAAAACCTGCCCGGGCCGCCACCCGGCACCCCGCGCACTGACGATTACCCGGCCCTGGCGCGGTTCTACGACGCTGTGTATCAGGGCCAGCCGGTGCGCGTGGTGAGCCTGCTCAAGGCTGTCTCCGAGCCGAACATGAATGGCATGGCGGAGGTGCGTGTGGCGGAAACCGACGAAGCCCGTGTCGCCATGGCGCGCAGCCTGATGGCCGACACCTTGTTGCGCCTGGGCATGCTTGCCATTGGTGCGTTGCTGCTGGTGTGGTTTGCCGTCAGCGCGGCCTTGCGCCCGTTGGAACGCCTGCGCACGGCGGTGGAAGAGCGCCAGCCCGACGACCTGCGGCCCTTGCCGCTGGTGGAGGTGCAGGATGAGTTCGGCCCGCTGGTGCGCTCCCTCAATCATTTCACCGAACGCCTGCGCGGCCAGTTCGAACGCCAGGCGCAGTTTATTGCCGACGCCGCCCACGAGTTGCGCACGCCGCTGGCCGCGCTCAAGGCCCGCCTGGAACTCGGCCTGCGCGCCGAAGAGCCGGCCACGTGGCGCAGCACCCTGGAAACCGCCGCCCAGGGCACCGACCGTCTCACTCACCTGGCTAATCAGTTGTTGTCCCTGGCCCGCATTGAAAACGGTGCCCGGGCCATTGCCGAAGGCGGCGCGCAGTTGCTCGACCTCAGTCAACTGGCCCGTGAGCTGGGCATGGCCATGGCGCCGCTGGCCCATGCGCGCGGCGTTGCCCTGGCGCTGGAGGCGGACGAACCGGTGTGGCTGCGTGGCGAACCGACGCTGCTCAACGAGTTGCTGAGCAACCTGGTGGACAACGCATTGGCCCACACCCCACCGGGTGGCAACGTGATTTTACGGGTGACGGCGCCGGCGGTGCTGGAAGTCGAGGACGATGGCCCGGGTATCCCGCTGGAGGAGCGGGACCGGGTGTTCGAACGATTTTATCGACGCAGTCAGCAGGGTATGGGGTCCGGCCTGGGGCTGGCGATTGTCGGCGAGATCTGCCGTGCGCATCTGGCGCAGATCAGCCTGCATGATGGCGCGTCGGCGGGCTTGAAAGTGCGAGTGAGCTTTATTGCCGGCGATCAATAGAACATCGAGCGTGCTTCATGCAGCTCAAGGTGCAGTTTCTCGCTGGAGGGGTCGAGCCGCAGTTTTTTCATCGCCGGCACGCTCGCCATGTCGACTTTCGCCAATGGATGTTCCGTGTTGTGGTGACAGAACAGCACGGCGACCTGCACCAGGTCGATGTAATCGAGCGGGCCGCCTTCGCGTTCCAGGTTCAGGTACTGGCCCGGCAGTTTTGCCAGCATTTCCGGGAAGTCCCAGCCACTGAGCAACTTGTCGCCCAGTATCGGATGGATGCTGTCGATCACGTGGTTAAGGCTGACCGGATCGGACAGCAACTCGTAATGGTCTTCGGCGTAGGTGAGGATCGGCAGCACGCCAATCTGGTGCACCAGGCCACCCAGGGCTGCCTGGTCCGGCTTGAGCTGGCTGTGCCGGCGACACAAGGCATAGCTGACGCCGGCTACTTCAAGGCTGCGGCGCCACACATCGCGCATTTTCTGTTCCACCACCTCGGAGCGGGCGTGGAAGATCTGTTCCATGACCAGGCCGATGGCCAGGTTGCTGCTGTAATTGGTGCCGAGCCGCGTGATGGCGGTGTGCAGGTCGGTGACTTCCTGAGTCGCCCTCAGCAACGGGCTGTTGACCACTTTGATCAGGCGCGCCGACAGGGCCGTATCACGACCGATTACCTTGCTCAAGTGGCTGATGCTGATCTCCGGGTCTTCGGCGGCCTGACGAATCTTCATGGCCACCTCCGGTAATGTCGGCAGAACCAGGTCATCGTTGTCGATGGCCTTCACCAAAGCCTGTTGGACTTTTTCCGCCAGCTGGTTCATTCATGCTCTCTAGGGTGTCGCAAAAAAAGTGCAGCGATCAACGCTGGATCTCGCGATCGCGATCCAGCGCGTAGGGCAGGTCGAGCAACTGCAGGCCAGGGCCTTCCAGGCTGCCTAAACGGATGTCGCCATTGTCGGCAGCTTCGGCTTGCAGCACGGCGAGAAGTTCAATTGACTGGTCAGCTTTTGCCGCGATGACCACTTCGCCGATCGAACTGTTATGGCTGGGAGCAAACAGTGCGGTGCCCGGCTCGGGCAATTGGGCCGCAACCAGGCTCAGGCGGTACAGGCGGCGTTTGAGTTTGCCGAGGTACTGCATGCGCGCGACGATTTCCTGGCCGGTATAGCAGCCTTTCTTGAAGCTGACCCCGCCCACGGCTTGCAGATTGAGCATCTGCGGGATGAACAGTTCGCGGGTCTGCGGCATCACCTGGCCGATGCCGGCGCGAATCTGGCCCAGCAACCATTCGTTCAGCTCGGCTTGCGGCAGGGTGGCCGCCAATTGGCTGTGCAGGCTCTCGGCGTGTTCGGCGGGTGCCCAGAGTTCAGCGCGGCCCGGCGATACACGGATGGCGATCAGCGTCTCGGTGCGCACCACGCTGTCGGTCTCCACCGGTAACGTCAGGCCCAGGGCGGATAAGGCCTGATCGGCATGCGCCAGGCCAAAACGCATCCACGCGGCGCTTTCATCGGTGAGTTTGGATTTGGAGAATACTGCGTATTTCTTCAGGTCCGCCAGTTGCGGTTCGAGCAGTTCGCCGGCCATGGCCAGGAGCACGCCGTCACCTTGTAACAGGATGCGAAAACTGGATTGCATCCGGCCTTTTTGCGTGCAGCGCGCACCCAGGCTGGCCTGGGTGTCACTCAGGTAATTGAGGTTGCAGGTCAACTGGCCCTGCAGGAACTTGGCAGCGTCAGCACCGCGGACGGCAAGAACGCCTTCGTGGGTCAGGGAGCAGAAGAAAGCAGAGTCGGCCATGGGTCATCGCAGGTTAAAAAGTCATGGGTGCATCATAGAGGGGCGCCCGGCAAATGCATAGTTTCCATGGGGCGCGACCAAAGCCGACTGGTCCGGTGCCGTCGGGCCTGTATACTTGCGCTCTATTTGAGGAGCGTTCCATGGTCGAAGATGTAGAAATCAATCGCCTCTACTGGCACAGCCGTCGTGGCATGCTGGAATTGGACGTGTTGCTGGTGCCTTTCACCAAAGAAGTCTACGCAACGCTCAACCAGGTGGATCGCGAACTTTACGTGCGACTGCTGACATGCGAAGACCAGGACATGTTCGGCTGGTTCATGGAGCGCGCCGAATCGGAAGATCCGGAGCTGCAGCGCATGGTTCGGATGATCCTGGACCGTGTCCAGCCCAAGTAACCGTTTTGAATGCCGCTGGCAGGCCTCACGGCTGTTGCTGGCGGCGTATCTGTTCGCCCAGCTGTTCGCGCTGGGTGCCTGCCTGGTGGTCGACCTGCCTTTTGCCTCCCTTGGCCTGCTGGTGTGCCTGGCCCACGCCGCGTGGGTGTTGCCGCGACATATCCTGCTGACTCATCGCTCGTCGATTCGCGGCCTGCGCCGCGATGACGATGGCTGGCAATTGTTCAGCGCCGAGCGCGGCTGGCACAGCGTGCAACTGCGGCCCGACAGCCTGGCGCTGCCGCTGGTGGTGGTGCTGCGTTATCGCGTGCAGGGTGAGCGGTGGGTGCGCTCCCTTTGTGTGCCTCGCGACTCGCAGAGCGCCGATATGCATCGGCGCCTGCGCGTACGCTTGAAGTTCAGTCGCCGTAGGTGGCTGGCACCAGAATAGTGTCGCGGGCCTCGGGCAGCATCTGCGGGTAGTCCAGGGTGTAATGCAGGCCCCGGCTTTCCTTGCGCTCCATGGCCGAGCGAATCATCAGCTCGGCGACTTGAGCCAGGTTGCGCAGTTCGATCAGGTCGCGGCTGACTTTATAGTTGCTGTAGAACTCGTCGATCTCGTCCAGCAGCAAACGCACCCGGTGCTGTGCCCGTTGCAGGCGCTTGTTGGTGCGCACGATCCCCACGTAGTCCCACATGAAGCGCCGCAGCTCGTCCCAGTTGTGCGCGATGATCACGTCTTCGTCCGAATCCGTCACCTGGCTGGCATCCCAGCTGGGCAGGGCGGCCGGTACCGGGATGCGCGGCAGTTGTTCAAGGATGTCCGCCGCTGCCGAGCGCGCGTACACGAAGCATTCGAGCAGCGAGTTGCTGGCCATGCGGTTGGCGCCGTGCAGGCCGGTGAAGCTGGTTTCGCCGATGGCGTACAGGCCGGGCACGTCGGTGCGGCCATGCTGATCGACCATCACGCCGCCGCAGGTGTAATGCGCGGCAGGCACCACCGGGATCGGGCCTTTGGTGATGTCGATGTTGAAGGTCAGGCAACGTTCATAGACGGTGGGAAAGTGCGTCTTGATGAAGGCCTCCGGTTTGTGGCTGATGTCCAGGTAGACGCAGTCGATACCCAGGCGCTTCATTTCATGGTCAATGGCGCGGGCGACGATGTCGCGCGGCGCCAGTTCGGCGCGTGGGTCGAAGCGCTGCATGAAGCGTTCGCCATTGGGCAGCTTCAAGTGCGCACCTTCGCCGCGCAAAGCCTCGGTGATCAGGAAACTCTTGGCCTGGGGGTGATACAGGCACGTGGGGTGGAACTGGTTGAATTCCAGGTTCGCCACTCGGCAGCCCGAGCGCCAGGCCATGGCGATGCCGTCGCCGCAGGCGCCGTCAGGGTTGCTGGTATAGAGGTAGACCTTGGCTGCGCCGCCCGAGGCAAGGATGGTGAAGCGTGCGCCATAGGTGTCGACTTCACCGCTGGCGCGGTTCAGTACATAGGCCCCGAGGCAGCGCTCGCCGGCAAGGCCCAGGCGTTTTTCGGTAATCAGGTCGACGGCGACGCGCTGCTCCAGCAATTCGATATTGGGCCGTTGGCGGGCCTGGTCGAGCAGCGTCCTGAAGATGGCGGCGCCGGTGGCATCGGCGGCGTGGATGATGCGGCGGTGGCTGTGGCCGCCTTCACGGGTCAGGTGGAACTCGAATCCACCGTCGTCGTTGCCTGCATGCTCATCGCGCGTGAAGGGCACCCCCTGGTCGATCAACCATTGAATGGCTTCCCGGCTATGCTCGACCGTGAAGCGCACCGCGTCTTCATTGCACAGGCCGCCGCCGGCATTGAGGGTGTCTTCGACATGGGATTGGACGGTGTCGGTGTCGTCCAGCACGGCCGCGACGCCGCCTTGCGCCCAGAATGTCGAACCGTTGGCCAGGTCGCCCTTGCTCAGTACGGCAATGCGCAGATGGCCGGGGAGGGTCAGCGCCAGGCTCAAGCCGGCGGCACCGCTGCCGATCACCAGGACATCGTGTTGAAACTGTTGGCTCATTGAATGGATTCCGCAAAAAGCGATCCGGAGAGGAGGCGCAAGCAGGACGCCTGGATCGGCGAATCAAAGGGGCACACAGGCCACTAGTATATAGAGGGGTGGAGCGGCACAATAGCCAGGCATTCGTGGCATTGTGAGATTACGGTGCACAGCTTCGGTTTCACAGCCAGTCAGCGAGCGGGAACTTTTTGCATGGGCCCCGACTCAATAGCAGGTTGCCCGAAAGCTGGGAAGACGTTGTGTTTATTGGCCCGTCGGGAGCATTGGACGCGTCAGAAGACCGACGACAAGATTATTCGCGCAGCCGGCGTTGCCTGAGCTGCGTTTTTCGTGTGTGCCAAATCAGTGCGTGCCGGAAACTTGCTTGAAGGGGGAGAACTTTTGCGAAAAGCCCGAGTCTATGTTTGCAAGCCTGATCGTTTAGTTATGCAAGCCTCCTTCGAGTACAACGAGGAGTGTTCATGCTAACCCAGGAAGAGGATCAGCAGCTGGTCGAGCGCGTACAACGCGGCGACAAGCGCGCATTTGATCTGCTGGTGCTGAAATATCAGCACAAAATTCTCGGGTTGATCGTGCGGTTTGTGCACGACACCCATGAAGCGCAGGACGTTGCACAGGAAGCCTTTATCAAGGCATACCGTGCACTGGGCAATTTTCGCGGTGATAGCGCGTTTTATACGTGGCTGTACCGCATCGCCATCAACACGGCGAAGAACTATCTGGTGTCTCGCGGTCGCCGCCCACCAGACAGTGATGTCAGTTCAGAAGATGCTGAATTCTATGATGGTGATCACGGCCTCAAAGATCTCGAGTCGCCGGAGCGTGCTTTGCTGCGCGACGAGATCGAGGGAACCGTTCATCGAACGATTCAGCAACTGCCAGAAGATTTGCGTACGGCGTTAACTTTACGTGAATTCGATGGTCTGAGTTACGAAGACATTGCGAGCGTCATGCAATGTCCGGTGGGGACTGTAAGGTCACGGATTTTCCGGGCCCGGGAAGCCATCGACAAAGCCTTGCAACCGTTGTTGCAGGAAAACTAAAGACAGCGGCGACAGCCAAGAGAGGAACCGCCATGAGTCGTGATGCCCTGCAGGAATCGCTGTCCGCAGTGATGGATAACGAAGCGGATGAACTGGAACTTCGTCGAGTGCTCAACGCATTTGATGATGCCCAAACCCGTGATACCTGGTCTCGTTACCAAGTCGCTCGGGCGGTGATGCACAAGGATCTTCTAATCCCTCGTCTGGATATTGCTGCGGCCGTTTCTGCCGCGTTGGCCGATGAAGCCGTTCCGGCAAAAGCTGCTCGTGGTCCATGGCGTAGCCTGGGTCGTCTGGCAGTCGCTGCTTCGGTGACCGTCGCCGTACTGGCCGGTGTTCGTCTGTACAACCAGGACGAAATCGCAGGTGCCGAACTGGCCCAGCAGACTCAGCAACCGGTCATGGCCGGTCCGCAAGTCAAAGGCCCGGCTGTACTGGCTGGCTACAAGGAAAGCTCTGACACCGCCGGTCCTATGGCTAACGGTGTGCTTCAAGGGCAATCCGGCTGGCAGGATCAGCGCCTACCAGGCTACCTGCGCCAACATGCACAGGAAGCAGCTGGCAAGAACGCTGAAAGTGCCCTGCCATACGCTCGCGCAGCAAGCCTGGAAAACCGCTGAACCGTTAAGGAGCCCTATGCGCGCCATACCGCTCCTTACGCTTTTGCTCAGTAGTTGGTTTGCACTACCCGCCCACGCCGATGAAGCCCAAGACTGGCTGACTCGACTTGGGCGTGCAGAGCGGCAGCAAAGCTTTCAAGGTACGTTCATCTATGAGCGTAACGGCAGTTTTTCTACCCACGACATCTGGCATCTCGTCCAGAACGGTCAGGTCTGGGAGCGTCTGTTGCAGCTCGATGGTTCTGCCCAGGAAGTGGTACGGGTAGAAGGGCATGCACAGTGCGTCAGCGGCACACTTGTGGCCGGCCTGGGCAGTTCCCGTGACGCCGCGGCACATTCGCTGGACCCACAAAAACTCAGTCAATTCTATGATCTGGCCGTCATCGGCAAATCTCGCGTGGCCGGTCGTAATGCGGTTATCGTGTCGATTACTCCGCGTGACCATGACCGCTATGGCTTCGAGCTGCACCTGGACCGTGAAACTGCATTGCCCCTCAAGTCGCTGTTGCTCAGTGAGCAAGGGCAACTGCTGGAGCGCTTTCAGTTTGTGCGATTGAATACCTCCGCACCACCCACTGAGCATGATTTGCAGCCCAGCAGCGATTGCACCCCGGTCGCGATCGACCATGGCAACGCCATGCAAGCGCCTGCCTCGAATGCGTGGCACCTGGATTGGCTGCCAGCTGGCTTTGAGCTGACGCGGAATGCATCGCGCAAAGACCCTCAGACAAAATCCACCATCGACAGCCTGATGTATGACGATGGGCTTGCACGTTTTTCGGTGTTTCTCGAAACCACCAACGGTGCGAGCGTGTCGCAGACGCGTACTCAGCTTGGGCCTACGGTTGCGGTGTCCCGGCATTTGAATACGGTGGACGGCGAGATAATGGTGACGGTGGTGGGGGAAATCCCGATCGGCACCGCCGAGCGCGTCGCATTGTCGGTTCGCGGTGAAAAGACCGCAGCCAAACCGTGAGTCGTTAATCCAGTGTTCATCCTGATCTTTCACTCTGCCCCCATGCCAGGGTGCCTGCCGAGAGCATGAAATGTCTGGATCAGCATTTTCACTTGCAAAAAATCCTTATGTTTTTTATAGGTCAGGGCTCCTCGGCCCTGGCCTTGTTTGTTCGCGGAACAAAAAATGTCGGTCGCGGTTTTCGGCGTTTTTTGAACCCTGTCGCTCAACCCTGCTCGTCGTAACGGGAGCTGTATGTCGATACCACGTTTGAAGTCTTACCTATCCATAGTCGCCACGCTGCTGGTGCTGGGTCAGGCCGTGCCCGCGCAAGCGGTCGAACTGCCTGACTTCACCCAGCTGGTGGAGCAGGCCTCGCCTGCGGTGGTGAACATCAGTACTACGCAGAAATTGCCGGATCGCAAGGTGTCGAACCAGCAGATGCCGGACCTGGAAGGCCTGCCGCCGATGCTGCGCGAATTCTTCGAGCGAGGCATGCCGCAACCCCGCGCCCCGCGCGGTGGTGGCGGTGGCCAGCGTGAAGCGCAGTCCCTGGGTTCGGGGTTCATCATTTCGCCTGACGGCTACATCCTGACCAACAACCACGTAATTGCCGATGCCGACGAGATCCTCGTGCGCCTGGCCGATCGCAGTGAATTGAAAGCCAAGCTGGTCGGCACCGACCCACGTTCGGACGTTGCCTTGCTGAAAATCGAAGGCAAGGACTTGCCGGTGCTTAAACTGGGCAAGTCCCAGGACCTGAAAGCGGGCCAGTGGGTCGTGGCAATCGGTTCGCCGTTCGGGTTTGACCACACTGTCACCCAGGGCATCGTCAGCGCCATCGGTCGCAGCCTGCCAAACGAAAACTACGTACCGTTCATCCAGACCGACGTGCCGATCAACCCGGGCAACTCCGGTGGTCCGCTGTTCAATCTGGCTGGCGAAGTGGTAGGGATCAACTCGCAGATCTACACCCGCTCCGGTGGGTTCATGGGGGTGTCTTTTGCGATTCCGATCGATGTGGCCATGGACGTCTCCAATCAGCTGAAGGCCGGTGGCAAAGTCAGCCGTGGGTGGCTGGGTGTGGTGATCCAGGAAGTGAACAAGGATCTCGCAGAGTCGTTCGGTCTCGACAAGCCTGCGGGTGCGCTGGTCGCGCAGATCCAGGACGACGGCCCGGCTGCCAAAGGTGGCCTGCAGGTCGGCGACGTTATCCTGAGCATGAACGGCCAGCCGATCATCATGTCGGCCGACTTGCCGCATCTGGTGGGCGCGCTGAAAGCGGGCAGCAAAGCCAAGTTGGAAGTGATTCGGGACGGCAAGCGCCAGAATGTCGAGCTCACTGTTGGCGCAATCCCGGAAGAGGGTGCGACCCTGGATGCCCTGGGTAACGCCAAGCCGGGTGCCGAGCGCAGCAGCAATCGCCTGGGCATTGCCGTGGTTGAGCTGACGCCTGAGCAGAAGAAGGCCTTCGATCTCAAGAGCGGTGTGGTAATCAAGGAGGTCCAGGATGGCCCAGCCGCCTTGATCGGGCTGCAGCCGGGCGATGTGATCACCCACCTGAACAACCAGGCAATCGATAACACCAAGGAATTCACCGACATCGCCAAGGCGTTGCCGAAGAATCGTTCGGTGTCGATGCGTGTGTTGCGTCAGGGGCGTGCCAGCTTCATCACCTTCAAGCTGGCCGAGTAACCTTCCAGCCCAATAAAAAGCCCCGCCATTGAAGGATGGCGGGGCTTTTTTGTGGGCGATGGGTTCAGCTCATCATCCCTTTCACCAGGCGTTCCTGTTCGATCAACTCACGCTGGCGCGCATCGATTCGCGAGGACAGCGGGAAGTTGTTGCCGGCGCGACGCTTGGCAAAGTCCAGCTGCTGGATGGCTTGCTGGAAATCGCCCACCAGGGCGAAGTATTCGGCGCGCGCCTGATGCAGGCCAATGATATTGCCCGACAAACCGCGCGTTTCGGCGACCTGATACCACACGTCCGGATCATCCGGGCGGGACTTGAGCAAGCCGTCCAGAGCTTTTTCCGCATCGGCGGTACGGTTTTGTTTGAGCAGCAGATCGACGCGTACCTGGTTCAGTGGATAGTTGCTGGGATACTGGGTCAGCATGCGGTCGGTGCGTTGTTGGGCGTCCGGCATGCGATTGCTGGTGATGTCCAGCTCGATCTGCGCCAGGTTGTAGGTAATGTCGTTGGGCGCCTTGGCCAGCAGCGGCGCCAGGCTTTCCCGTGCTTCCTTGAGCTGGGTGCCCTTGATCTGGGCGATGGCCAGGCCATAACGCGCCACATCGTTTTTCGGGTTCTCATCCAGCTGTGCCTGGAAACGCTTGGCGGCCAGGCCCGGCGTATCTTCATACTTCAGTTGCACCCGCGCGCGAATCAACTGATAGCGCAGGCTGTCTTCCTTGCCGCCAGGCTTGGCTTGTTCCGCGCGGTTGCGGGTGTCGGCGATCCGCGATTCGGTGACCGGGTGCGTCAGCAGGAATTCCGGTGGCTTGGCATCGAAACGGTACTGGCGCATCAGGCGCTCGAACATGGTGGGCATGGAGCGCGGGTCATAGCCGGCTTTCTCCAAATTGAGGATGCCGATACGGTCGGCTTCCTGCTCATTCTGGCGAGAGAATCGACGCTGTTCCTGGATCGCGGCGGCCTGGGAGCCGGCAATCGCGGCAATGCCCGCATCGCCGGCGCCGGCCGCGGCGGCAATGATGCCGCCGAGCAGGGCAGCCATCATCGGGATCTGCATGCGCGACTGCGCTTCCACGCCTCGGGCAAAGTGGCGCTGGGACAAGTGCGCCAATTCGTGGGCCAGCACCGATGCGTATTCACCTTCGGTCTGGGCATTGAGGAACAGGCCGCCATTGACCCCGACGATCCCGCCGGGTGCGGCGAAGGCGTTGAGCTGCGGGCTGTTGATCAGGATGAATTCCAGGCGCCGGTCGTTGACCTGGCTGGTTTCCACCAGCTTGTACACGCTGGTTTCGACGTAATCCTTGAGCTGTGGATCATTGAGCTGCGAGACCTGGCCGCGCAGATAGGCCAGCCATGCGCGGCCCAGTTGATATTCCTGTTGCGGCGAGACAATGGCAGAACTGGCGTCGCCGAGTGACGGCAGCTCATCAGCGAAGGCCGGGGAGGCCAGCAGGCAGGCCAGCGTCAGCAGGGTAGGGCGCAAAAAATTCATGCACAAAGCCTTTCGACAAAGAGCTTACTGTAGCCGGACACTGAGCTTCGGACCAGATATTCTAAGCCGCTCAAATGTTTGCCTGGAGTAACACCATGATCGACGCTGTCGCCTTTGACGCCGAACTCGATGCCAGCGGCCTCAATTGCCCGTTGCCCTTGCTCAAGGCCAAGCTGGAACTCAATCGACTGGCCAGCGGTGCCGTACTCAAGGTCACCGCCACGGACGCCGGTTCCCAGCGGGACTTTCGCACCTTTGCCAGGCTGGCGGGGCATACGCTGGTCCAGGAAGAAGAGGCTGCTGGTGTGTACCGTTACTGGTTGCGCAAGGCCTGATCGCCTTATAAGCGCCAATCAGGCCTTGTTCAGCGCCTGCGCCGCCGCCAACACCGCGTCCACGTGCCCCGGCACTTTCACGCCGCGCCATTCCTGACGCAGTACACCTTCGCTGTCGATCAGAAAGGTGCTGCGATCCACGCCCAGGTATTCCTTGCCGTAGAGCTTCTTGAGCTTGATTACATCAAACAGCTGGCACACCGCCTCGTCCTTGTCGCTGATCAACTCGAAGGGAAACGCCTGCTTGGCCTTGAAGTTCTCGTGAGATTTCACGCTGTCACGCGACACGCCGAACACCTCGGTGTTGGCGGCCTTGAACGCTGCGTACTGGTCACGAAAGCCCTGGCCTTCGGTGGTGCAGCCCGGCGTGCTGTCCTTGGGGTAGAAGTAGATCACCACTTGCTTGCCCTTGAGGGTTGCGAGGCTGAAGGTCTGGCCGCTGGTGGACTGGGCTTGGAAATCGGCTACTGGTGTGTCGATGGCTACCGGCATGAGTCCTTCCTTACATTGGGTTCTGTGGGCGCCATGGTTCGATCAGCGCGTCAAGGTTCAGGGCATCGGCGAAGTCCAGGAACTGGTCGCGCAACCAACTGATCTGCACGCCGGCCGGCAAGGTCACAGTGAAGGTGGCATTGAGCATGGTGCCGCCGGTTTGCGGCGCCTGATAGGTGTCGCAGGTCAGGTTCTCCAGTTCGACGTTGTGGTCGATGAAGAACTGGCACAGCTCGTTGACGATGTCCGAGCGATAGGCCGAGCTGACATACGCCACATAAGGCAGGGCCTGCGGGCGATTTTCCAGGGCAGCGCTGCGCACTACATTGACGGTGAAGTCGTGCTTCTTGGCCAGGCCCGGCAGGCCGGTCTCAAGGCGCGCCAGGGCGTCCCAGCTACCGGAAATCTGCAGCACCAGAGCGCTGCACTCGCCATGGCGGGTCAGGCGCGAGGTCACCACGGCGCAGCGGTTCTCATGGCTGGCGCGGCACAGGACGTTGGTCAGCTCCATGGGGTTGGCGCCGAGGGCACTGATAACAAGGAATTGTTCGCGAACTGTGGGGGTGGACATGCAGCCTTCCTAAAGCGATGAGCGGTCGATACCGCCAGGGCGGTACCGATCAAAGGATCAAGGGTAGCGAAAAGCGTCGCCAAGGGCTAGGAGGTGGCGTTTTCATTGCGTGAACGACCTGATTCAGACGCTGCTTTGGCCCAATGGTGGCATTGCCCGTCGTTTAGTTGCGCCATAACGCATCCTCGCACGGTACTTCGCTTGTACAAGCATCTTGGCGCCAGTACCATTACGGCTCTCTTTTTCCGGCAGGAGCGGTTGCATGATTGCGGGCAGTATGGTGGCACTGGTCACACCCATGGATGCACAAGGTCATCTCGACTGGGACAGCCTGGGCAAACTGGTGGACTTCCACCTGCAAGAAGGCACCAACGCCATCGTGGCGGTCGGCACCACCGGTGAGTCGGCCACCCTCGACGTGGAAGAACACATTCAGGTGATCGAGTTCGTGGTCAAGCGCGTTGCGGGCCGTATCGCCGTGATCGCAGGTACCGGTGCCAACTCGACGCGTGAAGCGATCGAATTGACCCGCAATGCCAAGAAGGCCGGCGCAGACGCCTGCCTGCTGGTGACGCCGTACTACAACAAGCCGACCCAGGAAGGCTTGTACCAGCACTTCAAAGCCATCGCCGAAGCCGTCCAGATCCCGCAGATTCTCTATAACGTACCGGCTCGTACCGCGTGCGATATGAAGGCCGAGACCGTGATCCGCCTGTCCACCGTGCCGAACATCATCGGCATCAAGGAAGCCACGGGCGACCTGCAACGCGCCAAGGACATCCTGGCCGGCGTCAGCAGCGACTTCCTGTTGTACTCCGGTGACGACGCTACCGCTGTGGAACTGATGCTGCTGGGCGGCAAAGGCAACATCAGCGTGACCGCCAACGTCGCCCCGCGTGCCATGAGCGACCTGTGCGCCGCCGCCATTGCCGGTGATGCCGTGACCGCCCGCGCGATTCACGAAAAGCTGATGCCGCTCAACAAGACACTGTTTACCGAATCCAACCCTATTCCCGTGAAATGGGCGCTGACTGAAATGGGCATGATGCCGGACGGTATCCGTCTGCCGCTCACCCGTCTCAGCGAAGCCTTTCACGAACCGCTGCGACAGGCCCTGCGCCAGTCCGGCGTCCTGGTTTAATTGAGGAAGCACTACGCATGAAGCGATTGGCCGGACTTTCCGCACTTGCCTTGATTATCTCCAGCACCAGTGGCTGCGGTTGGGTATGGGGCCCGGAAGGCTACTTCCGTGACCGTGGCAGCGATTACCTGGAAGCGCAAGCAACCAAACCGATGCAACTGCCGCCTGACGTGAACGTCGCCAAGCGTCTCGACCCGCTGCTGCCGATTCCGCGCAATGTCGCCGACGACACCGTCAAGGGCGAATATGTGGTGCCACGTCCGCAGCCGATCACGGCAGTGGCCGATGCGAGCGACTACAGCCTGCAAAAGAGTGGCGACAACCGCTGGATCGTGGCTCAGCGCCCACCCGCCGAAGTCTGGCCGGTGGCGGTGCAGTTCTTCCAGGACAATGGCTTTCGCATCGACGAGCAGCGCCCGCAGACGGGTGAGTTCACCACGGCGTGGCAGCAAGGCCGTGAGTTGTCCGCCAACATGGCCCAGCGCCTGTTGGCTGGCGGTGTAGCCGCCGACAGCGAGGCCCGTGTGCGTGTGCGCATCGAGCCAGGCGTACAGCGCAATACCAGTGAAGTCTATGTGGTCAGCGCCGAGCGCCCTGCCGGCAGCACGGCCAGCGTCGATTTCACGCCGCGCTCGGTCAATACCGGCGTCGACGCCGCGCTGGTCGACGAGATGCTGGCCAGCATGAGCCGCATCTCCGAAAAGGGCGGCTCGGTTTCCCTGCTCGCCGCACGTGATTACGACACGCCCAGCCGCGTCAGCCTCACCGAAGATGGCAGCGGCAACGTGGTGCTGAACCTGGGTGAAGACCTGGACCGTGCCTGGGCCAGCGTAGGTCGCGCACTGGAGCAAGGCCCTTGGCGTGTTGAGGACATCAACCGCAGCCTGGGTCTTTACTACATCAACGTGGCTGAAAAAGCCGAGAAAAAAGACGACGAGCCAGGTTTCTTCGGCAAGTTGTTCGGCAGCCAGCCGACCAAGGAAGAAGTCGAGACCCGCGCCGAGCGTTATCAGGTTCGTTTGAGCAAGGTCGGCGAGAGCGTGCAAGTCACCGTCGAGAAAAACATCAACACTGTCGCGCCAGCTGAAACAGCGCGCAAAGTATTGGGTGTAATTCAGGACAACCTGGGCTGATCCGATGCGTTTTGCTGTTCTCGGTAGCGGTAGCCAAGGGAACGGCACGCTGGTCGCCCATGACGACACGTACATATTGGTCGATTGTGGTTTCTCGTTAAGAGAAACCGAGCGGCGCCTGCTGCGCCTGGGGGTTCACCCCGCGCAGCTGAGCGCGATTCTGGTGACCCACGAACATGCCGACCACGTGCATGGCGTGGGTTTGCTGTCTCGACGCTACAATCTTCCGGTGTATTTGAGTCGCGGCACATTGCGCGGGATGCGCAAACCCATTGAACCCGCAGGTTTCCTGGCCGGTGGTGAGCAACTGCAGATCGGTGCCCTGAGCATCAGTGTCGTAGCCGTCGCTCACGACGCCCAGGAGCCGACGCAATATGTATTCAGTGATGGTGAGCGACGCTTCGGCGTACTGACCGACCTGGGCTCCTACTGCGCCAAGGTGCTGGACGGTTACCGCGACCTCGATGCCTTGATGATCGAGTCCAACCACTGCCGAGATTTGCTGGCTCGCGGTCATTACCCCTACTTTCTCAAGCAGCGGGTGGGCGGCGAACTGGGACATTTGAACAACCATCAGGCGGCGTACCTGGTGTATGAGTTGGGCTGGCAAGACCTGCAACACCTGGTCCTGGCCCACCTGAGCAGCAAGAACAACCTGCCGACGCTTGCCCGGCAATGTTTTGTCGACACCCTCGGGTGCGACCCGGACTGGCTGCAACTGGCCGATCAAGATTCAGGGCTCGACTGGCGCCACATCGCCTAGCCCACCTCACTCAAAGCGGAGCCCATCATGGAAAAACGTGAAGAACTCTACCGCGGCAAAGCCAAGTCGGTATACAAGACCGACGACGCCAACCGCCTGATCCTGCTGTTTCGCAACGACACCTCGGCGTTCGACGGCAAGCGCATCGAACAGCTTGATCGCAAGGGCATGGTGAACAACAAGTTCAACGCCTTCATCATGCAGAAACTCGAAGAAGCCGGTGTTCCGACCCAATTCGACAAACTGCTGGGCGATAACGAATGCCTGGTCAAGAAGCTCGACATGATTCCGGTCGAATGCGTTGTGCGCAACTACGCCGCCGGCAGCCTGGTCAAGCGCCTGGGCGTGGAGGAGGGCCTCAAGCTCAACCCTTACACCTTCGAGCTGTTCCTGAAGGACGATGCCAAGGGCGACCCGTTCATCAATGAATCCCACGTCGTGGCGTTTGGTTGGGGCACCGCTGAACAACTGGCACGCATGAAAGAGTTGTCCCTCAAGGTCAACGACGTGCTGAGCAAGCTGTTCGACGACGCCGGCCTCCTGCTGGTGGACTTCAAGCTCGAATTCGGTGTATTCCACGATGGCTCCATCGTCCTGGGCGACGAGTTCAGCCCGGACGGCTGCCGCCTGTGGGACAAGGACACCAAGAAGAAGATGGACAAAGACCGCTTCCGCCAGGGCCTCGGTGACGTCATCGAAGCCTACGAAGAAGTCGCCAAGCGCCTCGGCGTACCGCTTTAATCGACGCAAGCATCTGATAGCACGGAAAAAAATCGCCTTTGGGGTTTGCTTCCGTGAAACACACTGTTATGATGCGCGCCGTTGGAGAGATGCCAGAGTGGCCGAATGGGACGGATTCGAAATCCGTTGTACCTTCACCGGTACCTAGGGTTCGAATCCCTATCTCTCCGCCATTATTAGATACGACTAAGCCCCTGAAATGGTTGAACATTTCAGGGGCTTTTTCGTTGTTGGGGTTTGGTTTAGGGCAAATTTAGGGCAAAGATAAGTGTTTGGAGTTTCATTTACGTAGACGTTGGAAGCCACATTCTGAAAAACAAATATGGCTTCCACCTAGCCGAGCACTTTGCCAGTATGTGCAAACCCGGTATCCGCATAATTATTGGGTGTAATTTCGGGTAATCACATTAGGAGCAAGGAAATGCAGCCTACGGCCGTTGAGAAACTCACAGTATTGATGTTGTGCGATATCTACAAAAAACTCGAAATCAAAGACAGTTTTGACCCTGAATTGGTCAGCCAAGTGATCAGTTCGGATGACATGTGGGTTCTAGATTGGAAGTACGGGATCAAGGATGAAGGTGCGGAAACCCCTCCGCACGTAACTGCGGTTGTCGATACCTTGGACATGTATGCATTCTTGCGCGATAGCTACGCTGCGTTGGGAGAGGCTGAGAAAGCGAATCTGGAGGAAGCTGTTCCGCATGCGCGCGGCAAGATTTCATTTCCGGGTTATGACGGGAATAACGAGACTGAATATCTCTCCACTGCCAGGTATCTAGTCGAGGATCTGGATCGGTTTGAGTCGATGAAAACGGTCGCAGCAGTGAACTCTCATTTTCCCGTCGTAGAAATGTACGCGCGAATGTTTGAGGCGTTTGAGCCTATTAGGATAAACCTCGTGGGCCGCTTAATGAACTTCGCTGAGATCGCCGAGGTGTTAAGAGCCTCGGTTCATCCTGATAATCGGTAAGGTTAGAAAATCTGCGCCTCCTTAGCGGGGCGCGCAGATTTGTTCTTTTCGAAACCCAAGCATTTTGGAAACAATCCCAGCCATGCTCTTGGTGTCGCTCGGTATCCACCTGCCGTAGTGCTTCCTCACCATCGTCGTATCCGCATGACCAAGCTGCCGAGCCACCCACTCGACCGGCACATAGCTCGACAGCATCTGACTGGCAAACGTATGCCGGCATTGGTTGGCCCCTCGATGCCTTACCTCAGCTTTCTTCAGATGAGCAGTAAACCACTTACTCAAAATCTTGCCGTTCCATAGCAGTCCGCTGGCAGAGCTTCGGAAAAGAAACCTGACCCTCGCAGGCTTTGTCGTGATGTTATCCCGCTGTGTGACGTTGATATCGACGTACGGCTCATCGCTGGCCGCTGCCAGGATCTCCCGCATCAATTCCAGAGCGGGATCAATCAGCTCCACCACCCGCACCCTGGAGCGCTCCTTGGGCACCTTGAACTTCCCAACCACCAACGCACGACGAACGTGAACAGTGCCAGCCTTCAGATCCACATCTTCAACGGCAAGCGCAATCAACTCGGAGAGTGAAAGTCCAGTCCAGCAGTTGAAAACAATCATCCTGGCATCGGCCATTCGCTCTGTGTCTGCTGCACCAATACGCTCGATTTCTTCCCGGCTGAAAGGGTCGGCATGTTCGTCATCGGAGTCTGTGCTGACGTTGCTGATTCTCTCCAGCGGGTTGGTTTTCAGAATCCCATCACCAAACGCATCAGCCCAAACCCCGCGCACCACGGTAAAAATGTCGTTCACCGTTTTCGGTGCCAGCTTTTGCTTCAATAGCTGAGCCTGGAACAGCTCAATGTCGCTCTTGCTGACGTCGACGATCCGAGACTTTCCAAACTTGTTCTCGACGTGCACAGCCTTGCTCTCGTAGTTGATCACCGTGCTGGCAGCCTTTAGCGCGCGCTGCACCTCCAGCCAACGGTCTATGCCTTCTTTCACGGTTCGTTTGGCTGAATGCCCGGCGCTCCCCGAGAGCGTCTTTGCCCTCGGGGAGTTGGGGAAGTGTGCGGCGTAGTCAAAGCGGTTCTCCTTGATCTCTGCAAGGATCGCCCGCCGCTTGTTGTCCGCGTAGGCGATAGAGGCCTTGTTGACCGTTACAACGCCTTCCAGGGGCTCTCGGCAGCGTTGGCCGTGGAGCATGAAGCAGATGCGGAGCTGCTTGCCGTTCAGCTCCACACCCGTTGGCATTTTCCTGCTCATGGCTGGCCTGCCATCCACTTTTCGATTTCGTCACGGTTGTAGACGATTACGTGGGCAGGGTCCCATCGCCAATGTTTGCCTTCCAGCCAAATACCCCTAGAGCGGTATTTGCGGACCGCTTCGGTGCTCAGGCCAAAAACGGGGAAAAGCAGGTCTTGGCGAAACCAGGTTCCCGGTGTGACGCTGATCTCCAATTTCTCGGCGGTGTTCATGCTGTCGCCTCCTTAGCCTCCGGGCCATGGCCCGCAGTGCGGCTGGCGTAGCTCGCGTCGCTCAACTCTTCGTAGAGGCCTTCTGTTTCGTCGATGCTGATCCAGCGTGCCATAAGGCCCATCTCAATCTGCCCGTAGACGATCCAGTAATTGACCTGACGCATTTTCTTGTCGCCCAGGCGCACTTCGTTGATACGCCAGCGCAGATGGCTCAGGAAGCGCTCGTGGATTTGCTCGGGCGGCAGCAGTTGCACGAAATCATTCTGTGCGCTGGTGGCGACAGCTTCGGATTTAATCTGTGAGTGAGACATTTCGCTCTCCTCATGTAGTCAGGGTTGGCGACGGGCGTTCTATCGATGTGCCCATGGCATCCAGATAGTCAGCGAGGTCATGCAGATAGATCACCGGTGCAGACCTGATCGAGCCATGCAACCGCGTGTATCTGATCGGGATATGACCCGCGTTGATTTCGTGGAGCATGTATCTGTCTGTCTTGATGTGCGGAAAGTACCGCTGACGCACAGCCGACAGCGTGGGGCAGGGTGTGCTCCATTCACGGCGGAGTTGGTCGAGGGTCGAGTTCATGTAGTTACCTCCCGTCATCGCGTTCCTGGGCGTTGACGTGCGATGGTTCAGGCGGCGTCGCCACCCCATGGATTGGTGTCATCGTGATAGGCGATGGGCTCGGGTGGTTTTGGCGCACTTGAGCGCTGACCGATGATGATCAGCAATTGGCCTATACGCTTTTGAAGGGCCTCAATCTCGGCTCGTTGCGAGACGGCGGGATGGAGGTATACCGGCTGTGCATTTAGTTTTCTGACTTTCATGGTCGCTACACCTCATGCAGCGAAGTGATGACGATTAAAAATTAGGATCACTAATTTTGTGTGTCAACTGCACTTTCTGAGTGGGGTGTATAAGTAGTGATGGAGTGATGCGGATACAGCTGACAGGAAATTCTGAGGGAGGCTTTAAATCAACGCTGAATACCAAAACACTTTGCCGAGAATTTGGATATTTTTCGAAACAAAATCACCGTCTCGATTTTCCTCAGGATACTCATCGCTGTTGTAACTGCGCAGTCGCAATCCGTTTTCTGGCAGTTTGTAGAGCAGGCATAGTCGGAGTTGGCCTTTGTAATCGAGGAGGTACATCTTCCCGTCCTGGATCTGCGTTACCGAGGTATCAATGGCAACGCGGCTACCCTCGGGTAGCACGGGGTCCATGCTGCTTCCTTCGACTAAAACACCTGCAACCACTTCAGGCTTGATGTTCTTGAGGTACAAGTCCCTACGACTGCACGGCATTGTCCTTCCGCCACCTAACTTCACCTTCGTGCCCTTGCCGTCGGGGCGTTCAACCTCGTGATAGAGGTCGACTTCAATGTCGCCAGGAGCCATTGGAATCTTGTTGTTCAAGTCGGAAGGTGGGGGTGAGCTCACGTTGGTTTCACCCAGGGCACGAAGGAAAGAGGTGCCGATGGTAGTCGGCTGGGAGCCAACGTTGAAACCTTCAATTGGGAAATCGGAGAAGAGGCGGGTGCTAACGTCGGAGGGCTGAAACTCCAACAGGGTGGCGAATTTCAGCAGCGCAGGCATGTTTAAAGGAATCTTCCCTGTCATGTACTGGCTGACGATGCTTTGCCCTTTCCAGCGACATTCTTCCCCAAGTTTTTTCTGAGTCAGAGCTGGATAGAGGTCCTTGCGATCCTTGTAAATCGCCAGCAAGCGTGCAGCTTCTTCAAGGATATGCGGTGGCTGATCTGACATAGGCTGAAAATATAAGGGCGGCTTATTTCAGCATACTTTTACATCTTGGCGGTTGAGATGCAAAAGAAGGATTACTAATATCCATAGTCCAAAACCATTCGAGGTATCAAGGAATGGACGATGATATTGGTATTTCGCTGAAGGATTTTGCTCACGGTCGCACCCAGCCGGAACTCGGAAAACTGCTGGGTGTTTCGCAAAGCGCAGTGTCCCAGATGCTGAGCTCGGGTCGTGATATCCGCATTCAGGTCGATGAGCAGGGCCGTTACTTGGCCTACGAGATTCGACCTGTCGGCGGCCGTAGAAAGTCTACGGCCGCGTAGGGTTGTGCGATGCAACGGCCAACATCCTCTGACTGGGCAAAGCGCTACGTTGAACTGTTCAACCTGGCGCTCGTCCCCATTGAACCCCGTCAGAAAGCGCCCAAGGGCAATGCCTGGAATCAGCCGGGTGGCTATCTCACCGACGCCGAGCAGGCTGCGGCCTTCTGGCGTGACCATCCAAAACACAACATGGGCGTGGTTCTGGGGCCGAGCTGTCTGTGTTCGTTGGACGTGGATGATGTGCAGTGGACGCGGCAAGTTTTGTTCGATCAGTTGGGCCTTGATCTGGATGAGATGGCGAACGCCTTCCCGTGCGTAATTGGTAACCCTGCACGTATGAGGATTCTGTTTCGTGTGCCGGACGAAGTGGAACTCAGCCGACACGCGTTAGCGTGGCCACGTGAAAGTGATCCTGATAGTTCGAAATTCAAAAGCGCCATCGCGATGGCGAAAGAGGCCAAGGCCTCTGGTGATCAAGCTGCTGAAGCAGCAGCGAGAACGCTGGCGGACAAGTACAAGGCATTCACGGTTTTCGAGCTCCGAGCCGGGCTTGTTCAGGACGTGCTGCCGCCCTCCATTCATCCCGGAACAGGCAAGCCTTACACCTGGAAGAACCCACCGTCGGCAGAAGGTTTTCCGGTGTTGCTGCCCGAGCTACTCAAAGCCTGGCAGAACTGGGAGCTGTTCAAGCGTGATGCTGACGCAAGTTGCCCGTGGAAGCCGACACCTAAACCGCCTGTGCGCAAACCGAAGCAAACTGAGCCAGGAAAGCACCCGTCGGTGATCGATGAGTTCAACCGCGCCCATGACGTTGAGGCAATGCTGGCCGATCACGGCTACACCAAACATGGCCGAAAGTGGCTCTGCCCCCATAGCAGCACAGGCTTACCCGGTATTACCGTAACTGAGGGCCGCGTGTATTCACATCACGCGTCAGACTCACTCGCCAATGGTCACCAGAACGATGCCTTCGCGGTGTATTGCTTGCTGGAGCATGACGGTGATGTATCGCGGGCGGTGAAAGCAGCCGCGAAGCTGTTAGGTCTAACTCCTACAGAAAAAGCTCCAAGATCGCGCAAGCGCCCGAGCGCCGTCCCCGCCGAAAGTGATGACTGGAGAGCGCTTCTACGGCGTACCGAGGAGGGCGCCTTACGGTCCCAACTCGCCAATGCTTACTTGATCCTCAAGCACACACCCGAATGGCAGGGCGTCCTTGCCTACAACGAATTCGCCGACCGCATCGACAAACTCAAGCCTCCTCCTACGCCCGACGGTGAAAAAGGCCCGTGGCAGGATGTCGATGCCAGCAAGACGCTGGTGTGGCTGCAGATGGTGTGGAGCCTGCACCTGCGTAGCAGTGCCGTCGCCGACGAGGCCGTGCGGATGGTTGCCTGGGAGCATCGCTATCACCCCGTACGCAATTGGCTTGAATCCCTACCGCCTTGGGATGATCAGCCCCGCCTGGAGATGCTGTTGCCCACGGTGTTCGGCGCCGACATCAACCCCTACACCGCGCACATCGGCCAATCCATCCCTGTGTCATCGATTGCGCGAATCTTCATTCCAGGCTGCAAAGTCGACGAAATGGTGGTGCTGGAAGGCGGGCAAGGGCAGGGCAAGTCCTCTTGTATCGCTGAGCTGTTTGGTTTCGAGTGGTATCTGGAAACCAGCGAGCCACCGACCAACAAAGACTTCTACGTCACCATGCAGGGCAATTCTGTGGTCGAGATTGGCGAGATGCAGAGCTTCTCCAAGGCCGATATCAACCAAGTGAAAATGGCGATCACCCGGCGCGATGACAAATACCGTGCACCTTATGATCGCCATGCGCGCAGCCATCCACGGCAGTGCATTTTCATGGGCACCACCAATGCCGACGCCTACCTCAGCGACCCAACCGGGGCGCGACGATTCCTACCGGTGTTGTGCCGCAAGGCTGATGTCGCCTATATCCGGCAATGGCGGGATCAGCTTTGGGCTGAGGCGTTGCACCTGTACTGCACCGGCTTTCAATGGTGGGACTACCCGCAAGATCTGGCCCGCGAAGAGCAGGATTCCCGCTATGTGGAAGATCCGTGGGAGGAGCCAATTATCAAATACTTGGAAGGGCATGCGCCGCAGCTTCATTACCCTGACGGATTGTTTGGGCCGATCAATGAAGTGACGGTCATGGGGCTGCTCAAACACGCCCTGCAAATGGACCTAGCGAGGATGAACAAACCGGAGCAGAGGCGCGTAGCAGACATCCTGCGACGGTTGGGTTGGGTGAAGGAAAAGCAAAAACGCGTCGCCGGAACCCTGGAGCGGATTCGCCCCTATGTCCGGCCAATGGCGGAGGATCGAGCTGCGTAGATGTCACTGGCGTCACCGGCTGTGTCACCAGCTGATGCTCCGAAAAAGCGTTGGAGATCAACGGTGTCACCAATGTCACCAGTGTCACTGCTGCTCGCGCACGCGTACACCGAACTCCCGTCATCGGCTGTGTACCGTGTAAATCCTTTTTAACTGGTGACAGTTGTGACACTGGTGACAGTTTTGAATTTAAAGGCGTTTTTACGTCACCAGTGCGTCACCAATGTCACCAGATCAATAAGCGAGGTTTAAACGATGATTCCTGAAATCGAAACCCTGATGCGCCATTGGGGAGAACAGACGCGACGCTGCAATGCGGAACGCAGTCTTGGTAGCCCGCTGGGCACGCTGATGCGCTTTGGTGGGCTGATGCCTCGTGGCACGCCGGGCGCGCGCGATTTGCTCGTTGGAGCTGGTCCCGATCACATAGCGAGGGAAGTCGAAGCGGCATTGGCCTGGTTGCAGCATCAAGGCGAGCAGGGCCAGCGGTTAGCCAAGTTGGCGAGCCTGCGTTACTTGCCGGAGCGGGAGCTGTCTGTTGCTGAACAGATGCGTTTGCTGGGGCTGGAGGTTTCCGCAGATAGAACTTATAGAAATTGGGTGCAGCGGTTGCACCAGCGTGTCATGGCCGAGCTTTCACGGCGTGCGGGATGTCGTGTTGCCTGACCGTTTGTCAGGGCAGGGTGCGTTAACTGTGCGCTGGCTATGCGTAATCTTAACTTTTGGATGGTTAACTCAAATATTCCCCTTGAGGATTTTCCGATTTGGGGTAAGAAGTATTTAAGCTAATAGCCCTGCGTCACTAGATTTAAATTTTTTAAACTAATTTGTAAGCGACGCAGGTTTTACAGGTGGGGTGGTTGACGTTGCTATGTTAATTATTGTTTCAGTTGACTCTAGTCACTACGTAATCGTAAGGGGTGTCATTGTGGTGGCGGTGTAGAATTAGCGTCTGCCCTGATTTTAAGGGGAGGACTTGTAGCTGATTAAATGGGTCTTTAGGGTTAAATGCGCGTACAAAATCAGGGTTAAGTGTCGCAGTATTATTGTCTTTGAACTTTAAGTGTAGTCGGCGAGGGTCGCTGTCAAGTTCAATGGTAAATTCTGATGTTTGTAATGAGTAGCCATCGTAAATGTAACCGAACCCACCTGCAAAATCTGATAGGAGTTGCGGCTTGGTTGCACGGTTTATTTCGAGGGTTAGGTTAGTTTCTGTGTCGAGACCACGCGTGCCTTCAAGCACGGTGTGTAATGAGAAAACCATAATGCATTCCTAAGTTTTGCTTGGTAAATTGGATTTTGTTTTCTCGTAACGCTACTACTTTGTCTTTGCTCTGTCTAGTGGTCGTTCTTCGGTTTGAGTGGCGGCATTAGAGGAGCTTTTATCTCTGATGCTGGAGTATTCGATGTCTAATAAAGATTCTTCAATATGGACTGCGGTGCTAGCTTGGTTTCTTCAGTACTCACCGGTAGTTTTCGCTACCGGTCTTTCGGTGTTGATTTCAGCGCTTAGAATCATATATCGCGGCGGTACGAAAAAAGCGATGTTTCTAGAGTCTGTTTTATGTGGGTGTATTACGCTAGCGATGCTATCTGGTCTGAGCCTCTTTGGTTTACCACAAGCAGCTGCTGCATTTGTCGGAGGGATGATCGGGTTACTAGGGGTCGACAAGATCCGCAATCTTGCTGAACGTTTCGCCGATGCCAATCTCTCCCAACGGGACGGTGACGGATGAACTCACCTGCACAACATGGCTATAGCTACCGTTGGCAATTGGCTCGACTCGGTTGGTTACGACATCACCCTTTATGCATTGAATGCGAGAAATATGGTCGAATTACATCTGCTTCAGTCGTCGACCACATCCATCCCCACCACGGCGACACCCACCTCTTCTGGGACCACTCCAACTGGCAATCCCTCTGCAAACACTGCCACGACGCCCACAAACAACGCTTCGAAAAATCCGGTGTAGTCCTCGGCTGCACAACCGACGGTCAACCCATCGACCCCAACCACCCATGGAACCAGGGGAGGGTGGGGTGAAAGTTGCGCAGCCTCCAGCTTCAAGACCCCGCCCCCCGGTTTTTATGCAGCGGCGGGAAAAATGAGGGGTGCCCCTTTCACGCACTAGGCGCTCCCTGGTGAAATCTGAGGTGAACAATGGCTGGTAATCAAAACTCTGGACGCCCAACCAAGCCCGCCATCGTCCACCTGCTAAACGGCAACCCCAGCAAGCGCAACCGCGAAGAACTGCTGCGCGAACAGGCCAAGCCACTGGCGCCAGTAGAAGCCCCAGCGAAACCCGATTGGCTCTGCGAGGAGGCCTGCTCCGAATGGGAGCGCATCGTGCCCGACCTGGAGTCCCTGGGCCTGATCTCCCGCCTGGACCGCCAAGCCATGGCTCACTACTGCGAAGCCGTCGCCGAGTACCGCTTCTGGACCCTGAAAATCCGCGAGCTGAGCCAGGGCCAATCCCTACGCGGCGACGTGCAAACCTACCGCAGCGGCGCCCAGGATCTGTCGGTGTGGCGCAAGCTGCGCAACGACGCCGAGCGCCGTGCGAATGAGGCAGGCGCCAGGTTCGGCCTGTCGCCCTTGGCCCGCCGTTCCCTGAAAGCACCAACGCCTCAAGGCGAGCTATTCCCCAATGAGCAAAAGCGCATCGCGGACAGGTATTTCTGATCGCGTCAGCGCCTTTGCCCTGGAGGTTATCCAGGGTCGTATCGTCGCCGGACCGGATGTTCGTCACTCGTGCCAGCGCCACCTGAACGACCTGGAAAACGGTGTCCAACGAGGTCTACGCTGGGATCAGGACGCAGCCAACCGCGCCATCGGCTACTTCGAAGACGTCCTCTGCCTGAACGGTGGCGAGTACGAAGGCCTGCCATTTTTGCTCCTGCCCTGGCAGTCCTTCATCGTCGGCAGCCTGTTTGGCTGGAAGGGCTCGGACGGTTTCCGCCGCTTCCGCACCGCCTACATCGAAACCGCCAAAGGCTCAGGCAAGTCACCGCTGGCCGCTGGCATCGGTCTGTACGGAATGACATCGGACGCCGAAGCCCGCGCTGAGATCTACGCAGCCGCGACAAAAAAAGACCAGGCGATGATCCTGTTCCGCGACGCGGTCTCGATGGTCGATCAATCTGCTTTGCTGGCCGAACGTTTGGAAAAATCCGGTCGCGGCGAAAAGGTCTGGAACCTGGCCCACTTCGCCTCAGGCAGCTTCTTCCGCCCAATCAGCGCTGACGACGGCCAATCCGGCCCGCGCCCACACATCGCGCTGCTCGACGAGATCCACGAACACAAAACCCGTGTCGTGGTGGACATGATCCGCGCCGGCACCAAGAGCCGTCGCCAAGCACTGATCGTGATGATCACCAACAGCGGCCATGACCGCACTTCGGTCTGCTACGAGTACCACGAGTACGGCCGAGCGATCTGCTCCGGCCAGCAACACGACGACAGTTTCTTCGCCTTCATCTGCTCCCTGGACGAAGGCGAAGACCCGTTCAAAAGCGAGGCCTGCTGGTACAAGTCCAACCCGAGCCTGGCGTTTGGCCGACCCGGTGATGCCAACGGTGGCCTGCCGGGCTTGAAGTACCTGCGCGAACAAGTTACCGAAGCGCGGGGTATGCCGGCCAAGGAATCGAGCGTTCGACGGCTGAATTTCTGTCAGTGGGTGGATGCTGAAAACCCTTGGCTCTCCGCTGATGTCTGGCTGGCTTGCGAAGCCGATTTCACCCTTGAAGACATCCCCCAGAACGAGCCCTGCTATGGCGGTCTGGACTTGTCCGGTACCCGCGACCTCACTGCTCTAGCGTTTTACTTTCCGCGATTGCGTAAGGCCCTGGTTGAGTTCTGGACCCCAAAAGATACTCTGAACGAACGCGCCCGCACCGACCGCGTGCCCTATGACGTCTGGCTACGCGAAGGCTACTTGCACGCACCACCCGGCAGCGCAGTGGACTACGGCGCAGTAGCCACACGTCTCGGCGAACTGGCCGCATGGTTCAACATCGTCGGTGTGGCATTTGATGCCTACCGCATCAAGTACTTCCTGCCGGAACTGGAAGCACAGGGCATCGACGTCCCGCTGTTCGCCCATGGTCAGGGCTACACCGTCGCCAAGGACTCCGGCCTCTGGATGCCGCGCTCCATCGAGCTGACGGAAACCCTGCTCACCGAGCAACGCATCCAGATCAAAACCAACCCGGTATTACGCTGGAACGCCGCCAGCGCCGTGCTCGACGCTGATCAGAAGGACAATCGCATCTTCGCTAAACGTAAAAGCACTGGCCGCATTGACGGTGTTGTAGCGCTGGCTATGAGTATCGGTGCCTCCGAGCTGCAACTGGCAGAGGCAGGTGACCGTGACGGTTTCTTCAACAACCCGATCATGGTGGGTGTCTGACTGTAAAATTTTTTAATGATTTCGGTTTGGCCTTTCTGAAGACGGGGGAGTATCAGAACACGGCAAACAGATGAAACGCACTTGTATGAGTCCCATGTTGGGACTAGGATTATTCCATGAGAATCATCGCGATCAGCCAGCTCAAGACGTTTTGGCAGAAATACCCGGATTCAGAGCAATCCCTGCTTGCCTGGATTGACGAGGTCAAGAAAGCGAACTGGCAGACGCCCGCAGATATCAAGGGCCAATTTCGCCACGCGAGCGTTCTCAAGAGCCGCCGGGTCGTGTTCAACATCAAAGGCAACGACTACCGGCTAGTGGTTGCTGTGGCTTATCGCTACGGCGCTCTCTATATCAAATTTGTCGGCACGCATAAGCAGTACGACGCCGTTGACGCCGATACTGTTGAAATGGAGTAACCCATGAACATTCGACCCATTCATACCGAGCAGGATTACAAAGAAGCGCTGAAGGCCGTCTCGCCGCTGTTCGATAACGAACCAGAACCAGGGACTCCTGAAGGGGATTACCTTGAGGTGATGATCACGCTGATCGAGGCTTACGAAGCGAAGCACTTTCCGGTCGACCTGCCCAATCCGGTAGATGCCATACGTTTCAGGATGGAGCAGTCCGGTTTGTCAGCGACGGACCTTGTGCCTGCCATCGGTCGGAAGAATCGGGTTTATGAGGTGTTGAACGGGAAGCGGGCTCTCACGCTGCCGATGATTTGGAAGCTGCATGAGATGTTTGGGATTCCGGCTGAAAGTTTGATTAAGCCGGTAAAAGCTCTGTAGCGCTGAGCTAGTTTGATTCGCTGAAAAGTCCGGGCTCCGCATAAGAGCGCCGGATTTTTTATGCCTGCCGTTTCTGGCTGACCGGCGTCGGCGCCCGCAACGGCTTCTTCAACAACCCGATCATGGTGGGCGTCTGACCGTGAAACTCTGGAAACCCGGACGACTACGTGCCGCCTTGCAGCAGTGGCTCGGCGTGCCCATCGGCTTGACTGAACACGCGTTCTGGCAAGAGTGGTTCGGCACCTCCAGCAGCGGAAAAGCCGTATCGGTCGATTCCGCCATGCGCCTGTCGACAGTCTGGGCCTGCGTGCGTTTGCTCTCCGAATCGGTTTCCACCTTACCGCTGAAGCTCTACCGTCGACTACCCGATGGCTCCCGCGAACCCGCCACGGACCATCCGTTGTACCGAGTGCTGTGTCGCTCACCCAACATCGAGATGACGCCGCAGCGCTTCATGCTGATGGTGGTCGCTAGCCTCTGCCTACGCGGTAACGCCTTCATCGAGAAGAAGGTCATCGGCTCGCGTTTGGTGGCGCTGGTGCCGTTGCTGCCGCAATGCATGACTGTCAAACGTCTGGACAATGGTCGGCTGCAGTATCTCTACAACGAGGCCCAAGGCCAACGCGAGATCCTGGAAAAGCACCTGGTGCACATCCGTGGTTTCGGACTTGACGGCATCTGCGGCATGCTACCGATCACCACCGGGCGAGATATTTTCGGCGCCTCGATGTCGGCAGAAGAGGCCGCAGCCAAGGTCTTCGCCAACGGCCTGCAGGCCTCGGGTTTCCTCACCGTTGAAGGCGGCGCTGCACAAGGCGCAGGCACCCTGACCAAAGAACAACGCGAACTGTTGCGCAAGAGCCTGGAGGAATTCAGCAGCTCGAAAAACGCCGGTAAGACCATGGTGCTGGAAGCGGGCCTGAAGTACCAAGGCATCACCATGAACCCCGAAGCCGCGCAGATGCTGGAGACCCGCGCGTTCAATGTCGAAGAGATCTGCCGCTGGTTTCGTGTGCCGCCGTTTATGGTCGGGCATATGACCAAACAGAGCAGTTGGGCCGCGAGTGTCGAAGCACAAAATCTGCATTTCCTTACCAACAGCCTGCGTCCGTTGTTGGTGAATATCGAGCAGGAAATCAATCGCTGCCTGATCGACGAAAACGACGCAGAACAGATCTTCGTCGAGTTCGCGGTAGAGGGTCTGCTTCGTGCTGACAGCGCCGGTCGCGCCAGTTTCTACATCAGTGGTCTGACTCACGGCTGGATCAATCGCAACGAGGTCCGCCGCTTCGAAAACCTACCGCCGATCCCTGGCGGCGAGATATTCACAGTCCAGGCCGCGATGGTCGCTCTTGAACATCTAGAACAAAAAATATCTATGTAGCTCAAGAGAACTTGGATTGTTATATGAGTTTTGGTTTAGTCATACATTGTTAATTCATGAGAATGATGATCTTCCATTTTCATCAAATAGCTTTTTAAATCATAGTCTCTAAGTGCTGAATAGCTTAGGGCTGATGTTAATAGTCGTGTGGTAGGTTCTCTGTCCGAGATTTCGGAAGTGCCGCTGCCAGTTGGAGCAATCATGTAGGCAAATGGCTTTTTGATGTTGCGCAGGCGAACAAAGAACTCTGGCTCCTTCGCTTCTATTATTTCGCTGCCGGTGTTGTAAAATCCATTTTGAGTTTTTTCATAAGGTATATATTGGTTATTCCAAAGTACTGCTTGATCTTTGTATTGGTCGTATCTAATATTTCGTTCTGCGATTTCTCCATTGTTATCAACTGTTACGAATGGGTCTGAAGGTTGCAGTATCAATACGAAAAAACTTCTGTAAAGTCTATTCGGGTCTTTATAGACTATTATTTTTTTTATTTGTATCTCGTTGTAGTGGTTTAATAGCCATTGATTTTCGTTTAGATGTTTTATAGATAGAAGGTCACCGTTGCCGCTATCTGAGGAATGGAACCAAAACTCATCTGGTTTACACGTTGAACTAAAGTTTTCAAGAAAACGTTCTATTTCCACAGAATTTTCCGTGGTATGCAGTTCTTTTATGTCAGGGAAAGATTTTCGAATACATAAGTCAAGATCCCTCATGCGATCACGTTTATTTCGTATAGGGCTAGAATCGTAAGATTTTATAAATTGTTCTAATTCATCAATATTTTGAAAGCGTTCATTTGGATCGTTCTTAAGACAGTTGTCGACGATTAAATCTACAAGTTTTAATTTCTTAGGCGATTTTTCATTCGAGAAGTGCTGTCGATCTACACCCCTATGAGCGCGTCCTGTCACTAACCAGTGCATTACTTGGCCTAGTGCGAATATGTCACTTGATGAGGTTGCTTTGTCCTTGTTGTTTACTTGTTCGGGAGCGCTAAATAAATAATTTGCCATGCGCTCATTTTTTTCTGTCTTTGCATCTTTGATGAAAGTTGTTTCATCAAAGTGAGCAATGCCAAGATCACCAATTACGTATTCTTCAATTGTGGCGTCATAGAAAATATTTTGCGGCTTTATATCTCGATGTGTGATGCCGTTGGTGTGCAAGTGCTTAAGGCCTTTACATAATTCTGTTAGTATTTTCCAAAGGCTCGCTGTCAACTGTTCTTCTGAGGTTTGCTCAAGCTCTTTTAAAGTGCCCGCATATGCTTTCATGATAATGATGAAGTATGAAATACCTGCGATATCTATTTTGTCGAAGTGGTAAAGCCTTGAGATATTGTTGTGGTATGGTATTTGGGATGCGCAAAAGTATTCATCTTTGAATCGGTCGACCTTCTTTATCTCTGATATTTCCAGGAATTTCACGGCGTACTGTTTAGTTGATTTTTCAAATAGTAATACGGAGCTGTTTCCGCCGTTTCCTAGAAGTTTCACATAGGTGAAGTCGCTTACATCAGTTTTTAATACTGGTGAAGACTTAAAGTGTTTAACCAAACTGCTAACGGACATTTTGACAGTTCCTTCTGAATAAGCCGCCATGGTAGCACTTTGATTTTTTTGAGCTAGTCCGAGCCCCACAATTGCTGCGAATGGAACTTCAAAATTGCGTGGCCCGATGTCTTTCAACGTGACGTTGGTTACCTATATGACGATTAAAAGTCTGCCATTCTCCCCTGCGCTGCCGCTCACCGCAGGTGCGTTGAGTGAATTGCGGCCCATGGCTGTGGAGCGTTGGAACCCCTCGATATGCGCCGCTAACGAGGATGATCACAGTGTCTCAATCTTCGACCCTATCGGCTTCGATCCCTGGACAGGCGGGGGCGTCACCGCCAAACGCATCGCCGCAGCCTTACGCACTATCGACGGCGCCGACGTCACCGTGAATATCAACTCACCGGGCGGCGACATGTTCGAAGGTTTGGCGATCTACAACCTCCTGCGTGAGTACTCCGGCAAGGTTGTAGTCAAGGTACTGGGACTGGCCGCATCGGCAGCGTCGATTATTGCGATGGCCGGAGACGAGGTACGCATCGCCCGCGCCGGGTTCTTGAACATCCACAACTGCTGGGTCGTTGCCATGGGCAATCGCTATGACCTGATGGAGATGGCCGAGAGGTTGGCGCCGTTCGACCAGGCCATGGCTGATATCTACGCCGCCCGCACCGGCGACCCCCAAGACGCGATGCAAAAACTGATGAACGCGGACAGCTGGATCGCCGGCAGCGCCGCCGTCGAGCAGGGTTTCGCCGATGGCTTGCTTGCTTCTGACGCCATCCGACAAGGTGCGCAACCTGCTGGTCTGCTGGCGCGCCGTTGCATTAGTAGACTGCGGGCACGGCAGCGGGAACCTATAGCCGAGTTAGAGCTTGCTCTAGCCCGATTGCGCGAAGCGATCCCACAGAATAAGCACTGGTAGATGAGTGGGCTACTCAATTAGCTCAGTGTTTTATTGTGAAGGTTTCTTGCGATATCTAATCTTGTAAGTCTTATCAAAAGGCAAAATACTGCAAAGACTGCGCAAAGAATTACGAAGAGTATTAGTCCTGTCTGTATTCTTAATTCACCTTTCACGTGTTCGACATATTTAGGGTCAAGAAATAATGAGCAGATGATATCTAGCTTTTCCTCAGGCAGATTGGGTTGTATAAATTTTTCTAGCGTTGCAGAGGAACTGCATTCGGATGTTGTAAGAAGGTTGTCAGGAAATAGCTCGAACTTGATGTTACTTTCCGACAGATAGAATGAGGGCGCGTCAGGTGCGTTTTTCAGCGATACTCTAAGGTAGTTTGTAGATATAAATGGCGTGATAGATACTATTAGGGCTAGAAAAAACACCATTGAGTAAAATACTATATTCTCTGATTTTTTTGAAAATAGCTTTGTTTTAAAACGCAGATCCTCAAATTTTCCCCAATGAATGTATTTTGTTATTCTTGCTATGTCTCTGTGAGAGAAGTTGTTTTCAGCAATCCATTTTTCTGCTAGGTCAGCTTCCTCTAACGTGCTTACAGGAATGTTGAACTCAAATCTATAGTGCTCAGTTTCTCGGAGTTTCTTGCGGGATTTCTCGTATTGGGTGTTTTCAAACTCTATGGTTCCGCCGAAAAATCTCCACATAAGGTCTCGCAGAAGTATCAAAGAGCCAGAGCGCGAGTATATGTAATAAATCAGTGCGCATATTGCTAGTCCACTAAGTAGGCTTACAGCGGTAGCGTAGTTTTCAAATGTCCAGGTGATCAGGTTTTCATTTAGTTTTGATTGCGACATGTAGTGAGCTTCGACTCTTGATTTTTTTGGGGGATGGGTGTTGCTTGAGTAGGCTGGCATTGCATTTTAGGTTTTGCAAGTTTTTAAGGTTTTGAATCTTCGTAGTTGACTCTCCGCAATTATTTGCGGCGTTAAATGTTGATTTTGTTTTGGCGAAGTTTCATACGTGACAGGAGGGTAAGTTATGTCAGACACCACCCACGACCTACTAAAACAGGTCTCCGCCGAGCTGGAGCGTGCCTCCAGCGCTTTCAGCAAACAGGCCGAGGAGGCCATGAACGAAGCGCGCAAGGCTGGCGGTCTATCGGAGCAAACAAAGGCCACCGTCGATGAACTGGCGCTGAAATTCAACAGCCTCACCGAAGCCGAAATCCAGCTGAAAACCCGCCTCGGCGAGATTGAGCAGGAATTCGCCCGGCTGCCCAGCCCAACGGCAATCGCCACTCAGGACAGCCTCGGCACCTGCGTGGTCAAAAGTGAAGCCCTCAAAGCCTTCGCCGCCAGCGTCGAAGGTGGCAAGCGCATCAGTATTCCGGTGAACGCAGCGCTTCTGTCGACGGATATTCCCGCCGGTGTGATTGAGCCTATGCGCCTTCCCGGCATCGACGCTTTACCCAAACAACGCCTGTTCATCCGCGACTTGATTGCCCCAGGCCGAACCACCGCGCCTGCGATTTTCTGGGTCCAACAAACCGGTTTCACCAACGCCGCCGCCGTTGTACCGGAGGGGCAATCCAAACCCTATTCGGACATCCAGTTCGGCATCAAAATCACCGCCGTCTCCACCCTCGCGCACATGTTCAAAGCCGCCAAGCAAATCCTCGATGACTTCACCCAACTGCAATCCACCATCGACATCGAGATGCGCTACGGCCTCAAGTACGTGGAGGAGGATGAGATCCTGTTCGGCGACGGCACCGGTGTCCACCTCCACGGCATAGTGCCCCAGGCCTCGGCATTCGCCCCGGCCTTTTCGGTGCAAGAGCAATCCGGTATCGATGACCTGCGCCTGGCAATGCTGCAAGCCCAACTCGCGCGACTGCCCTCCAGCGGGCACGTTCTGCACTTCATCGACTGGGCCAAGATCGAACTGACCAAAGACACTTTGGGTCGCTACATCCTCGCCAATCCTCTCGGCCTCGCCGGGCCTGTGTTGTGGGGCCTGCCGGTGGTGGCGACCGAGGCCAGTGGGTTTGAAGGCAAGTTCCTGACCGGTGCCTTCCGCACCGGCGCGCAGTTGTTCGAGCGGGAAGACGCCAACGTGGTGATCAGCACCGAGAACGCGGACGACTTCGAGAAGAACCTGATCTCCATCCGCTGTGAAGAACGCGTCGCCCTGGCCGTGAAGCGCCCCGAGGCCTTTATCCATGGCCCATTCACCGTGCCTGCGCCGCCTGAACCAGAAGGTCGCCGAGCCAAGACTGCCTGATCATGAGCGTGATCGACATTGAAACCGCGATGCTCCACCTACGAGCCGAACCGGTTGATCAGCCGCTTGTGCAACGCTATCTGGATGCAGCGGAAGACGCCGCGATGCAGTACTTGCAGCGGCGCTTCTACGCCAACACATCAGACTTGGAACAGGCCGTTTTCGCGGGTGACACTGGGCACGATCCTCTGCTGATCACCCCGTCGATTCTCGCCGCCTGCCTGCTGATCCTCGGGCACTTTTACGACAGCCGTGTCGACCTGTTCAGCGAAACCGGCCGCACCGATTTACCCACTGGCTCGCGATCCTTGCTCGCACCGTTCCGTCGCAATTTGGGTGTGTGATGCGTGCCGGTCGCTTGCGCCATCGGGTGACGCTCCAACGCCTGACCCGGGTGCAAGACGATATCGGCGGATGGATCGAAGTCTGGCTGGACGTCGGCGAAACCTGGGCTGAGATCCGCCCAGTCTCCGGCAGAGCCTGGATGGCAGCTGCGCAGGAGCAACGCGAAGTCACGGCGGAAGTGTTGATCCGCCCACGCCAGGGCATCGTCTCCGGCATGCGCGTGGTGAAGGGCGACACCTTCTACCTGATCGAAGCGGCCTTGCTGGATTACGCCCGATGCGAACTCAAGCTGATGTGCAAAACGGTGAAGGCCAATGCTTGATACTTCGCTACGCGTCATGGGCCTCGCAGAGCTGGAAGCCGACTTCCAACGCCTGGCCAAAGCCACCTCCAACAAAGTGGTGCGCGATGCCACATTGGCCGGAGCCCGCGTAGCCCAGGACCGCACCCGCAAGAGCGCGCCCATCCGCAGCGGCAAACTGCAAAAACATATCGTTGCTAAACGCCTGCGTCAGCGGGACACACCGGGCGCCGCCGTGGCGGGTGTAAGCGTGAGGCGCCCGAAGAATTTCCGGGTGCCTTTCTACTGGCGCTTTCTGGAACTCGGCACGTCAAAGATGACCGCCAAACCCTTCATCCGTCCAACCTGGGACCGCAGTCTTCCTGATATCGAGGGCGCAGTGCGTAGCAAACTCGCCCAGGCCATCGATCAGGCGCTGTTAGCCCGATGATCGAAGCCGCCATCGCCGCCCGCATTGGCACGCTGGCAGACGGTCGCGTCTACCCGGAAATCGCCCCAGCCGACGCCGCGTCACCCCGCATCACCTGGACTCTGATCAGCGGTGGTGCAGGCTGGACACTTTCCGGTTGGGACGGCTCAACCGACGCGCAAATCCAGATCGACGCCTGGGCGCTAAGCAAACGCGAAGCGATCCTCCTGGCCGAACAGGCCTTCGACCTGATGTCCGCCAGCGGCCCCGATTTTTGCGTCAGCGAGGCGATGCGTTTACCCGATGACTACGAGCCCGACACGCGCCTGTTTCGCGTGAGCTGGGAGTACACCCTGCAACCCTAGGAGGCACCATGGCCAGCCAGACGCCGACCAAGTCCAAGTACGTCAAATCCCAAGGCACGCAGGTCAGCGTGTCGAAAACCAGCACCACCGACCCGACGGACGACACCTTGGAATTCGCCGACCTCTCGGTGACCATCAAACAGCCCCAGTTCCAGGGCGGGCAGTCCGACGAGATCGAAACCACCACCCTGGCCAGCGACGCCAAGGAATTCACCACCGGTTTGGCGGACAACGGCACCTTCAGCATGTCTGGCAACTGGAAGGCGGATGACGAGGCGCAGACCGTACTGCGCGAAGCGCGGGATGACGGCGAGCCGCGTGCGTTCAAAGTGGTGTTCAAGGACAAAACCAGCTCTTTGTTTCTTGGGCTGGTGACCCAGTTCACCTGGGACGCCGCGCCGAATAGCACGGTGAATGGCACGTTCAATGTGCGGATCACCGGGGCGGTTAGCTTTGATACCGGCAATGGAGGTGCGTGATGCCGCGTGCAAGAACCAGCGATAGCGACCTGCGCGACAAAATCCTCGACCCGTTGCGTAATTTCAAACATGAGAGCGTGCAGGTGGAGGAGTGGGAGGGCGCTACGGTGGTGATTCGTGCGCTGAGCGCGGAGGATTGGTTGGAGTACCGACGGCGGGCGTTGGATCAGGTTCGACAGGCGCGTGTGGCGGCGGGGTTGAGTACTCAGCCGCCCGTTGTTGACGGAGAGGGTCAGCCCGAGGAGCCGCTGATTGAGGTGTTCAGTGTGCCGCTGTACGCGTTTGTCCTGGCTCGGACTTTGTTCGAGTTGTCGGGTCGCAGGTTGTTTGGCGATGACGATGTGGATGAGTTGGCGGAGGCGTTTAGCCCGGTGCATGACCGGTTGGTGGCCAAAGCGTTTGAGCTGAGCGGTGTCAGCGCTGAGGCTGATTCACCTGATCCAGTCGACATGGCGGGAAACGCCTAAACGCTGAGCCGGAGCTTGGGTTTCTCATGGCCCTGGCTCTGCGGTTCGGCAAGACCTTGCGCGAACTGATCGAGCAACTGAGCGCCGAAGAGCTGTTCTTGTGGCAAGCCTACAACCGCGAATCACCCATCAGTGATGTGAGAGGGGATGTGCAGACGGCGATCCTTGCGGCTGCCGTGTTTCAGGCGCAGGGCGCGAAGGTTGCCCCTTTGGATCTATTACCAAGGTGGCGACCTGACGATGAGCTTCCGGATGGAGAAGAGGATGGCGAGGTGCAGCTACGGCAATACCTGACAGACCGAGCTGACAGACTCGATTGAAAACCGATGATACCTTCGCATTTTTCTCTCCAGGAGAAATCATGTGAGACCTATCATCAAGCGTTCCCTGATCAGTTTGGTGCTGGTGTTGTTCATTGCCATCCTCATCGTTGCCTTGGGTTTCTACCGTTTCGGCAACACTCCGCGCCTTACATACGTCCTGCTCGAAAACTGCGAAGCCGCCGTTCTGCGACTAGTGAAGACGCCGTCCGCAATGACTCTACTCAACGCCCGGATCTACGAAGGCGGCAACCTGAGCATCAGCGATGACGACCAGCGTGCTTTTAAAAGCAGCACCGCCTATGCCGAAGTGGTTGCCCGTGGCGATGGGCGCTTTTTCTATCCGGCGGTCAATCTGGAAATTGAGTCGCTCAACTCCTTTGGGGTAAAGCAGGTCGATACCGTGCTGTGTCGCTATGGTGGCGTGGAATACAAGAATGGCGCCTTGCTCAGCTTGCGCTTGATGACCTTGGATCTTGGCGCCGGGGTTTTGCGAAATCCCTTCGTTTACAACAATGCGAAATTCGCGGAGTGGGCGAAGCTCGGGATCATTGATGTGGTCAGCATTGATGAGTTCGCCTGGACTGAACACTGGCGGCATTTCTTTGATCGGAAAATCAAGGTGGTGAGTCTCGATAACACATGATTTTCCTCGGGCTGCTCGAAGATGAATTCAAGTGCATCGAATTGAGTAATAACTCTAATCCAAAGTAATTACAGTCGATCTCTTACTCAATCGAGCAGGTGTTTTATGAAAAAAGTGTTGGGGTTGATTTTCTCGTTGATTGCCACGCAGGCAGTCGCGCAATCCGTCGAAACGGAGATGAGCCAGTTAAAGGCCCGAGCTGACAGTTGCGTTGCGTCTTCACAACGGGCTCAGCGCTGTGAGCGCACGGCAGAGTGCGTGGCGTTTCAGCGTTACAGCAAGGCTTTGCTGCCGGAAGGGTTGCCTGGCTACTACGATGTACACATGCGTGATAAGACCATGACACCGGAAAACGGGCCGTTGGTGAGCAGCGCAGCGAAAGCCAAGGGCAAGGCGGACAAAGTAATTGAGCAATGCAGTTCCAGCTAACTGCCCTTGTAGGTTGACCTAAACATCGGGGGGGCCTTGGAATGCCATGAATGGTCAGACCTTACGCTCCCTAATCGTCAGCGTCTCCGCCGAAACCAGCGCCTACCAACGCGAAATGGCCCGCGCCGGTCGGGTAGGGCGCGACTACCTGCGCGCCGTCACTGCCGGCAACCGTGAAGCCTCCATAGGCTGGCGCGCTCAGGAAGCTGCAATCCGTGCCCAGGAGCGAGCCCTCGGTTCACTCTCCGGCACCGTTGGCAGTTATGTCCGCGTAATGGCCGGAGCTCTGGCCGTCGGCAACCTGATCGCCATGGCCGATCAATGGGGCCAAATCGCCTCGCGCCTTCAACTCGCAACCGACTCCCAGGCCGACTTTGCCGAAGCCCAAACCCGCCTGATGGACATCGGCCGGGTCACCTTCAAAGCCTTCTCCGAAAACGCCGAGCTTTTCATCCGCACCGCTGGCGTGCTCAAGGACTATGGCGGTACCGCCGAAGACGCGCTGAACATGACCGAAGCCCTATCGCTGGGCCTGACGGTCAGTGGCACCAAGGCCCAGGCCACCGCATCGGTGATCGATCAGGTCAGCAAGTCCCTGGAGCGCGGCAAGTTGCAGGGCGACGGTTTCAATGCGGTGGTCACCCAGGCGCCGCGTTTGTTGCAGGCGTTGCAGGATGCCCTCGGCAAGAACCGTGATGAGCTGCGGTTGATGGCGACCGAGGGCAAGTTGACGGTAGATGTTGTCGCCAAGGCCTGGGTCAGTCAGATCGGTCGCATGCGTAAGCAAACCGACGGCATGGCGACCTCGGTAGCGGATGCGGGTCTGCGTCTGCGTGATGCCTTTATGCAGTACATCGGCACCGCCGACAGCGGCTCCCAGGCCACGGCGAAGTTGGCGCAGGCGATCAATTATGTGGCGGATAACCTGGGTGTACTGTCGGCCATTGCCGTCGGCACCGGCTTGGGCTGGATCACCGAGACGGCGGCGGAAAGCATCAAGGCGCTGTATGAGCAGGTAGATGCGGCGCGGGCGGCGTATTCGGCTGAGTTGGGCCGTGCGCGGGCGGCGTTGGATACTTCGGCGATGATCGCGCGTGTTACTCAGGCCGAGGTGTTGCTGGCCGAGCGGCGTGTGGCGGCGGCGGTGACGGCGCAGCAACTTAATACGGCAACGCGGGCGCTGACGGCGGCGAAGCTGGCGGATCTGGAGGCTTCACGCGCTGCGGCAGCGGCGCAGGCAGCGTATGCGGCGGCGAGTTCGTTGTCGGCGCGGGCGATGTCGGGTATTGCGGCGCTGTTGGGTGGGCCGATGGGGTTGGCGTTTCTGGTAGGGACCACGGCCACCAGTTTTCTATTGTTCAGTGACAATGCGGACAAGGCCCGTGTTTCAGCGGTGGATTTGCAGCGTCCTTTGGCCGAGCTGCGCAAGGAGTGGGAGGCCCTGAGCAATGCCCAGCGGCGTCCGATTCTCAAACAGTTGCTCGACCAGCAGAACGAAGCGCGCAAGGCTGCTGAGCAGACACTCCGCGATATTCGCCAGCGCGCCCAGTTGTTGGATAAATGGGGCGATAGCTACAGCGCCAATCCCTTTGCCAGAGACCGTGCGGTGGCGGCATTTCGGCGGGCGCTGGCTGGCGGCCAGGATATCGACGCAGCGACTCAGGCGCTGATCAAGGCCATTGGGCCGAGTCAAAAACTGCGTGATCAAATCGAAGGCCTGGCGGGTGCCTATGCCCGCAGTCAGCAGCAGGCCGATGAGGCAGGCAAGCGCATCGACGCGCTGGACGGCATATTGCGGAACGCCCAGAGCGCCGCCGAAGGGGTCAGCTCGGGGCTGCAAAGCATCAAGCCACCAGATGCTGAGCTTACCGCTGCGTGGGAGCGGCGCATCAACAACTTGCTTGAGCAGATGGCCCGCCTGCGGGATAGCTCGGCCCTTGGCGAGATCAATCGACAGGCCGAGCGTGATCAGCTTAATCAAACCGAAGCCGGTCGCGCATTACTCGCCCGTGCTCAGGCCGTCGCTCAACTCAAGGACGCGCAAGAGGCAGCTAACCGGGCCCAGGAAGAGGCGAACCGCCAAGCTCGCCAAGCCGCTGAAGCCGCCCAGCGTGAAGCGCAAAAGCTTCAGGACGGTTACGAGCGAACCCTGCGTTCATTGCGTGAGCAGCTCCAGCTCAGCGACCAGAAAACCGAGCGCGCCCGCATCGAGTACGAGATCAATCAAGGCTCACTGGCTCAGCTCGATCAATTGAAGAAAGTCGAGCTGCAACGGGCGGCGTTGGCGGTTGATCACCTCAATACCCAACGCGGCTATCAGGAACTGCTGATGGAGATTCAGCAGCAAGAAGACAACCTGTTGGTCAGCACACGCAAGCGCTTCGCTGAACTGGACCGGCTGCAGAAACAGGGCGACTTATCGGCGGATCAATACCGGACCGCAGCCGATGCAATCTCTGGCGCATCGGTCGGCAAAGCACCGGCCTTTATGGGGCTGGACAGCTTCGTCGGTGGCCCAAGTGCTGAGCTGATTCGCCTCACCGAAGTGGAGCGAGAACTGCAGAAATGGCGCGACAAAGAGCTGGAGCGGCAGCAACTGTTCTTCGACCAGAAACTCACCAGCGAGCAGCAGTACTTGGACCGCGTTGCCGAGATAAACCAACAGAACAATGACCGTCTCGCCGCGATTCAAGACGCCTACCGCTCGGCCACGCTTGGCGTGTTCAGCGAACTCACCGGCAACGCCGCCGACCTGTTCAAACAGCTCGCGGGTGAAGGTTCAGCGGCGTACAAACTGCTGTTCTTCGCCAGCAAAGCAGCGGCCATGGCCCAGGCGATCATCAACACTGAAGTGGCGGCGACCAAGGCTCTGGAGCTCGGTCCAGCCGGTCCAGCAGCGGCGGCGCTGGTTCGGGCGTTGGGCTATGCCTCGGTGGGTATGATCGCCGCGACTACCTTGGTCGGCATGGCCCACGAAGGCATCGACACGATTCCGAAGACCGGCACCTGGTTATTGCAGCAGGGCGAGCGGGTGGTGGACGGTCGCACCAATCGCGACCTCAAACAATTCCTGGCCCAGGCGCCGCCCGGCAGTGCGCAGCCAATGCCGCCCGTCAGTGTGCAGATCAACGTCGATGCGCGAGGCAACAGTGCAATGTCCGTCACCTCCCAAGCGGGCGCCCAGCAGTTCGCGCAGCAGATGGGACAGGCGATTGAGGAGGCCGTCCGGCAAGTCATCCGCCAGGAACAACGGCAAAACGGTTTGCTGGATTCAACTGGGAGGCGCTAAGTGGAGACCTTCGTTTGGCCGGTGCGCCTCGGCTCATCCGGGCAGATTGAGCAGCGCGTACAAACCAATGAATTTGGCGACGGCTACGTACAGGTGATCGGCGTTGGCCTGAACAATCAATCCGAAGCCTGGGACGTATCAGTGACCGGTGTACTGACCAAGATCCAGCCGGTGCGGGCGTTTCTGGATCAGCATCGCGGTTCACGCTCATTTCAATGGACGCCACCAAGCGGCAACGCAGCGCGTTTCCGTGCAACCGGTTATCGCCTGCTGCCCCACGGCAAAGGCATCTACACCCTGAGCTGGACCTTCCAACAAGTCTTCTATCCCTGACTCACCATGGCCATCAACACCGACGTCCAGTTGCTAGAGCCGGGCGACGCCGTTCGCCTGTACGAAGTCGACGCCACCCACCTGGGCGGCGACCTGATGCGCTTTCACGGCCACATGCAGGACGGCACGATTATCTGGCAGGGCCAGGCCTATGAGCCGATCAGCATCGAAGCAAAAGGCCTGGACCTCAACGGCGACGGTCGCCCCGCACTGCCAACGCTGACAGTCGGCAACGAAATCGCGGGTGTACGCGGTGCACTCTCAGCGCTGTGCCTGCATCTGGACGACCTGGCGGGCGCCAAGGTGACTATCCGCGAAACCTTCCGCCATTACCTCGATGCCGCCAACTTCCCCGAGGGCAACCCGCAGGCCAGTGACCAGCAGCGGGTGATGAGCTGGTTTATCGAACAGAAAACCGATGAAGACGAGATGCAGCTGGAGTTCCAACTCTCCAGCCCGGCGGATTTGCAGGGCATCAAAGTCCCCACGCAACAAATCACCAGCCTGTGCCGCTGGGCCTGCATGAACCAGTACCGAGGCGAGGCCTGTGCGTACATCGGCACGGCGCTGTTCACCAAGCACGACGAACCCACTGATGACCCCGCACAAGACCGCTGCGCCGGACGCTGGCGCAGTTGCAAGGTGCGCGGCAACACCGCGCGGTTTGGCGGGGCGCCGGGTTCGAGTTTGATTATTCGGAGGTAGCCATGCGAATCAGCCGCGCCCTGGAGGCGCAGATGCGGCAGCACGCCGAGGCAAGGTATCCGGAGGAGGCGTGTGGGTTGTTGATCCGCACCGACAGCGGGCGAGTGTATTGGCCGTGTCTCAACGCTGCCGCCAGTGCCTCGGAGCATTTTGTGATCAGCCGCAATGCCTGGTGCGAGGCGGAGGATCAGGGCCAGGTGCTGGCGGTGGTGCATAGCCATAACAACGGCAGTGCGCGGCCCAGTCAGGCGGATCGGGTGAGTTGTGAGTTGCATGAGCTGCCTTGGGCGATTGTGGCCTGGCCGGGTGGGGAGATCGGTTGGCTCAAACCCGAGGGCTATACCGCGCCGCTGTTGGGGCGCGACTTCACCCATGGCGTGCTGGATTGCTACACGCTGATTCGCGATTGGTACGAGCGCGAGTGGGGGCTGACCTTGCCCGATTACCCGCGTAATGATCGTTGGTGGGAGGACAAACACGGCCCGAGCCTCTACCAACATCACTTTGCCGACGCCGGGTTTGTGCAGGTCGATAGCCCTCAGCGCGGAGACGTGCTGATCATGGAAATCGGCCGCACCTATCACCCCAACCATGCCGCGATATTTTTAGGCACGGACGGTTCGCTCTCCAGCGAACGGGCGCCCGATTTGGGTGGCAGTGGTCCGTTTTTTATTCATCACCTGTACGGGCGCAGCTCTACCCGCGAGGTATATGGGCCGGATTGGGCGCAGCGCACGCGGTTGACCCTGCGGCATCGCGAGGCACGCTTATGAGCCAGCGCACGGTGCGGTTGTATGGCGTGTTGCGTAAGCACTTTGGGCGGGACTTTCCATTGGAGCTGTCCAGCCCGGCCGAAGGCATCAGTGCGTTGTGCTATTTGCTGCCGGGCTTTGAGCGCTTTCTGCGGGATGCCGAGTCGCGAGGGTTGGTGTTTTCGGTGTTCGCTGGCCAACGCAATCTGAGCGAACAGGAACTGCCCCTCATTACCCGCGACGACAGCGTGATCCGCATCGTGCCGTTGGTGGTCGGCAGCAAAAGTGCGGGGTTGTTCCAGACCATCCTCGGCGTCGCGTTGGTGGCGTTGGGGTATTTCAGCTTCGGCACCACGTCACCTTGGGGCATGGGCCTGATCGCAGCGGGTACCGGCGCGGCTGTCGGCGGTGTGATGCAGATGCTCGCACCGATACCCAAGCCGGGTCTGGGTCGAGACGAGGAGGGCAATCGCGCCAGCTACGCGTTCGGCGGCGCCGTCACCACCGTCGCGCAGGGCAATCCGTGGCCGGTTTTGTATGGTGAGCGCGAGATTGGCGGCGCGGTGTTAAGTGGCGGCATCTACGCCCAGGATCAGGTCTGACGCGGCCATGGGCAGTTATGTCGTCGGCGCCAAGGCTGGCAGCAGCAAGCCCAATCGTCCCTATATCGCCAGCGACAGCGCACCCTCCATCGCCACCGCGAAACTGTTGTACGCCTTTAGCTGGGGCGAAATCGTCGGTCCGGTAGAGGGGCTGAAATCCATCAAGCTGGACGGCACACCCCTCCAAGCCTCAGATGGCACCGTGAACTTTCCACGGGCACGTTGGCAGTTTCGTTCGGGCACCTTGAATCAGGATCGCCTGGTTGGCTTCCCCGAAATCAACAACGAGATCGCCATCGGCGTCGAGCTGCGGTCCGAGGCGCCTTGGGTGCGTTCGGTCAGCAATGACGAGATCAATGCCGTGCGTTTGCGACTGTCTTGGCCCCAGCTTCAAGCCCAGGACGCCAACGGCAATATCAACGGCTACCGCATCGACTACGCGGTCGATATCGCCACCGACGGCGGCGCTTATTTGCCAGTGTTGACCGCCTTCGTCGCACGCAAAAACACCACCAAGTACGAGCGCTCCCACCGCCTGGAACTACCCACCGGTAGCGAGTGGACCCTGCGCGTCCGCAGGCTGACCCCCAACCAAAACAGCAGCCTGATCGCCGACATGATGCGCGTCGAGTCGATCACCGAAATCATCGACGCCGAACTGACTTACCCCCTCACCGCCGTGGGCGGCATCGAATTCGACGCCGAGCAATTCAACAACGTGCCCAAACTCTCGGCGCTGATGCGTGGCCGTATCCTGCGTGTGCCCAGCAACTACGACCCTGAAACTCACACCTACATCGGCATCTGGGACGGCACTTTCAAACTCGCCTACAGCAACAACCCCGCCTGGGTCTGGTACGACCTGGCGCTGCATCCCTATTACGGCCTCGGCGAGCGCCTCAACGCGGCGATGGTCAATCGCTACTCCCTGTACCGCATCGCCCAGTGGTGCGACCAAATGGTCCCGGACGGCAAGGGCGGTACCGAGCCGCGCTTCACCTGCAACCTCTACCTGCAAACCCAGGAAGAGGCGTACATCGTCCTCGAAGACATCGCCTCGATCTTCCACGGCATGGCCTATTGGGACGGTAGCCAGATGGTGGTCAACGCCGACATGCCGCAAGACCCGGTCTACAACTTTCATCGCGGCAACATCATCAGCCTCAAATACCAGGGCGTGCGCAAACGCGACCGGCACACGCGGGCGGTGGTCAGTTGGGACAATCCCGACAACAGCTTTGAGACCGAGCAGGAGCCGGTGTTTGTCGAAGATGGCATCGCCAAGTTCGGGATTCAGGATTTGCCGCTCGGTGCGGTGGGTTGCACCAGTCGCGGACAGGCGCAGCGGGCGGGGATGTTTGCGTTGGTCAGTGAGCAAACGCAGACGCGGCCAGCGACGATGCGCGTCGGCCTGGATGGGCAGATACCGCGACCGGGGCAGTTGATTCGCTTGAGTGATGAGCTGCTGGCGGGCCGGGCCAATGGTGGGCGGGTGTCGGCGGTGGCGGGGCGGGTGGTTACCTTGGACCGCGATACGGAGATTCCGTCTGGATCGCGCTTGATCTGCAACTTGCCCAGTGGTGCGTCCGAGTCGCGGTTGATTGCGCGGGTAGAGGGGCGTGCGGTGACGGTTGCCGCCGAGTACAGCGAGCCGCTGCTGCCGGAGTGCGGCTGGGTGATCGACGCTGATGACCTGGCGACCCTGCAATTCAAAGTGCTGAGCATCACGCGACCGGAGTGGCAGCAGTTCCAGATCACGCTGATCCAGCATGAGCCGGGCAAATACGATGCGGTGGATTACGCGAGCAAGATCGACCCACCACCGGTGACCGTGATCCCGCCCGGCGTGCAGGCACCACCCAGTTCCGTGCTGATCACGCAGAGCATCTCCACCCAACAAGGGCTGGCGGTGACCACCATGACCATCGCCTGGCACGCCGCTGAGTATGCGGTGGGCTATGACGTTGAGTGGCGGCGCGGCGCCGGGGATTGGGTACGGATTCCGCGCACCGGCGAACTGTTGGTGGATGTAGTGGGCGTGTACTCCGGCCAGTACCTGGCGCGGGTGCGGGCGGTGAATGTGCTGGATGTGGCCTCCATACCGGCCAGCTCGGTGTTGACCACCATTGAGGGCAAGATCACGCCGCCGCCTTCGGTGGCGTTTTTGCGTACCCAAGACAAGTTATTTGGGATTGGCCTGCAGTGGGGCTTTCCTGCCGGGGCTGAGGATACACAGCGCACAGAGGTTTGGTCCTCGCAGGTGCCCGCGTTTGAAAGTGCACAGAAACTCGGTGACTTCGCTTATCCGCAGGCCGCACATGACTTGCAGGGGCTGGCGGCGGGTGCGCAATTCTACTTCTGGGCGCGGCTGGTGGATCGCACGGGGAATGTCGGGCCTTGGTATCCCGTCGGTAATGGTCTGGCCGGGCAAGCCAGCGCCGAGGCCGGGCCGATTCTGGATTTGATCGCGGGGCAGATTGGGTCCAGCCAGCTTGGTCAGGAGTTGCTGGGTGAGATTGGCCTGATCACTGGCGATGGGCCTGGCTCGGTGAACGACCGGCTGGAGAAGACCCGAGAAGAACTGAAAGAACTCTTCAGCGAGGTGAGCGATGCCTTGGCGTATGACGAAACCAAGGCCTATTCGGCGGGGGAGATTGTTCGCCTGGGTAGCCGCCTGTTCCAAGCCAGAGAACCGGTTCAAGGCGTGGCCCCACCCGATCCCGAATACTGGCTGGACATCGGCACCGTTGCCGAGACCGCTGATGCACTGGCCTATCAGGTCGAGGCGAACTCCAGCAGCATCGAACAGCAGGGCGAACAACTCATTGCCCAAGCCCATCAACTGAATACCGTCGTTGCCTCGGTGGATGATGCGGTGGCTTCGGTGCAGCAGGTCAGCCAAGCCCTGGCCAGTACCGATGACAAGCTCCAGGCCATGTGGGCGGTGAAGATGGAGCTGAATCAGGACGGGCAGTATGTGGCTGCCGGGTTTGGCTTAGGCATCGAGAACACAGGCGCCGGGTTGCAGAGCCAGTTTCTGGTCAGTGCTGACCGCTTCGCCATGGTGACCACCCTCGCTGGTGGGCAGGTGTTCACGCCGTTTGTGGTGCAAAACGGGCAGATGTTTATCAACCAGGCGCTGATCCAGGACGGCTCCATCACCAACCTCAAAATCGGCGACTACCTGCAATCCAGCGACTACATCGCTGGCACCCAGGGCTGGCGACTCGACAAGACCGGCGTGATCGAATTCAACGGCCCAGTGGCTGGAGGCGGCCGCCTGAGCATCAACAACCGCGTGGTGCAGGTGTACGACATCAACGGCACCTTGCGGGTACGCCTGGGGATCTGGGGCTAAAGCATGCCTGCCGGATTACAAGTCTGGGACGCCAACGGCGCATTGATTCTGGACACCTCCACCCGCGTCGGCACCCTGATCGGCAGCGTTAACACCGGCGCGGTCAATGGCGCGATAGCCGTGTCGCTGATCGGCGAGCCGCTGTTCTTCGTCAAGCAACTGAGCTTCCCGCTCTACACCGTGTACATCTTCCCGAATGTCTCGATCGCAGGTGGGGTACTCAGCTGGGTCTACCCGCCGCCATTCAACCCTTACCAAGCCAACGTGGCTGTGAGAATTTTTTATGGTTTCTACTGATGCCTGCCGGTCTTCAAGCCTTTAATGACTACGGCACCGCCCAGATCACCGGCGAAGAAATCTGCCTCAGCCTCATCAACAAATTCGCCGTCACCCTGACCCCGCGCTACACCAGCGGCCAGCAGCTCTACTTCGCCGTTAACCTCACGGTGCCGCTGGACGCAGTGATGCTGATGGGCGACACCAGCGGCGCCTACGTCAACGTCTTTTTCGACCCACGATACGACGGCTCCTACGTGCAACTCACCAGCCACGCGGGCGTCACGGTGACGCTCTACCTGTTCGCCGCCGCCCCAGTCGTTGCGTCCACGGCGGGATTGCAAGTGTTCGGCAGCGACCAGCGATTGCTGTTCGACTCATCACACAAAATCCTACGACCGATCCATGCCAACACCATGCTCTCGCCTGAATACCCGCTGCCCGTGGGCAACGGCCGGGCATACGCCGCCGCGCTGACCTACTCCCGCGTGCACTTCTACAACGAGTTCAACGACAACATCGACGGCACCACCTACGACTCCGCCAGCATCGGCCCCGGCTACGTACGACGCGGCGCGTTGATGGACATCAACCTCTGGGGCCAGAACCTGTTCCGCTTCTTCACCTACACCGAGGTCACGCCCCTACGGCTGACACCCCCAACCCTACTGGTGGCGGACGTAACGCACTACTGAGGGCTATCGACATGAACATCACCGAGCAACAGCTGCAGCAAATCTTCCCCAACGCCCGCGAACAAGCGGGCGTTTTTGTGTCGGTGCTGAATGACGCCATGGGGCGGCGAGAGATTAATACGCGGCAACGGCAGGCGGCGTTCCTGGCGCAGATTGGGCATGAGTCGGGGCAGCTGCGGTATGTGCGGGAGCGGGGGAGTGATCGGTATCTGAGTCGGTATGACACCGGGGCGTTGGCTAGGCTGCTGGGGAATACGCCGGAGGCGGATGGTGATGGTCAGCGGTATCGGGGGCGAGGGTTGATTCAGATAACGGGCCGACGGAATTACCTCAAATGCAGCTTGGCGTTGTTTGAGGATCTGCGTTTGCTCAAGCAGCCGGAGTTGCTGGAACAGCCGCAATGGGCGGCGGAGTCGGCGGCTTGGTATTGGTGGGCGAATGGGTTGAATGCGCTGGCGGATCAGGATGACTTCACTGGGATTACTCGGCGTATCAATGGAGGTACGAATGGATTGGAGGCGCGTATCGAACTGTGGATCTGGGCGAGAGCGGTGTTGTGTTGAATGTGCGTGTCGCGGTTCTGGTCGTTTTGTTTGTCGTCGGCGCTGCTGGTGGTTGGCAAATCCAGGCTTGGCGGTATGAGCGGCAATTGGCCGATCAGGCCCGGCTCCATGCTGAAACGCTCAAAGAACTGGCCTTCGCCTCATCGTCGCAACAGCGTAGCGAGGTCGACAAACGCTATTCCCTGGAGCGGCGCCTGCAAGCTAGCGACCAAACTCACCAGAGGGCTTTGACCGATGCCAAACAACGCCAAGCACGCCTTATGGATCGCCTGGCTACCGCTGATTTGCGGCTGTCAGTCATCCTCGCCCAGCCGCCCTTTGCCGGAGGTGATGCAGTGCCTGCCACCACCGGCACCGGCGGCGTGGTTTATGGAGGCGAGAGAGCCGAACTTGACCGAGCGTTTGCTCAACGAATTGTCCGCATCGCCCAAGAAGGGGATGAGGGATTGATTGCGTTGGCGGGGTGTCAGGGGTATGTGCGTGCCATTCATAATAAGGGGCGCTAATATTTTAGCTTGATTTCGTTTTGAAGTTTTTACTTTGTATAACTCTAATGCCTTTCGCACCTTTAGTAATGATCCCGGTATTCTCCAATTTTGCAAAAGCATCGTTGATAAAACCTTGCCATTGGGGAAACGAAAAAACTAAAAGGTTTTTATTCCATGTGTACGTTTTTTTTGAAACCTCACCGACTTTGAATTCGGTTCGACTATTTTTAAAGCCGATGGTTAGTTCTCTGATCACCAGTGCCATGGCGACTCTACCTTCAAGGCTTAACTGAGTAAAAGCTGAAACCAGTTCGTCTTGGGTTGTCTCATATTTGCTTTTTTGAAGAGCACCAATTGAATATATTTGGATCGGCAGTTTCTCAATGATATCCGAAGGATATTGGTTTCTCTTGGTTAGTATGTTTAGTATTTCAGATGCCTGGTGTTCGAACTCTAAATCCCGTTTATCGTCAAATTTCGTACAGGCGTTGCATGTGCCGGCGGTTAACGCTCCAATGGTGTGAGGTGTTAATGCTGAGCATGTGTCACAATATTTTAATTCTAAGTGTTGTGCGTAAGTGTTCTCTTCTGCACCTATCATCATAATTGAATTTCTTGAATCTGGTGCCCAAGTGTAAATCGCTGGTGTGTTTGAGTTAATTAAATAAGCTTCGAGTAATAGTCTTGTGGCTTCGCATTTTTGAACGGGTAATATATACGCGTGCCAAGCTTCAAACCAGGCGATGAAGAAAATATCGTTTTGTGGTGTGATTTCAGTAACTGATTGGCCTTCAACCAATGTTTGTATTAATGATTTGGAAGCTTCTGAGTCTACGTGATCCTTGTTTTGTGAATAAAGTAGCCTTCCTAGATTTTCATATTTTCCTTTTTTTACATCGTGCGCATCTAGAATTACAATGCATCGTGATGTGGCGCGTGAGTAAGCACAAAAGAACTCAGTGTTTGACATGTCTGTAGCTGCTAATATAACGATGATTGGGCTCTCTAAGCCTCTAAATCGTCCTATGGATTCTACTTTCACTCCTTGAGGTACTAAACTTTGGTGAACAGCCATATTAGAGGGCGTCAGCACAATTATGTGAGCTGGTAGCAGCCCCTGAGATAGTATTTGAGCAATTATTTGGCGTAACGTATTTTTTTGGTTTCCAGTAATAATCTCTGTGAGAGTATCTTCATCGTTTTGTCTTGAGTTTGTGATGGAGTGAGTTGGTTGTTGGAAGGTCTTTAAGCGTTCGCAAACGCGTTTTGGCATGCGAAGACTTTCGGTGAGAAAAAATGCTGGTTGCTGAAGATAGCCTTCTATCTCCGTTAGGCTCACGGGTTTCTCGTATGGGAATGCTTGAGCCGCGTCACACATGACGATAATTTTTTTTGTAGAGAAATGCTCAACCAATATTTCCCAGAACTCTTTTCTGATTACTTGGCCCTCGTCAATAATAAGAGTTGAATATTTGCTTATAAACCCTTTGTGACAGGCTTTTTTTAGGCTAGTTGCAGCTTGTTTTTCAAACCACTCTGATGTGAAGTCTGCTTTTTCTCCATTGTATGAAGACGCTTTTGAGCAAAGTGAGTAAATTGTCGTTACTTGAGCATTGGGGTGCTGCGCTAATTCCTTTGATAGTTTTTGAGCGAGAAGTGAGTTGAACGTAATGCAGAGTACAGAGTCTCCTGCAGTAGAAAGCCTGCGCGCGGTTTCTACTGCAATAACGGTTTTTCCTGTGCCTGGCCAGCCACTAATTAAAAACCTATTACTTTTTAACGTCCAATCTATGCACTCTTGTTGTTCAGATGTCAATCGAAGCCATAATTTATTGTCGCTGTTTATTCTTGAGTGCCAGCAAGGGGCGTAGCTAACACTTGGAATCAACATTCCGATTATGGTTTCAATCGCGAATTTGCTGATAGAGACAGATTGCAGAGAGTTCTTAAAGTAGCTCATTATTGAGCGTATTTTTTCGTCAACTCGATCTAGATCATTAATGTCTAGTATTAGCTTTACGGGTGATAAATGATAGTTGTCAACCACGCTAGGGGGTAACTCTGAAATATTCATTTCTGAGCCAGGAAAAAAATAGGCGCGTCCTATTTGAATCCGCACACCGTTGTTTCTTAACCATTCTTGAATGGCAAATATGCCACGGTTCAACTGAGCAACGGGATCGACGCTTGTATTGCTATAGTAAAATCCCGATGAGTTATGTCCGAGTATTCCGCCTTTTACCTCAAGCGCAAGAACTCCAAGGTCAGGATGCAGTATGAGAAAGTCAATTTCTCCAATGGGACTTTTATTGTTGTGTAACTCATGTATGAATGAAGATAACCATGGGATGCTATGGATGATTTGGAAATTATCATCTAACTGTTCTTTCAGTAATCGGTAAACAATCGGCTCTGCAACGTGGCTGTCATTGTATTTTGGTCCGTGAGGTGGGTGCATTATTGCCATGTAAATATCCGTATCAATAAAAATACAATGTCAGGTCTGTTTGGTTGGTGCTGGGTAGATATTATCGTTTTTTCCCTGAGTCCAGATTCTCGCTACGATTACTTCGGTGTCTCATCTGCTTTTGTTGGATCGTAAACTGCTCGGCTCTCATCATGAATCAATTCGCTTGAGGAGGGATTCTATGGGGCTCAGTTTTAGTCGTCTAGTCAGAGGCGTTGTTATTAACAATTGTAACTCGTATAGCCACGCTGTATTTCTGAGCTTCCGCTTATGACCACCCCCATCATCCCCTGGATGGGCGGCAAACGCCGCTTGGCCGACCGCCTCATCCCGCTGTTCCCACCCCACGAGTGTTACGTCGAAGTCTTCGCCGGCAGCGCTGCCTTATTCTTCCTCCGCCCCCAACCCGCACCTGTTGAAGTCCTCAACGACATCAACGGCGATCTCGTGTGCTTGTACCGCGTCGTACAGAACCACCTGGAAGAGTTCGTCCGCCAATTCAAGTGGGCACTCAGTTCACGGCAGGTATTCGAATGGCAAAAGATGACCCGCCCGGACACCCTCACCGATATCCAACGTGCGGCCCGATTCTTCTACCTCCAACACCATGCGTTCGCTGCCAAAGTCTCCGGCCAGACCTTCGGTACGGCGACAACAGCGACGCCGATCAATCTGTTACGGATCGAGGAGAACCTTTCCGCCGCATGGCAGCGGCTCGCCGGAACCTACGTGGAAAACCTGCCATGGCTCGACTGCGCCAAACGCTACGACCGGCCACACACCTTCCACTACATGGACCCACCGTATTGGCAGGTCGCGGGCTACGGTGTCGAGTTTCCCTTTGATCAATACGAGCAAATGGCCGAGTTCATGCGTCGGTGCGAGGGGAGGGTGATGGTCAGTATCAACGACCACCCCGACATCCGGCGGGTGTTTGATTGCTTTCACTTTGAGACGCTGGATGTTCGATACACCTCAGCTAACCAGCGCCAGGCGACGACAGAACCGACCGGTGAGCTGGTGATCATGAGCTGGGAGCCTGAGGTGCTGGGTGGCTTGTTTTGAACCAAGCACAAAACGGATAGCCGCTCTGTGGCGACACGGCTATCCGGGTTGGGTTGCTGTCAGTTTGCAGATGGGCTTTCTCGCTCCAGCACCATGTCGATCAGGAGCCGAGCGTTCTCAACCAGTTGAACGACACCGAAGGCTTGCTGACGCTGCACTTCATCCAGCTTGAAGACGCATTCATAGGCGAGCGCGGTTGCTGATTGGAGAAACTCACTGGCGTGAACGAGCGCTTTTTCGGTGGTGATATCCGAGCGGACGTTGAAAAGGCCCTGTGAGGTATCTGCGTTGTTGTCGTTGGTGTTCATACGCGAACCTCCCGTTGCGGGTGGCGGTTTTTAACGCGGGCGGGTGGGTATTTCAGTCGGCTGAATAGGCCGACGGAAAATTCCGATATGTGTAACGAGGTATTGATTGGACGTAATGGGCGGTGCCCTGGCGTGAAAGGGGGATAAGTCATCTCCATACCCTCGGACAGTGATAACCCTGTCACCCGCCGTTCTGACACGGGATGGGTGGCAGACCGTACGGGGGTCAGAAAACCGGCGTCCGAGGGAACCGGCCAGGCCGAAGCCTGCCCCGCACGGCCCGCCATAGCAATGCAGCGGCAAGATGCTTATGCACCTGACTGCTAGAGAAGGGCGTTACCGCGCTTCGGACGTTCGGGGTTCTGACTCCCGGTCACAGGATGGCTGTGACGTTGGAAAGCGTACCGTGGTGAGAAGGATTGGATCAAGTGGGGTGACGGCTGGCTGATTTCGACCGATTCTGTTGAAAAGACTGCTTACGGTCTACACGTTAGAAAAGCACGAGTTTGAAACTGAAATCTGTACATTGAGCGGAGGGGTAGGGGCTCAAATTTCGCGTAGCGGCGCGCAAAAAACGTTTTCTGCGGTCAGTATACGGACATTCTGGAATAAGCGACGTTTTCAACGTCGTCGTCGACGTTCTACTGACACGTTTTGGGCCAAGGGCGGGTATTTCAATATCGGCGGCGATGCTCCTGGGAACCTGATACGAAAAGACGGTGGGACCGTCCTGCTCGCGTCAGACTACGACTAAGCCGTTACGACCTTTGTCTATCTTTCACCCGAAAACACGGTAAATTGAGAGGTGAAAAACGCGGTTAGTAAGCTCAAACTAACGGATGGAGACGAATCGGGATCATGGACGTACGAACGTTGGAAGGAGCTGTCTTTCGCGGCTGGGCCGTAAAGAACTCTATTGGAGCCGGGGCGGACGGAATCGTCTATTTAGTCGAGAAAAATGATGAGCTAAGAGCTCTGAAACTTTTTTATCCAGAAATCATATCAAAAAATGGGTTAGAGGAGCAGTTAGAGCGGCTTGATTTACAGCTCGCCTTAATAGGCGAAAAGCACCAACGAAATCTTGTTGAAATTTTTGAAGGTGGGTATTTAGAAGATCACAACACAATATATTTGTTTATGGAGTATGTGCCAGGAGTAAGTTTGGATAGATTGGTTGGGAAAATTCCTGCGCACTCAGTATTTCCGTTAATTTCTCAGCTTGCAGACGCAGCCGAATTTTTAGAGCAGCGTAACTTATTTCATCGAGATATAAAGCCTGCAAATATTGTCGTGAGCGAAGATTTTACGCATCTGTGTTTGCTTGATCTTGGAATAATTCATCAATCCCCTGACGTGACAGATGACGATCGCAGAATATCAGGAGAGGATTTCGTTGCGTCTCTTAGATATAGTCCTCCCGAGTTTGTATGGCGTGAAGAAGTTAGCTCGGATACAAATGCTTGGAGGGCTATAACTTTTTATCAAATAGGGGCGACGCTATATGAAATGATAGCAGGGAAGAATATCTTTTCAGGTATGGATAGCCCGCGTGCAAGGTTGTATGATTGCGTGAAATATAAAACACCGACGTTTGATTTCGTAGATGTGGACGCGTGGATCGCAAACCTGGCGAGGGCATGCTTAGTTAAGTCTTGGCGAGAGCGCTTGTTGTTGGTTAGTTGGGAGAGTTTTAAGGGGCCGCCGAGTATATTAAACCTAGGCGATATGCGGACTTCAATAAGATTGAAACAGATTCATGTAGAAGAGGCACAGAAGCTGTCGCAGCACACAGCAACTCCTCATGAGAATAATATAAGTTTACTCTGGAATCTTCAGGAAGAAATTTTCTCCGAGATTCGGAGTTTTTTAATGGCTGAAACCATTTTTCCTCGCTTTAGAAGCAACCAACATCCAATTTCAAATTCTGAATATCAGCTTGAATTCATTTTTGAGTTGGATCCGGCGCGTGCATTCAATGAGAGACTAAAGTTTTCAATAAACTTAAAGTGCGAAAATGATACGCAGCATTCGCTATTAATAGGGGTCTCGGCCACTACAGATACGGCTAGTTTGGTTGAGGGACTTTGGACGGAATCTATGAGCACTGAACTCGCATGCAATATATGTGTGCGTTCATTTTACGCCGCTGCAGAAAAAATCATTTCGTCTAATTAAGGAGCAATTTATGGCGAGCGCATTTTGGATAGGTGAAGAGGATCTCGACGAATTTCAAGTTGACGCGGTTAGGGGGATTCCTGAGAACTTGAGTTTCATGCTCACTGGCCCGGCTGGATCAGGTAAAACAAATATTCTTCTTTTAAGATCAAAATGGTTGATTTTTAAAAAAATAAGCAACATAAAGATAGTTTCGTTTACATCTTCGCTTAGAGATTTTATAAAGATTGGCAGCGAGCAGTACGATTTGCCTGTTGAAAACTCATGTACAGCAATGCAGTTATTTAAAAGCTTTCTACAGGAGTATGATGTTCCCTTTGAGGTTAATGGTAGTTTCGAAGAGGATAGAGCTATGCTCGCTGCGACAATAAGTTCGCTGCTTGCGGAAAAGCATATTGGTCCAATCTATGAAGCATTGCTTATAGATGAAGCCCAGGACTATTCTGATACTGAGCTTCATATTTTTAGATCGCTCGCTGAGCGGCTTATATTGGCGTGTGATTCTAGGCAGTCCATTTATCGAGTTTCGCAAACGCAAGGTTTAATTGAGCAGTTGACTGGGGATAATCGGATTGATCTAAAATATCATTATAGAAGTGGATATAAAATCTGTCGTGTGGCTGACGCCCTTCTCATGGATAAAGTTACATATCCGCGCATCAGTGATTCGTCTAAGTATAATGAGAGATCAAAACCTTCGTCTGTGGAGGCTAATCCGTACTCCAGTTTGCAGGAGCAAATATCTGCAATTCTTGAGAATTTGGAAGGCGAACTTGAACTTTACCCCGGCGAAAGACTTGGCGTATTGTTTCCCAAAAATTTACAGGTGGCGGAGTTTCAGAACACGCTAGCGGCATCGTCGTTAAGCGAAACTCAACGAGATAATATCCACAGCTTTACTTTACATGCAAGTAAGGGGTGGGAGTTTACGTCCGTGCACATTGGTGGGTGCGAAGCGATTTCGAAGATGGGCCCTGTACAGAAGCGTTTATTATACACGGGGATATTGCGAGGAAAGACTTCAGTAAATATTTATCACACTGGCAATATTCCTGGTTATGTAGAGAGCGCCCTGAGAGTATTATCTCCACCAGCCTCAGAACCAAATTTTAGTAGCCTTTTTGGAGATCAAAATGCTGATTCTTAAAAATCAATCTTTGGATGAGATGCTATCCTCAGAAAAGAAGCATGCTACTTCTGGTGATTTATTTTCATCAACGATAAGCAAACAAAATCCAATGTATAAATGCTTTTGGCAGAAGCAAGATGACTTTATTAATCTGCCGATATTTATAGTGCCGGATGCACGTGAGATAGATACGTTGTTTGCAGATGTATCTACTTTCCATCAAAGTATTTCTCCCTTGTCTGCATATGCACACATATGTCATGAAATAGTCGCTGAGCAACTATTTTTAGAGCAAAAGAAGGTTAGAACGAAAGCGAAAGCGGATGATAGAAAATTACGGCTCAATGTAGCCTTGATTCTCGGCGAAGCCGTAACCGGTGCATTTCTTGCTCAGAAGGATCTCCTAACGGCGAATGTCGGATATGCAGCGTGTACTCAAACGTTAGCTGCGTCTATTACTCGGGCAGCGAACCTTTACCCAAAGTTGAATTCAAAAATTATATTCGAGCGATGGGAGCTCGCACGGAAACTTACTAACCAAGAGGATAGTGTTGTGTCCTCAGAGGCTGTTTTGGCTTTTTTAAGTAAAATCGAGATAAAAGAAAATGATTTATCATTTACAAGTCTTTTTTTGAACGGTCAGGTTTCAGAGAACGAGCTTTTCTTTGAATTGACACATTTATTTGGCCTTCAGGATGACGCAACAAAGCTCAAAGAAACTTACAATTCGAGAATGTCTGTATTCAACAGTATTGTAGGAAAGGTGGAAGCTTCAACGGGGTCAGCAGAAATTAAGTCTGCGTGCATTGCTTTCTTTTGCAACAAGATCCTTCCTGGGTCGATGAGCCACGTGGCTTCACTAAAGCCCTATCTATCAAAGTACTATGACATCGTATTTTGGTATATGGCATTTGCCTGTTTGTCATCAGAGTTTGATGTGAAAAACTCGATGTCTGGAATATGTTATAAGCTGATAAGGGATATCGTTAGGCCCTTTTCGGTTGAGGAGCGGCCTACCTGTGATGTCTCTATTGATGAGCTAGAAGTTATATCCCGTGTTTCAATGAAGGCTTCAACGTTGAAGCCTAAAAGGTCGAGAGTATTGGTAGTATCTCTTTTGCCTGGGGTAGATGTTGAGTTGCGTCTAGGTGTTATCGCGCCAGTAAAAAAAGTATCCCTGCCGGATGCTGATTTTATAAGTAATAAAAAGTTAAAGTCGCTTCTTTTTGAAGCAATTGATATTTTGAATGGCACCAGCCGCCCAGATAGTCGTTCTGGAAGAAACCCTAAATAAGAAACAAGGATTTTATCAGTGTCTTCATTTGAGACGTTTGCATTTTACAGAGGGCTATCTGAGCATTATGAGATAGCTCATCCGACATTGCATGCTACGCGAAAAAATAGGTGCCCAAGAGATATGAGTGTTGACTTGCACAATACGGCCGATGATTGGTTTTACGAGAGCTTTGGAGTGCGTTATCGGAGTCAGTCAATATTCTTGTCTTCTAATATCAATGTTGCAGCAGCTTATGCTGCAACACCGAATCATATCGTTAGGATCATCCCTGTAGGCACATATCGATATTGCTGGTCGAGTCAACTTAGTGATCTACTTCAGCTCTGCATGTGTAGACCCGATATTGATACGTTTAAAGATGATCTTAAATGTTCTAGCTATAAAGAAGACGGCATTGAGGAGGCCTATCATTCGGGGCATGAGGTAATGCTGTTTTGTGAGTCTTATGTGTGCATTCCAACTAATTGCATCGCTCAGCTGCATCAGTGATCGCTGGTAATTATTTGTATGATAAGGTTGTTTGGAAGGTTTTTATGGGGGGAACCTTGGGCGAGGTTTTCGATTTGGTCAGGCACTTTTTTATGAGTTTCTACTTTTTGTCAATGTTGGAAATTTCGCGTCATCCAGTATGACTTTTGAGCCGATGACTGACCGCGGTCTAATATTTCAGAGGATCTGCCACTCCTAAAGTGGCGGGTGCTCTGAAATGTTTAAATCAGACTACTCGCTCCGGTTCACCAATGCTTTTCAATAGGGCGTTGTATTGAACGGCATCGGCGGAATATATCTTATCCAATACATAGGTTGCCACTTTGGCAATCTCGGGGATTTCTACTGGCTTAAAGCTTCTGTCTGGAACAGCTTCCAAGTGAGAGAACTCATTGTTTAATCGATTGACAAGAGCAATAGCTGTATCTTCATCCTCCCCAAAAAATTTCCTTATCCGCTCAAATGCGTCGCTTCTATCGTCATGATGCGGGTACTTGAAGAATAGGAAAGCTTCAAGAAATTTTCGCAAATTATTGGCGAAGCCAAAAAACGGTTCATGGCTAGTTTGCGCGGCGGCTTGGTCTTTGCACTTATAGATCTGGTGAAATAAGTAATGAAACTCAGTAATATAGTCTTTGAGGTAAGAGGGCATGAGAAGGATATTGCTTGCTGCGCCGTTGCGCTCGATCATGAAGTGCTCATGATCGGAGACGCTCTTGGTCTTACCTTCGCCCGCAGGTATTTTCTTTGTTGGAATGGATAGTCGCTTAAGATATTTTAAAAAGTCTAAGTTGTGCGTAGAAATAAAAAGTTGCTTATAACGATAGCTGTTCGAGCTGTCTGCCTTTTTTATTGGCTTGGTGATCAAGCTTTCAATTAGGCTGAACATGAAAAATATATGGTTGCTGTCCAAGCTTGAGATTGGGTCGTCAATGTAAATTATTAGTTCTTTGCCCTTGCTTTCTGGTTCGTCTAGTTTTGCAATAAAATAGCAGAATGCAATCAAGCTGCACTCGCCTTCGCTTAAGTTGTACGCAGCTTTGCCGTCGCGTGTAATCTCAAATTTAACGGTTACCTTGTCAGCATGGTCACGGGGTTCGAGCTTGAGGCCGTCATGGCCGAAGAAGTTGTTGAGCAGGGAGTTGACTCGCTCTGCCCCTTTTCGCTCATCTTTCTGCTTGGCTCTTAATATTTGAACTTCTGCCTGGGCGTCACGAATCTCTTTTTCTGCGGATGTATATGCTGTGCTTGCAGTATCAGCTTTTGCCTTGAAGGTCGCTATACGGGTGAGTTCCTGTTCATAGGTTATCGCGTCCGCAAATGCAAATACGTCCGTTAGCCGAAGTGCATCTCTCGCGGCAGCCTTGTCTTTTTCCAGTGTCTTTGTTTTGCCATTGTTTGTTGCAATCAAAATATTGATGGCATCCACATGTTTCTGGATTTCTTTCGGGTCGTGCAGTGACTGAGGCAGCTTCACAGAAAGGAATGGATTGTTTTTACGTGATTCCAGCGATCTCTTGAGCGCTTCCACGTCACTCTTATAGACACTCAATGCTTCGGCAAGCGCCTGGTTGCTCACGTTAAACGCAGAACGTTCCTCGGTGTAAAATTGATCGCTTCTCAACGAGACGAAAGCATAGATGGCGGTAATCTCGCCATTGACCGAGACGATGGCCTTTTCCAACGCGGTTTCAAGAACACTGGATTCTTTGCTGAAATGCTCGTCGAGCTTCTGCCAGACGTCATGAGGCAAGCTCTGGCGGCAGAAGGCGCAGGTTTCGCGTTTATCGCGATGGTGGGCGATACCTTCTTTGACCCAGAGTTGCAATACACTGTCGTTGAGGAGTTCTTGAATGGGTTTGGTCGGCGTGATCACTTTGGACAGAATTGGCTCGGCTTGGCCTCTCAGGGAATCAAACTGTAGGGCAATGCCAAGTGTGTCAGTAATGTCAGGCAAAGCTTCTTGCTTGAGCAGCGCAAGCTTTCCAGCTTGCTCCTGAAGCGTCAGCGGAACGAATTCAGTTTTTTTAGTGGCAGCAATGTCACGTCTGATGTGGTCGATGTTGTAAACGGGAACCCCGTACTGGAAGTTCTTCTTGATTTTGTCAGCCGCATGCGTGCGCAGCTTGCCTTCCAATGCAGTGACAGTGGTGTCGTGGTTGATCTTGGTGAGGTCGCGCTGTTTTCTCGTTGCCTCAAGGTCGAAGTAAAGACCAGTCTTGGATTCAACGCTTCCCAGCTTAGCCTCGATGGCAGCAATGGTATCGTCGATCTCTTTGTTCTGCTCACCGACTATGGCGAAGGTCTTGATCTCGCCGCCATCCTGATTGACCAAAAAGCTGAGGTTATCAGTCACAAAATCGCGGTTGTAGACTCTTACGTCGTAGTTGTGAGTCAGTAGGTCCGAGCATGTGACTACGCCTTTGTCGCCCGTAACGGTGAAGGACGAGCCAACGTAGTTCAATGGCAGTCTATGAGTCTCCAGTGCGCGAAAGACACGAGAAAGGGTCGTCTTTCCCGAGTAGTTGCGCCCGTAGAGAATATTCAGACGCTGGAAGATCTTCACGTTCTTCCCGTTGTCCCTAACGGCTTTCTTCCACTCAAGTCCGGAAAAGCTGCCAAAGTTTGCGATGTCTATCTGATTGATCATTGATCCATTCCTACCTCGGTGGACTTTCAGATGCGTACGACAGATTGATGCTTCATTTTCCGAAGAGCGTTCTATACCAGATTTTGCACGTGGCCGCTGCTGGCCGTAAATTTTGCTGCCAGCCATTTACAAGAAACGGGGCCGTTCAGGCGGCATGTCCCCATTAATTGAAAGACAGTCGTGCCAACGAAGCCTTAGGGCATTTCTAGGGCAAACCCAAGGCCTTTCTAGGCATTCCCACGCCATGCTAAAATCCAAAACCACCGAGATAGACGGCCTGAAGCGGCCTCGGGGGCCGCTTCAAAGCGTTCGAATCCCTATCTCTCCGCCATTACATGAAAAAGCCCCGTAGCTGCATAAGCTACGGGGCTTTTCCGTTTGGGGTGTCTCTTGGGCTATCAACCCACGGTTAGCTCAAGCGCTCATTCGCCTTGCGATAGGCCTGATCGTGCTCCCGCTTATCCACGGCCACCACGACGACTGTAATTTCCTGATCGATCACTTGATAGATCAGTCTGTAGCCGCTACTGCGTAATTTGATCTTGTAGCAGTCAGGGAGTCCATGCAGGCGATTGGCTTCGTTGCGGGGATTGTTAAGAATCTCCGCCAGCTTCTTCTTGAATTGCTGACGGAGGGTGTCGCCGAGTTTTGCCATTCCTTCAATGCGCGTGCATCAAAATCAAGGCTATAGGTCATCCAACGAAACCTTCACTCGCTGGGGAGATGCCAAGCGTTCACGTACCGTGGCCATCAAGGCCTCATCCTCCTGCGTCATCAGCACGGGCTTGAATGGCAGCTGACCACGCTCGGCGACGTACTGCAGCGCCTGACGCATCAGCTCGGAGGGCGTGACGCCGAGCTTCTCCAATTCGAGATAGGCGCGCGCTTTCAGGTCGTCATCAATACGAACGTTGATAGAAGCCATGGGAAAAGTCTCCTGTAATGACGTTGGTCATTACATTGGATCAGGTGCGTCCCTTTGGCAAGTCTGTCTGGACATACGGCAATCGCTCTCATTCTTTGATCCTACTTTTTACCCTTCGGTTTGGCTGGCGGCTTTTTATCCGTTTCCTTGACCGTCTCCCGTGGCCTTTTTTTTGCCTCACCTTCTGTCACGTATTCTCCTGTGACCGCGTCGCGATATCTCGTTGGCATATAAGCTCCCTGGCAAGTACGTCGCCAAACCGGCGACTCTTTTGAGGCTAGCTTAGCGGCCTGGATGCTCAAGTCTCACTGCGGGAATTCTCGTTACCAAGCCTTTCCGAAATAGCCGCTTACGACTTTAAAAGCGAGCGTGTAATCACGCCGACTACGTCTTTTCCCGTATCCATTGAGTCCTCCTGAAGATAGGTCATAAGGCTTACACCTTATTCAGGACGGGACACTGAAACAAAAAAAGCCTGCCAAGCTCAATGCTCAGCAGGCTTTTCAGTGTGTGGTCTGGTCAGGCCGGTTGCGCCGCCAGACGATTGCTGATGTTACGCCCCAGCACCAACACGGTGACGAAGCCTACTCCCACCAAGGCTGTGGCCAGGCTCAACAACACCGAAGTGCCCAGGTGGTCAACGATCTGTCCACCGAAGAAGGACCCCAGCGCAATGATCACCTGGAACAGCGCAACGAATAGCGGCATGCCACGTTCCACGTCCTTGGGCGCGACCACGAACATCCAGATACTGGCGCATGCCGGGAAGGCGCCGAAGGCGAAGCCCCACAGTGCGATAAGCATCGTGGCGCCGATCATGCCGGTGGCGAAGAAGGGGAACAGGGCGGTGCTGGTGCCGATCATCAGCGCGACCAGCAGCAGGGTGTGACGCACGCTGCGATTGGCGGCGAAACCGGCAAAAATGTTACCTGCCACACCGGCCACGCCAAACATCAGCAACAGCGAACCGATCGTCGGCCCGTCGAAGCCGGCGCTGTTCTTGAAAAACGGCGCGACATAGGTGTAGGCGGCAAAGTGCGCGAGGCCGATCAGCAACACGGCGATCAGTCCGACTCGGGCACGCGGGTTGATAAACAACGCCGGCAAGTCACGCACGAGGATGGCCTTCTCCGGGTAGAGTCGAGGCAACAGGAAGACCTGCGCCAGCAGTACCGGTACGCCCAGCAGCGCGGTGACCAGGAAGGTCATGCGCCAGCCCATCAGGCCACTCAACCAGGTACCGACCGGCACGCCCAGTACGGTGGCCAGGGTCACGCCCATCATGATGATTGAGGTGGCTTTCGCGACGTCCACTCCCCTGGGGGCCAGGCGGCCGCTGAGGGCGATGGCCGTCGCCCAGAAACCACCGATGCTGATGCCCAGCAACACACGGCCGAACAGCAGCAAACTGAAGTCACTGGCCAGGGACACCACCAGGTTGGCGATGATCATGACCAATGTCAGGCCGATCAGCAGGTAGCGGCGATCCATCTTGCCAATGATCACCGACAGCAGCGGCGCCGCGAGGGCGGCCATGATGCCCGGCAGGGTCACCATCAGGCCCGCGTGGCCGGCGCTGATGCCGAGGTCGCTGGCAACGTCGTTGAGCACGCCCACCGGCAGGAACTCGCTGGTTACCAGGGCGAACGCGCCCACGGCGACCGAAAGAATCGCCAACCACTGCTGTTTGACACTCTGTTGATTATGTTCGGGAAGGCCGCGAGGGGCCTGGCTGGCATTTGGCATGGCGTTCAGTTCCGGGGTGAGCGTCGCCTGAAGTCAGGCGAGGGGGAGGGAATTTGGAGCCGATTATAGAAACCAGTTGTGGTAATTGAGCAGGCGCTCGGTTCGATAGTAATCATCAGTGCAATCGATGCGTCGCTCTGGGAGGCGCTGCGAAAACAGCGAAAGCCAGCTGGCAGTCGCGAGCTGGTGCAGTTGGCGGTTTCGCTGAACCAAGTAATGGCGCGTTTCAGGTGCAGTCAGCAGCGCTAAGGCTTTGCCTCCAGGCCCTGGCGAATCTTCTCGAGCAGTTCATCGATATGAAACGGCTTGGTTATCAGGTCCATGCGCTCACCCAGGAAGTTTTGCCGATTGGCTGCATTCTCGGCGTAGCCGGTCATGAACAGGATCGGCAAATCGTTGCGCAGGCCACGGGCGAAGTCAGCCAGTTCGCGGCCGGTCATGTAGGGCAGGCCGACATCGGTGAGCAGCAGATTGATTGTCAGGTCAGTCTTCAAGCGGGCAAGCGCTTCGTCACCGTCGGCGGCCAGGCTGCAGCGGTAACCGGCGTCTGCCAGTACTTCGGCGACAAAGCTGCGCACTGAAGGCATGTCTTCGACGATGAGTATGTGTTCACCGTTGCTCTTGCCCGGTTTTGCCAACGTCCTGGTGGTCACCGAGGCAGGACCTTCTGCGGCCGGAAGCATGATCGTCACTTCAGTGCCCTGGCGGGTGACGCTGCGGATCTGCGCATCGCCGCCGGACTGGCGGGCGAAACCGTAGATGGTCGACAGGCCCAGGCCGGTGCCCTGGCCCACTGGCTTGGTGGTGAAGAAGGGATCGAACACCTTGTCGATGACGCTGTGCTCGATGCCCACGCCGTTATCGCGTACCGACAGCGCAATGTAGGGACCGTCTTCCAGCTTGAGGTTGCCGTTGGAGTAGGCAGGGTAGGTGGTCACCCAGATGTTGCCGCCTTTGGGCAGCGCATCGCGGGCGTTGATTACCAGGTTCAGCACTGCACTTTCCAGCTGGATCGGGTCGACCATCGCCACGGCAGCGTTGTTGGTCAGCTCCAGTTTCAAGGTGATGTGTTCGCCGATGGTGCGCACCAGCAACTCTTCCAGGGAGCGGATATGCGCGTTGATATCGATGGGCCGCGTGTCCAACGGCTGCTGGCGGGCGAAGGCGAGCAGGCGGTTGGTCAGGCCGGCGGCGCTCAGGGCTGAACTGAGTGCGGCGTCGGCATAGCCCAGGACCTTATCGGTGCGCTGGCTTTCGATACGCTTCTTGATCAACTCCAGGCTGGTGATGATACCGGTGAGCAGGTTGTTGAAATCGTGGGCGATGCCGCCGGTGAGTTTGCCCAGGGCGTCCATTTTCTGGGCCTGGAGCAGTTGCGCCTCGGTGCGTGCCAGACGGGTCGCCGCGTTGGCGAGTTCGGCCTGTTGATGACGCTCGCGATGGCGGTATTCAGTCACGTCCTCGACAAATACCAGGCTCAGCTCGGCACGGTCATAGGGCGAGATCTGCCATTCGGTTTCGCGCAGTTGGCCGTCGACTTTCATCTGCAACGTGCCTTTCCAGCGTTCGCCGGCCGCGAGGCGCAGGCACAGCTCCTGGATCACTGCATACTGGTCGCCGGCGAAGCATTCAAGCAGGGCATCGGGGTTGAGGTTGTCGTGAATCAACTGGGCGAACGCGTGGTTGCACTCGTGAACCTTCAGTTGCGCATCCAGCACCGCAATCGGCGCGCTGATATTAAAGAAGATTTCTCGAAAGCGTGCCTCGCTTTGCCTTAACGCGTATTCGGTGTCGCGCACGCGCAAAAGGGTGCGCAGCGTCGCCAGCAGGACCTCGGGGTCGATCGGGTGGATCAGGTAGGCGTCGGCCCCGGCGTCCAGGCCGGTGATGATGTCGCCGGTCTCGATGGACGCCGCCGACACGTGCACCACCGGCAGCAAGGCGGTGTTCGGGTCGGTACGCAAACGGCGCACGATGTCGAAGCCACTCATGTCCGGCAGGTTGACGTCGAGAATCAGCGCATCGATTTTTCCCGTGGCGATCAGGTCCAGCCCCTCCTGGCCCGTGCCGGCTTCAAGCACCAGGTAGTGATGGCGCTCGAGACGTCGGCGCAGGGCGTAGCGCGTGGCGGCATTGTCGTCGACGATCAGCAGCTGGATGTCACGTTTCATCGACGTTCTCGCTGGCAATGGAGAGAGGGATAACTACAAAGAACAGCGAGCCTACGCCGGGCGTGCTTTCAACACCGACCCTGCCGCCCAGCAACTGGGCAAAACGCTTGCACAGTGACAGGCCCAGGCCGGTGCCGCGCAGGCGTTTCTGCAGCGGAGAGTCGATCTGGGAAAAGTCTTCGAACAGGTTGTTGTGCAACTCGGCGGGTATGCCCAGGCCGGTGTCCTGCACCGCAAAACGGATCTCGTGTTCGCTCTCCATGCGCGCCGAGACCCGCACTTCGCCCTGCAGGGTGAATTTCAGGGCGTTGGAAATGAAATTGCGCAGTATTTGCGCAAGTTTTTTGTCATCGGTATAGAGCTTGGGCAGGCCGGAAGGCTTCTCGAAGATCAGGTCGACCGATGATGCGTCCACGATGGGGCGAAACATTCCGCGCAGCGCCGAGAACATGTCGAACATATCGAACCAGGCGGGAGAAATAGTGATGCGCCCGGCCTCGATCTTGGCCAGGTCAAGCAAGTCGTCGACCATCTCGCGCAATTCGCGCGCCGAGCTGGCGATAAACCCGACCTGGGTGTGTTGCTCCGGGCTCAACGGGCCGTCCAGTTCGTCGGCAAGCAGGCTGGTGATACTCAGGATCGAGCCCAGGGGCGTGCGGAACTCATGGCTCATGTACGACAGGAAACGGCTCTTGAGGTCTGACGCCTCTCGCAGTTGGTCGGCTTGCATGTCCAGTTCGGCATACAGTGCCAGCACGCCCTGGTTGGTTTCGTCCAACTCCGCGCGCAGGGCATCCGCTTCCTGGCGCAGACGTTGGATTTCAGCGGCGAGCGAGGCGGTGGTTTCAGCCATCGATGGCCTCCAGGGCAATCACGAAGACAGTAACGTCGTCCCGGCCGCGGCAGAAGTCACGGTGCAGGATGGCGGCAATCAGGGCGGGGTGGCGATGGACGAGCCCCGGATAGTCCGAAAGATTCCAGCGTGATTGCAGGCCGTCGCTGTACAGGATCAGCAACTGATCGGCCACCTGAGCATAGTCGAAGGGTTGGGCCTTGCGAAACTGCACGCCGATGATACCCGGGTGGGAGGCCAGGCCGCGCGGCTTGCCAGGCCCGATCAGGCTGCCGCCGATATTGCCGATGCCGGTAAACCTGAGCGTCTCGGCCACGGCATCGTACTGGGCCACCGCCATGGCGGCGCCACGGGTGCCGTTCATGCCGATGTGCATATCGCTCATCAATACCGTCGAATCCATGAAGGCATTCTGTGCAAACACCTCCTCTCCCGCTCGGGCTGCCTGCTCGGCGTATTCGCCATGGCCGAGCCCGTCGGCCATCATTACGCTGAACCGCCCAGGCTCGATCGCCAGGTGCCAGGCATCACCGCAATGGGGGTCGTTATGCAGCGAGTGCTGGCTGACGCCATAGCGAATATCGCGGGTCGTTGCGGCACGCGGCATCAGCCTGGCCAGTATCGCTGCGCCACGCTGATCGGCATGGGCATCGAACACCTGCGCCAGGCGCGATATTGCCCCCAGCCCGATTCCCTGGGTGCCCCCGGTGGAAAAACCGTCCACCAGCCCGCTGTCGATATCAAAGCCCTGCCCACGGTCGATGGCGATCATTTCGACGCCGCCGTTGCCGGTGGCGCGCAGGTGCAACTCACCGTGCGTGGCATGTTTGAGGATATTGCTGGCAAGCTCGGTGGCGACCAGCGCTACGCGCCCCGCATCGGTCTCATCGAAGCCCAGCGACTCGGATAAGTGCTGGGCCGTGCGCCGGGCGTGGCCGATCTGGCTGGTATCTTCAATCAACAGCACGTGCGTGAGCGCGCTGGGAATATTCAGGCCCATCGGGTGATCGTCACGCGGGTACCCTTGCCAGGCTCGGTGTCCAGTTCGAACTCGTCCACCAGGCGCTTGGCTCCGGTGAGCCCAAGGCCCAGGCCGCCGCCGGAGGTCCAGCCGTCGGTCATCGCCAGCTTGAGGTCGGGAATGCCCGGCCCTTCGTCGCGAAACGTGAGGCGTACGCCGGGGCGGTGGTCTTTCTCGAGCACTGCCCAGTCCATGTAGCCACCACCGCCATAGACCACGGTGTTACGCGCCAACTCGCTGACCGCCGTGACCAGTTTGGTCAGGTCGATCAAGCGCATGCCGCAGTCCTGGGCCAGTCTGCGTACCAATTGTCGAGCCAGCACAACGTCCTGTTCTATCAGCACAGGGTGTGTGCCGCTGCTGGCTTGGTTCATGAGTGTTCTACCCGGTCGCGCAACAGCTTCATGCCGCGCTCGACGTTGAGTGCGGTCGCGACGCCGGGCAGGGTCATGCCTAACTCCACCAGGGTAATGGCGACCGCAGGCTGCATGCCGACCAGTACGGTTTGTGCATCCATGATCCGGGACAACCCGGAGATGGTGCCGATCATGCGGCCGATGAAGGAGTCGACCATGTCCAGCGCCGAGATATCGATAAGCACGCCGCGCGCCGAGGTGCGGCTGATACGCTCGGACAGGTCGTCCTGCAAGGTCAGCGCGAGTTGGTCGTGCATGTCCACCTGGATGGTCACGAGCAAAAACTCGCCCATCTGCAAAATAGGGATGCGTTCCATGCTTAAACAGCCTTGGTGATATTGACACCCAGGCGTTTGAGCGCCAGGGCCAATGCATCGGCGAGGTTGGCTTTGGTCACCACACCCTGAAGGTCCAGGCCCAGGTGCACGATGGTCTGGGCGATCTGCGGACGCACGCCGCTGATAATGCAATCGGCACCCATCAAGCGGATGGCGGTAACGGTTTTCAACAGATGCTGGGCCACCAGGGTATCCACGGTTGGCACGCCGGTGATGTCGATAATGGCGATCTCCGCGCCGGTGTCGACGATCCGCTGCAGCAGCGATTCCATTACGACCTGGGTGCGTTGCGAATCCAGGGTGCCGATCATCGGCAGGGCGAGTACGCCATCCCACAGCTTGACCACCGGAGTGGAGAGTTCCAGCAGTTCTTCCTGCTGGCGCTTGATCACCGACTCACGGGATTTCTGGAAGGTGCGGATGGTGTGCATGCCCAGTGCATCGAGCAGCTCGGACATTTCCCAGAGTTGTTCGCCCAGTTGCGCCGGTTGTTCGGCGTACTCGCGTTGCAGCAACGCAAACAGGGGGCCCTTGAGGGCGAAAATGAAGCTGGCGGTCTGTTGCGAGTCCTGCCCGGCCAGGGCACGGCTGTGGGACAGCTTCTCCAGGAATACTCGCGTTTGCGCCCAGTTTTCGTGGTTGGTATTTTGCGAGCCGCCCTGGTGCAAGGCGGCGCTCAGCAGTTCGAGGAATTCGCGGGTCTGCTGTTTGACATCGTCACCCTTTACGTTACGCGTGGCACCCGAAGCCTCAAGGCTGGTGTTCCATTCGTCAAGGAGAGCGTTACGGTTTTCATGCAGCGCCTGGATTGTGTTCGTTTGCAGAGTTGCCACGGGTAACCTCCTTGAGTGCCTTGAATAAGCTGCACGCAATTTATACTAAACCGCAGGATTTAGAAGTATTTCGAGTGCTTTCGTATCGAAGTTGCGCAGGTTTCGCCTATTCCGAACGCATTGGACCCGTGGACATCAACCCTGCCGAAGCTAAAGCAACCCTGCATAGCGTTGCCCTCCATAAAACACGCCGAGGATCGACACTGTTTTGTTCGCGGTGTTTACCGTAAAGGCAATGACGGTGCTGTGTCGCAAACCTATCACTTTTGGGCAGACGACGAGTCGCCGGCAGGCAGCAAGTATTGACCCGTTTCGGCAATTGCGTGGCGGCAGGCAGTCGATAACCTGCTGATATGTATAACGTCATATGTGTAACTGGAATATGTCCGCAGACCCGCCACGGTCCGCATGGCGTCCTGCCCGCTCCCATACGATAATGCCCGCCACATCGTCCATCCTGGCTTGCCTTCCGTGATCATCAACTTCGACCTCAATGACCTCCAAGCCTTCCGCGCCGTGGTAGACAAGGGCAGTTTCCGGGGGGCCGCCGAGGCCATCCGAATCTCGCAACCCGCGCTCAGCCGGCGCATCGAAAAGCTCGAGTCGGCCCTGGATGTAAAGCTGTTCGAACGCACCACGCGGCGGGTCAGCCTGACCATGGTTGGCCGTGCATTCCTGCCTCAGGTCGAACGCATGCTCGACGACCTGGACATCGCCTTGATGGGTATCAGTAACGTCGCGTCCACGCGTATGGGCAATGTCACCATCGCCTGTGTGCCGTCCACCGCGTATTACTTCATGCCCCACGTCATCTCCGAATTCCACAAGCTGTATCCGAAGATTCGCCTGCGGGTGCTGGATGCCAGTGCCGGTGAAGTGTGCAATGCGGTGGAAAGTGGCGAGGCGGATTTTGGCGTGAGTTTCAGCGGCAGCCTGGCCGATGAAGTGGAGTTCGAGCTGTTGCTGCAGGAGCGCTATGTGCTGGCCTGTCGTCGTGATCATCCGTTGGCCGCGCGTGAAAGCGTGACCTGGACCGAAGCCTACGAGCATGACTACATCACCGTGGACAAAACCTCGGGCAACCGCTTCCTGCTGGACCAGGCCCTGCGCGGTGTGCGGGTGAAAAAGCCGAGTATCTGCGAGACCCACCACGTGACCACGATGATCGGGCTGGTGGAGGCGGGGCTGGGCGTGGCGATGGTGCCGTCGATTGCGATGCCGGCGTGTGAGCACCCGATTCTGGTGAGTGTGCCGCTGGTGGAACCGCAGGTGATGCGCAATGTGGGCTTGATCAAGCGCCGCGGGCGGACATTGCCGCCGGCGGCACTGGAGTTGGAGCGGTTGGTGCGGGAGATGCCGTTTCGGTCAGCGTGACACCGAGTCCAGTCCGGTGGATCGCACCACCGGTTGTGCCTCGGGCGATGCCATGAACTGCAGCAATGCCTTGGCCTCTTCCGGGTGTTCGGCGTTGACCGGGATGCCCGCCGCAAAACGCGTGACGGACTGCACGTCTTCCGGGATCTTGCCGACAAACGTCACGCCCTTGACCGGCAACAATTCCGCCACCTGCTGCAAGCCGACTTCGTAGTCACCCTTGGCCACCTGTTCGCCCACCGGTACGCGTTCGATCATGGTGCCCTTGGCCGGCATGCCGAGCTTCTTGAACAGTTCCTTCTCGACATACACGCCGCTGGCGCTGTCCGAATAGGCAACGGATTTGGCCTTGCTCAGCACGGCCTTGAGCTCGGCGTCAGTATTGATCGCAGGTTTTGCCGCGCCTTCCTTCACCACCAACCCGATCCGTGAGTCGGCCAGTTCCACGCGGGACGCAGGGTCGACCTTGCCTTGTTTGATCAGCTCATCCAGGGCGTAGCCGACCATGATCACGACATCAGCGTGTTCGCCACGGGCCAGGCGGTTGGGAATCGCTTCCGGCGCCTTGCCCATGGACGGTCCCAGGACCGTGTCCAGGGTGTCACCGCTTTGCTTGGCGTATTGCGGGCCGAGCAGTTTATAGGCGGCCGTGAAGCCGCCGGAGGTCATCACTTTGAGTTCTTCAGCCTGGGCTGACAGCGCCAGAGCGGCGAGGACCAGGGCTGTGAGGGTGTTGAACAGCGGCTTCATTGCGCAGCCCCCTGCATGACCTGGCCACGGGTGTTGGCGCGGCGATACAGCGCCAGGGTGGAACACAGGGCGCACAGTGCAGCGAACATCATCCAGTAGGCGGGCGAAGCCTTGTCTGCGGTGATGTGGATGAACCAGGTCGAGATGGCGGGAGTGAAGCCGCCGAAGACGGCGGTTGCCAGGCTGTAGGCCAGGGAGAAACCTGCCACGCGCACTTCCACCGGCATGATTTCAGTCAGCGCCGGGATCATTGCGCCGTTGTACATACCGTAGAGGAAGGAGAACCACAGCAGGGTTTCCAGCATGTGTGCAAAGCTTGGTGCGTTGACCACGTAGGACAGCGCTGGATAAGCCGTCAGAACGGTCAGCACAGTCATGGCGAGCAGTACCGGCTTGCGGCCAAAACGGTCGCTCAGAGTGCCGCCGATCGGTAGCCAGAAAAAGTTCGACACCGCCACCAGCAACGTCACCAGCAGCGCGTCGGAGGTGCTCAATTGCAGCACGGTCTTGCCGAAGGTCGGCGCGTATACGGTAATCAGGTAGAACGCGGTGGTGGTCATGGCCACCATCAGCATGCCGCCAATCACCACGGTCCAGTTTTTCACCAGGGTGGCCATCACTTCACGCATGGTCGGGCGGTGCTTGCGCTTGGCGAACTCTTCGGTTTCCTGCAGGTTACGCCGCAGCACGAAGATAAACGGAATGATCACGCAACCGACGGCGAACGGAATGCGCCAGCCCCAGTCTGCAACCACCGCCGGCTCCATCCACACGTTCAAGCCATAGCCCAGCGCGGCGGCAACCACGATGGAGATCTGCTGGCTGCCCGACTGCCAGCTGGTGTAGAAACCCTTGCGGCCCGGTGTGGCCATCTCGGAAAGGTACACCGACACACCACCCAGCTCCGCACCGGCCGAAAAGCCTTGCAGCAGACGACCCAGCAGCACCAGCAACGGTGCCCACAGGCCAATGGTGTGATAACCCGGCACCAGCACGATCAACAATGTGCCGCTGGCCATGATCGACAGCGTCACGATCAAGCCTTTGCGGCGGCCCACGTCATCGATATAGGCACCCAGAATGATCGCCCCCAGGGGCCGCATCAGGAAACCTGCGCCGAACACGGCAAAGGTCATCATTAATGATGCGAATTCATTCGCGGCAGGGAAGAAGGCGGCAGCGATGTAGGTGGCATAGAACCCGAACAGGAAAAAATCGAACTGTTCGAGGAAGTTGCCCGAAGTAACGCGCAGTACGGCGCCTACTTTCGAAGGGGCAGCCGCAGGCCGGGAAGGGCTAGTCATGGTTTTGTGTCTCCAGCGTTCTTTTTAAAGTGCTTGTTTCGCTTAAGACTAGGGATAGTGGCTGACACATTTAGAAATGATAAGTGACAAATTTGGATAGATTGATGCGCGTGGGCTATCAATTCAACCGATCGTCTGGAGGGTTGGTCCTGTTCTGCGATACGACCCCCATAGAAACCGATGCATCGACCGACATAGACGCCGCCCCGTTGCCTTTCTAAACTGCGGCTTGTCGTGGGGAAGGGGCAGGCGCCGATGAATCGCAATGAATTACGCAAGGCCGATATCAACCTGATGGTGGTCTTCGAAGCGCTGATGCTCGAGCGCAACGTGACGCGGGTGGCGGAGAAGCTGTTTCTCGGCCAGCCGACCATCAGTTCGGCCCTGAACCGTCTGCGTACGTTGTTCAATGACCCCTTGTTCATTCGCGTCGGCCACCGCATGGAGCCCACCGCGCGCGCCGAGCAGATCATTCAGCACTTGTCGCCGGCCCTGGACTCACTGTCGTCGGCCTTGAGCCTGACCCACGATTTTGACCCGTCCATCAGCACCATGACCTTTCGTATCGGCTTGTCCGATGACGTCGAGTTCGGCCTGTTGCCGCCGTTGCTGCGAGCGCTGCGCCATGAAGCGCCGCAGGTGGTGTTCGTGGTGCAGCATGTGGATTACTGGCGCATTCCCGACCTGCTGGCCTCCGGCGATATCACTGTCGGCATCACCCAGACCCGCGGCCTGCCGGCGAATGCCAAGCGCAAGCTGCTGCGGCATATCCGCCCGTGCCTGTTGCGCGCCGATGCGTCCGACACACCGCTGACCCTGGACGAATATTGCGCACGGCCCCATGTGCTGGTGTCCCACACCGCCAACGTCGCCGGGTTTGCCGATGAGTGGCTGGCCGAAATCGGTCGCAAGCGGCACGTGGTGCTGTCGGTGCCGCAATACAGTTCGCTGCCGGCATTGCTTGCCGGCACTGATATGATTGCCAGCCTGCCGGACTACGCGGCCCAGGCCATGGCCGCCGGCGGGAATCTGTTCTGCGAGGCGTTTCCGTTTGAAACGCCGACCCTGGACTTGTCGATGGTCTGGCTCAGCCACGTCGACACCGACCCGGCGGAGCGCTGGATGCGCTCACGGCTGGAGGCGTTCATGAGTGATCGCGGGCTTGCGCTCCCGGGGTAACGCGCAGGAAAGAAGCAGCGGCAAGCTGCAAGCGCCAAGTCAAGGCGACCGCACCGCTTGCCGCTTTTTCAGCTTGCCGCTTTCAGCTTGCCGCTTGCCGCTTCATCCTCACACACCTTGACCACCTGCTCGCGAAACCAGGTATTGGCGCTGTCCTGTTCGCTGGCCTGGTTCCATTGCATGTCCAGGGTGAAGCCCGGCAAACCCTGCGGGGCTTCGCAACACCCGTACGCCGAGGTCGGCGCCAGCAGCTTTTGCACGCGGCGTGGCAGGGTCACGATAAAGTCGGTGCCGCTGATCATCTTCAACGCCGCGCTGTAGCTGTTGGCCCGCGCGATCACCTGGCGTTTGTGCGCCTGGCGCGCCAGCCAGCCGTCGATCATGTTGGTGGCGGAGGTCCACGGCGTGGGAAACACGTGGCGCCGCTCGACGAAGGCTTGCAGGCTGAACGTCGCTTCCCGCGGCGCCGAGCGTTTGTCGAAGACGCACACCAGGTCGTCTTCGAGCAGCATTTGGCGCTTGAAGTCTTTATGGACGCGGTGAAAGTTCGGGCCGAAGCCGATCACCAGGTCCAGGCGGCCTTCGCGCAAGTCGTCGGCGGGAATGTCGGCTTCCAGCTTTTGCACATTGACGATCACCGGCAGGTCGGCGCGGTCGAAGTTTTTCAGCAGGCGCGGCAGGATCAGGTGTTCGAAGTATTCCGGGGCGCACACATTGAAAGTCACGGCCTCGCGGGTCGGGTCGAAGGCCTGGCCTCCGGCGTGGCACAGGTTGATGCTTTCGAGGATTTTCTGGACGTGGCCGTACATCGTGGTGGCCTTGTACGTAGGACGCATGCCCGCTCGCGTGTTGATAAACAACTCGTCTTCGAAACTGGTGCGCAGTTTCTTCAGGCTGTAGCTGACGGTGGACTGACTGACGAACAGCGTTTCAGACACGTCGGTAACGCTGCTCTGGTCGTAGACAGCGATAAACACCATCAAGTCCTGCATATCGAGCTTTCTGAGCAAGTTGCTGTTTAGCATCGGTTTCGTCCGTAAACCCTTTGTACCGAATTCAGTACAAGACTGAGCAAAATGTTAACGGAACGCTCGTACCAATAGAAAGCTCTGTAGGACTCTTCTATGTTTTGGGTGAGACAAATACTGTTTACAACACGACCTCAGCGGATATGTCGCGCGTAATGCGCCGGATTAAAACGCATGACCATCAGCAGCATCACTGCCACTACCGCCGCCAATGACCACCAGGCCCCCTCGAAGCTGCCCAACCGGTCGCGGATCATCCCGGCAATCAGCGGCGACAGGCCCGCGATCAGGTAGCCGATACCCTGCACGAACGCGGTCAGGCCACCGGCGCGGCGCGGGTTATCGAGATGGTCCAGGGACAGGATCAGGCTCATGGGAAACAAGCCGCCGATACCCAGGCCGAGCAGGCACGGCCACAGCAGGCTCAGGTGCCGGGGGCTGAGGATCAGGCCGGCGAAGCCGATCAGGATCAGCACCAGCAATACCGCCACCACGCCGCGCTTGTCCCGGCGGCGATTGGCGATGGCGGGCGTTACCAGGCCGGAGACCACTTCCATGGCGGTGAGCAAACCCAGCAGCAAACCGGCATGCTGCTCACGCAAGCCCTGCTCGACGTAATACGGCGCCAGCCACGCCAGCACGCAGGTGTAGCACGCCGTGCCGAAGCCGAAGAACAGGGCGAGCAACCAGGCCCGGCGATTGCCGAAAAACGATGCCTGCGGGCCGCTGTCGACCTGAGGCAAAGCGGGTAACGCCGAGCGCTGGGCGTACCAGAACACCAGCGCCGGCAGCGCCAGCCCGGCCCACATCGCCAGGCCGATGCGCCAACTGCCGGTGTGTACTTGCACAAACGGCGCAAACGATGCGGCCAGTGCGGCGCCGCCCATGATCGCGGTGACATACAGGCCCATGAACACTGAAACGTTGTCACCGGGGCGCGACTTGATCAGCGCCGGCAGCAACGCCTGGATCAGCGCAATCCCAACGCCTGCCGCCATGGCGCTGACAATCAGCTCGAACGCCGAATCCAGCCACAACCGCGACAGTGTCGCTGCGCCAATCACCAGCAGCGACACCACGATACTGCGGTATTCGCCAAAGCGCCGGGCCAGGCCCATGCCAAAGAACATCGCCAGGCCCATGCTCATCACGGGCAACATGGTCAGCAATGCGGCGCTGCTGAAATTGAGCGGCACATCAGCGCGGATCGACGACAACAAGGGCCCCACGGCCGCCATCGACGGGCGCAGGTTAAGGGCGACCAGCACCACACTGATCATCAGCCACACGGCGGTGGTGGGTTTTGCCTGAACGTTTTGCATGGGCCTGCCTTGGGTGAACAAGGGCGAATCAGGCCACGGGTGGGGGAGGCTGGGCAAATGAGAAAGTCACTGGCCCTATTGAAAAATTGCAGGCGCCGGATATGCCACCGTTCGAATGTAGGAAGGGGGCTTGCCTAAGGCTTTTTGTAGGAGCGAGCTTGCTCGCGAAAAACGTCAACGATAACGCGTACTTTCTGAATGAACGCGGTGCCTGTGAGTTTTTCGCGAGCAAGCTCGCTCCTACAGACGGCGGTGTACGCTCCCACAGTGCAGATCCGGTGTATCAGTAGCCCACCGTGAAGCGCTGACGCGAGTGCTTCGGCGTTTCCACTTCATCGATCATGGCGATGGCGAAGTCGGCGAAACTGATCGAGCTTTGACCGTCGTCGCTCACCAGCAAATGATCCTGGCCCAGGCGGAATTGACCGGTGCGCTCGGTGCCATCGAACAGGGCCGACGGCGACAGGAAGGTCCAATCCAGTTCCTGCTCTTGACGCAGCACGTCGAGAAACGCCGCGCCTGCGCTGGCTTCAGTTTTGTATTCCGCCGGGAAGCCCGGGCTGTCGATCACGCGGCTGCCGTCGGGCAACAGCAACGAACCGGCGCCACCCACCACCAACAGGCGTTTCACTCCGGCTTTTTTCACCGGGCCGAGCACGGCGCTGGCGGGCAAAGTGGCGAAGTGTGCGGCACTGATCACCACGTCGCTGCCGCTCACGGCCTGTTGCAGGGCATCGGCCTCCAAAGCGTCCACTTGTTTGACCGTGACACCTGGGCGTGCGGCCAGTTTGTCGGTATTGCGTGCGATGGCGGTGACGGTATGCCCACGGCGCAGCGCTTCTTCCAGCAGTTGGCTACCGGCACGGCCGGTGGCACCAATGATTGCGATCTTGCTCATGAGGTTCTCCAGTAAAGGTCAGGGTTTAAAACCAGTCACCACTTCATTTCGCCCTTGGCGACTTTGGCGCTCAATTCCAGCGAGCTCTCGTCGGCGAGGTTCGGGTAACGCTTTTTCATGGCCGCGATCAGGGCGGCGGAATCCTTGGCCTGGGCGGTTTCGATGTCGAAGGCCTTGATGTAGTCGGCGGTGAACGTGACCGAAGCGGGCGATGGGGTGCCCAGGTAGTGGCCCGGGATCACGGTGGTCGGCTTCAAGTCTTCAATGCGTTGCAGGGTGGCCAGCCAATCCTTGTGGGACTGTGCAGTCTGGGTATCGGCCATCCAGACGTGGATGTTTTGCGCGACCACCACGCCCCCGACCACGGCCTTGATCGACGGAATCCACACAAAGCTGCGGTCCGGCTGCGGGCCGTCCAGGCCGATGACGTCCAGTTGCTGCCCTTCCAGCGTCAGGCTGTGGCCCTCGAGCACTTGCGGTACGAGGGTCCTGGCCGGTTTGTCGGCGCCCATTTTCGGGCCCCAGAACGCCAGCTTGCCGGCGACGGTGGCGTTGATATGGTCGACCACCGGCTGTGGCGCCAGCACTTTCGCGTCGGGAAAGGCGGCGGTCAGGGTGTCGAGGCCGAAGTAGTAGTCCGGGTCGCCGTGGCTGATGTAGATGGTGGTCAGGTGCTTGCCGCTGGCGCGGATTTTCTGCACCAGTTGCTCGGCCTGGCCCTTGCCGAATTGCGCGTCCACCAGGATCGCGTCCCGGGCGCCGCTGACCAGTACCGAGCTGACCGGGAAGATGGCGGCTTCGCCCGGGTTGTACACGTCAAGTTTCAAGTCTGCCGCCATGGCATGAGCAGTGAAGGCCAGGGCGGCAGTCGCCAGGGTCAAGCGTTTGAACGTCGAGAACATCGGGGCAGCTCCTGCCTTCGGTAAGGGGTGAACAGAGCTTAGTTGCATAAAACACCACAAAAAATGCGATGCTGGAACATAGTTTGTTTCTGAAATCGGGCAAATCATGGATCGTCTTCAAGCAATGCGCGTGTTTGTCACCGTGGTGGACCTGGGCAGCCAATCCGCCGCCGCCGACCACCTGGACCTGTCGCGCCCAGTGGTCTCGCGTTACCTGGCCGAGCTGGAGGATTGGGTCGGCGCACGCCTGCTGCACCGCACCACGCGCAAGCTCAGCCTCACCGCTGCCGGCAGTGAAACCCTGCCGCGTTGCCGGCAATTGCTGGAACTCTGTGGCGATATGCAGGCTGCCGTCAGCGAGCCCGATGATGCCCCGCGTGGGCTGTTGCGCTTGAGTGTCAGCACCTCGTTCGGCCAGGCGCAGTTGGGCGCCGCGATTGCCGAGTACGTCAGACGCTACCCGCTGGTGACAGTCGACCTGCAAATGCTCGACCGCACGGTGAACCTGGTGGACGAGCGCATCGACCTGGCGATCCGCACCAGTAACGACCTGGACCCGAACCTGATCGCCCGGCGTTTGACCGTATGCCGCTCGGTGGTGTGCGCCACGCCAGCCTATTTGCGCGAGCATCCGGCACCGCAGAAAGTCGAAGACCTGGCCCGGCACAACTGCCTGACCCATTCCTACTTTGGCAAGAGCCTGTGGCATTTCGAAGAGCGTGGTGAACATGTGTCGGTGGCGGTGCACGGCAATATCACCGCCAACGAGGCCGGCACGTTATTGCGCATCACTCTGGCCGGCGCCGGGGTGGCGATGCTTCCCAGCTATGAGGCCGGTGAGTTGATTCGCAGCGGCAAACTGGTGCGCCTGCTGCCGGATGCGCAGCCACGGCAGATGAATATCTACGCGGTATACGCCTCGCGCAAACACATGCCCTTGGCGTTGCGCAGCCTGTTGGATTTCCTGGTGCAGCGGTTTCCCGAAGAGCCTGAGTGGGATGTCGGTCTCTGAAGCGGCATAAGCGCGCTGAATGGCCTGCAATCATGGCAACTTGCCCTGAGTGACCTATGCTTTAAACAGCACCTTGTAGATCCGTGCAGAGGTCTGTGCCATGAGCATTAAAACCAGAAAGTACCTGACGATTTTCAGCCTGTGCGCCTTGGCTACTGCGCTGTATGGCACAGCCGCCTACCGCGTCGAGCAGACGCGAATGCAGCCGGCGGCGTTTGCCATCAGTTGCCACCAAAACCAATGTGTCCCGCACACCGGCAGTTTCAGCGCCCTGCGTTGATTCTCAAAGCACTGCAAATCCACTGTGTGAGTGGGCCAACGCCTGTAGGAGCGAGCTTGCTCGCGAAAAACTCACAGGCACCGCGTTCATTCAGGAAGCACGCGTTATCGTTGCCATTTTTCGCGAGCAAGCTCGCTCCTACAGCATCAGGGCTTGCTCCCTCGCACATTCAGCTCTGCTTCAACTGCTCGCGAAAAGCCTTTGGCGAAAATCCCACCCGGCGGCGAAACAGTCGCGAAAAGTTGGTCGGGTCGGAAAACCCCAGCACCTCGGACATTTCATTGATGGTCATGCTGGTGTAGGTCAGTAAGCGCTTGGCTTCCAGCAACTGGCGGTCATGCATGATCTGCAGGGCCGGCTGCCCGCCCAACTCCCGACATGTGCCATTGAGATGGGAGACCGAGATGCCCAGTTTGTGGGCCAGGTCTTCAATCTTGGGGTGCTCGCGGTAATGCTGTTCGACCAGTTGGGTGAAACGTCGGAAATACTCACGGTTACGCGGTGTCCTGGGGTGGCGGCGCTGGATCGCCTGGCGGCTGACCCACACCAGCAGCACGCTGACCAGGGCGTGCATCATCATGTCCCGTGCCGGTTGTTCGCCGGCGTATTCGTCCTGCAAACGCACGAACAGGCTATTGAGGTAGTCGCTGTCCTTGCCCGCGGGGTAACTGCCGAGGGTGTGCAGGCCATCGACCGTGCTGCCCAGTTGCGCTTGTAAATGGCTGACCAGGGGCGCCGACAGGGTCACCACATAACCTTCGACATCTTCGCAAAAGCGAAAACCGTGCACACACAGCGGCGGCAGCACTTGCAGGCTGGCTTCGTCGAGTGTGGTGCGCTGGCCTTCGATTTCCAGGTGTGCCTGGCCTTTATGCACGTAGAGCAGCTGGCACAGGTCCGCGTGCCGGTGGGGCTGGATCTCCCACTGGTATTCCCGGCTGCGCCGGGAAATGGTTTCACAGTGCAACAAATCGGGCGTCGGCCACTGTTGGCTTTCCCCGTAAAGCTTGAAGACCGGAATCGCGGTGTTGGTCATGTTTTCAATCCGATACTCAGGATAGTGGTGCGGTAATCGCCCCGATTGGCAAAAAGCGCAGGCTTTAAAGCAGTTTTCACCTTCTTATGCTGCTCGCTCAGGTGAAAAATGTCAGCTACACGTCCAATGACAACTCTTTCACTCGTTCGGTTCGGGTGAAGCCAGCAGGCCATAAAAATAATGAAAACGCTGAAAACCCAAGTCGCCATTATTGGCGCCGGTCCGTCAGGATTGCTGCTCGGACAATTGCTGCACAACGCTGGCATTCAGACCCTCGTCCTGGAGCGCCAGAGCGCCGACCACGTGCAGGGCCGCATCCGCGCCGGGGTGCTGGAGCCAGGCATGGTCGACCTGCTGCGCGAGGCGGGCGTCAGCCGACGCATGGACACCGAGGGCCTGGTGCATGACGGTTTCGCCCTGGCGCGCGATGGCCGGCTCACCCACATCGACCTCAAGACCCTCACCGGTGGCCAGTCGGTGATGATCTACGGCCAGACTGAAGTCACCCGCGACCTGATGGCGGCCCGTGCGGCTGTCGGCGCCACGACCTTCTATGAAGCCTCGAACGTACAGCCCCATGACCTCAAAAGTGATCAGCCCTGGCTGACCTTCGAGCATCAAGGCCAGGCCTTTCGCCTGGAATGTGATTATGTCGCGGGCTGTGACGGCTTTCACGGTGTGGCCCGTCAGTCGATTCCGCCGGAGGCGTTGCAGGTGTTCGAGCGCGTCTACCCCTTCGGCTGGCTGGGCATGCTTGCCGATACGCCGCCGGTGCACCCGGAACTGGTGTACGCCACGCACCCGCGTGGCTTTGCGCTGTGCAGCATGCGTTCGCTGACCCGCAGCCGTTACTACTTGCAGGTTCCGGCACAGGAGCCGTTGGCCGACTGGTCGGATGAGCGCTTCTGGGCCGAGCTCAAAACCCGTCTGCCGGTCGACCTGGCTGAACAACTGGTCACCGGCCCGTCGATTGAAAAAAGCATCGCGCCGCTGCGCAGTTTCGTGGTGGAGCCGATGCAGTACGGGCGCCTGTTCCTGCTCGGCGATGCTGCGCATATTGTGCCGCCTACCGGGGCCAAGGGCTTGAACCTGGCGGCCAGTGATGTGAGCACATTGTTTCGCATCCTGCTCAAGGTGTATGGCGAGGGGCGTGTGGAATTGCTTGAGCGCTACTCCGCCATCTGCCTGCGGCGGGTGTGGAAGGCCGAACGGTTTTCCTGGTGGATGACGTCGATGCTGCATCAGTTTCCCCAGGCGGATGACTTCACCCGGCGCATTGCCGAGAGTGAGCTGGACTACTTCATGAACTCCGAGGCCGGGCGCACAACCATCGCTGAAAATTACGTCGGGCTTCCTTACGAGGCTATCGAATAGCCTGCTATCGTATTCAGCATTTGCGCAGGCTGCCGTTGCCTGCGTGCCTTGCTCGAAGGTTGTGCCGTGACCCCTCTCAATCAGTCCGCTCCCGCTGTTCCCGCCGTGCGCAGCATTCTTGCCGCGCTGATGCTGGCGATCTTTCTTGGCGCCCTGGACCAGACCATTGTCGCCGTATCGATGCCGGCCATTTCCGCGCAGTTCCATGACGTCAACCTGCTGGCCTGGGTGATCTCCGGCTACATGGTGGCGATGACGGTGGCGGTGCCGATCTACGGCAAGCTCGGTGACCTGTATGGGCGACGCCCCATGATGCTGATCGGCATGGGTGTGTTCACCGTCGCCTCGCTGTTCTGCGGCCTGGCGCAGAACATGGAGCAACTGGTGCTGGCGCGGATTATCCAGGGCATCGGTGCCGGCGGCATGATTTCGGTGAGCCAGGCGATCATCGGCGACATCATCGCGCCCCGTGAACGCGGGCGTTACCAGGGCTACTTCAGCAGCATGTACGCGGTGGCCAGCGTCGCCGGGCCGGTGCTGGGCGGCTACATGACCGAGTTCCTGTCCTGGCGCTGGGTATTTTTGATCAACCTGCCGTTGGGCGCGCTCGCCTGGTATGTGGCCCATCGCACCCTGGTGGGGTTGCCGGTGCCGCAGCGCAAGCCGGTTATCGATTACCTCGGCACCGTGCTGATGATCATCGGCCTGAGCGCCTTGTTGCTCGGCATCACCCAAATCGGCCAGGGTCGTGCGTGGCGTGACGATCAAGTGCTCGGGCTGCTGGTCTGTGCGTTGTTGGCGTTGAGCGTGTTCGTCTGGCATGAACGCCGCGCGCGCGAGCCGTTGTTGCCCATGCACCTGTTCGTCAACCGCAGCGCGGTGTTGTGCTGGTGCACGATTTTCATCACCAGCTTCCAGGCGATTTCCCTGACCGTGCTGATGCCCCTGCGTTACCAGACCGTGACCGGTGCCGGCGCCGACAGCGCGGCCTTGCACCTGCTGCCCCTGGCGATGGGCTTGCCGATGGGCGCTTATTTCGCCGGGCGCATGACCTCAGTGACCGGCCGATATAAACCGATGATCCTCAGTGGCGCCGTGTTGAGCCCGCTGGCGATTCTCGGCATGGCCTTCAGCGCGCCCCAGGCGGTCGGGCTGACATCGCTGTTCATGCTGTTGTGCGGCATCGCGGCGGGCATGCAGTTCCCGACCTCGCTGGTGGGCACGCAGAACTCGGTGGAGCAGCGCGATATTGGTGTGGCGACCAGCACCACCAACCTGTTCCGCTCCCTGGGCGGGGCGGTGGGGGTGGCGTGTATGTCGGCATTGCTGTTGGCGTTTTTGCGCGATGCCAGTTTTGCCCACTTGGCCAGTGGCGCGCTGCTGACCGAGGGCAGCTCCGGTAATGTGCTGCTCGATGGGCTCAATGCTGCGCCGGGTGAGGCACGGGATGCATTGCGGGGGGAGTTGGCGATGACGTTTCGGCATTTGCTGATGGTGAGTGCGGGGGTGTCGGTGTTGGGGTTGGCGGCGGCTATTGCGATGCCTGATCGGGTGTTGCGGGGGCGTTAGCGCGGCGGCCTTGGAGCCGACCGGTATTTTGTGCCGATCGCGATCCAAATGTGGGAGGGGGCTTGCCCCCGATGGCGGTCTGAAAGCCGACCAGGATTCGGATCAGGGCGAGTACATATCCGTTTCTGTGGTAACGGCTGCTAATGGTTCCGCTTTTACAGCGGCTCACTTTTGAAAAGCGCAAAAGTAAGCAAAACGCTCTTGCCCCACCACTCGGCACCTCGCCTGCGTTCGGCCAGCGTGGTTTAACGGGGCGCCTAAGATCAAAAGCAGATCAAGATCAAGAGCGGCTCGCTTCGCATCGTGGTTGCGGTTGGGCGCTGCTGAGTTGTGTAGATACCTATGCTCATCGGGGGCAAGCCCCCTCCCACACAAAGCCAACAGCGTACATATCCGTTACCGCGGCAGGATAGGTACTCGCCAGACGCATCAGGGACTGTAATATCCCACCGCCACCATCAAATGCCCGGCCTTGCGCACATAAGCGTGCTTATTCTCAATCTTCCCGGTCACCGGGTTCTTCCAGCGGTATTTATATTCGCCCTGATCCTGTTCCCCCATCAACGCAAGGATCGGCTCCCCGACAGGCCGGCCATCCGGGTCGTTGACCTTGGCGAAATCGGTATTGATCAAACGCAGGTTGGTGCCGTGCGCCACATAGCGCCGGGTATCCAGGTCAACCACGAACACGTAGAGATCATCCTGCAGGAAACCACCCTGCAATGAGTTGATCGCCTTGAGCGTCCCCGCTTCGTCCTTCACCAGCGCGTTCACCGCCTTGTTGCGCAGCGCCCGCGCCTGCTCCGGCGTGGCCCGTGGCAGGTAATAGCCGACCGCCAGGATGCGCTCGCCCACCCGCTGGTAAAACACGTGCTTGTGTTCGACCTTGCCGTCATTCCAGTTCTGCCAGCGATAATCGGCCTGCTGGATACCCTGGCCTTCGGGTGCGCTGATGGCGTGTTTGAACGAGGCTTGCAGGTCAGGCCCGAGGACTTCGGACACGTCGCGACCGATCAAGGCCGAGGAGGGGCCGCCGCTGGCCAGCAGCACGCCTTTGGTGTCGACCACGAAGACGTAGCGGTCCTGGTCGATGAATTCGCCCTGGCGGCTGAAAGCGGCCAACGCCTTGTCGCCATTGTTCTGGTAGTAAACCAGGGCCTTGTCCAGCAACGCCTTGGCCGCTTGAGCGTCGGCGTCATTGGCCGTGTCGGCGTGCACCTGGCTGCCGCACAACAGCAGCAGCCAGGCGAGTCGTAGCAGTGCGTTCATCTACCCGTCCCTCGGTCTTGTTGGAATGACAAGAGCGTAGACGGTTCGGCGAACGATCAGAAGGGTTTGGTTGGCAGATATTTACCGTCCAGGGTGATCACCGCGCGCGAACCTCCGTCCGGGTCTTCGACTTTCTTGATGTCGAGCTTGAAGTTGATCGCGCTGATGATGCCGTCGCCAAACTGCTCATGCACCAGGGCCTTGAGGGTGGAGCCGTAGACCTGCAGCATTTCGTAGAACCGGTACATCGTCGGATCGGTCGGCACGCCGCCGGGGAAGCTGCCGCGCAGGGGCACGCTTTGCAGCAGGCGGCTGGCGTCCTCGTCCAGGCCGAGTTTCGCGCACACCACGTTGGCGGCGTCCCTGGGCAGCGGATGCTGGCCGAGCAGGGCGGCGGTGACGAAGGCCAGGCTCAGGCCGGTGCCGTCGGCGAGGTCCTGCCAGGACAGGTCCTTGCGCGCCTTGAGGTCGATGACGGTGTCGGCCAGGGCCAGGCGAGGGGTTTGGGAAAAGTTCGATTGCAGCATGATGAAGTCCTCTTGGGTTGAATAGGTTCAGGCGGCGTGAGCGCGGGTGGTCGGGTGTTCGAGCAGGGACACGAAGCGTGCGCTGCGTCCGTCCAGTGCGTCGATGCCACCGGTTTCGATGTCGTATACCCAGCCGTGCAGGTTCAGCCGGCCTTGCTCCAGCGCCAGGGCGACGGATGGGTGAGTCTTGAGGTTAGCCAATTGAGCGACCACGTTTTCACGCACCAGCGCATCCAGGCGCGCCGCGTCCGAGACGTGCTGGCGGGCGGCGTTGATCACCTTGGCCGACTCGGCATGGCGCAACCAGTTGGCTACCGCAGGCAGGTGGTCCAGGCAGGTGCAGGTGGAGATGGCGGTCATTGCGCCGCAGTCGGAGTGGCCGCAGATCACGATGTCGCTTACGCCCAGTACCGCCACCGCATATTCGACCGTGGCCGATACGCCGCCCGGTTCCGGCCCGTAGGACGGCACGATATTGCCGGCGTTGCGGATGACGAACAGGTCGCCGGGTTCCTGCTGGGTCAGCAGTTCCGGGACGACACGGCTGTCGGAGCACGACACGAACAGCGTGCCGGGGTTTTGCGTGGTGGCCAGGTGTTTGAACAGGTCGCTGCGTTGGGCAAAGGCTTCGCGCTGGAATTTGCGAAAGCCGTCGATGAGGTGCTGCATGAGGGGTTCTCCTTGCGTGACTGATGGGGCAAGGATGGAAGTTTTCGTCTATAGCGTCCAAGACCGGCTTATTATAGTTTCTATAAGCCCTGCCTATAGTTGGAGCGTCGTTGATGCTGTTGCGCCATATCCGTTACTTGCTGGCCGTTGCCGAGCATCGCAATTTCACCCGCGCGGCACAGGCACTGCATGTGTCGCAGCCGACCTTGTCGCAACAGATCAAGCAACTTGAAGACACCCTGGGCGCGCCGCTGCTCGATCGTTCCGGGCGCAGCGTCAGCCTGACGGATGCGGGGCAGGCTTATGTACGCTTTGCCCGGCTGGCCTTGCAGGACCTGGAGGCCGGCACCCGTGCGATGCATGACGTACAGGACTTGAGCCGCGGGCATCTGCGCCTGGCGATGACGCCGACCTTTACCGCTTACCTGATCGGCCCGTTGCTGGCGCGGTTCCATGGGCTGTACCCAGGCATCACCTTGAGCGTCGAAGAGTTGACCCAGGACCGCATCGAAGCCGCGCTGGGCGAGGATTTGCTGGATATCGGCATCGGCTTTGCCGGCGAGCACGGGCCGGATATCGAGTGTGAGGCATTGTTTGCCGAGGCCTTGAGCCTGGTGGTGCGGGCGGATTCGCCCGCGGTGAATCGGTCGGCAGGGTTCGAGCAGCCGCTGGTCCTGCTCGATGCGGGGTTTGCCACGCGCCGTTATATCGATGACTACTGCCGCCGGCAGGGCGTGACACCGCGCATCGTCATGGAGGCCAACTCCATCGGCGCGATCATTGAAATCGTGCGTAACACTTCACTGGCGACCATCCTGCCCCGCGCACTGGCCCTGGCCCAGGCCGGGTTGCACGCCGTGGCCATCGAGCCGCCGTTGCCGCACCGCACCGTAGGGCTGCTCAGCCGCAGGGGCGCCTATCGCAGCGCCGCGTGCGCGGCTTTTGTCGAGTTGATCAAGGCGCCGCCAGCCACTGACTGACAATGCCGTCATACACGCCGGTCGCCACGCTCAAGTGCAACCATTGGTCGACGTAGCTTTTCCAGGCCACATCGTCGCGCGGCAGCAGGAAGGCTTTCTGGCTGTATTGCATCTGCCGATCGGGGTTGACCGCGCACAGTCCCGGTTTTTGTTTTTGCTGGTAACGCGCTTCGCTGGCGTCGGTGATCATCACGTCGGCCTTGCCCGCCAGCAGTTCGTCAAAAATGCTCACGTTGTCGTGCAGGCGTATCTGCGCCTTGCCCAGCCGGGCGCGGGCAAACGCTTCATTGGTGCCGCCCGCCGGTTCGATCACGCGCACCTGGGGCTGGTTGATTTGCTCGACGCTCTGGTAGCGCTGCACGTCGGCGCAACGTACCAGGGGGATTTTGCCGTCGACACCGAGCGGCTGGCTGAAGAAGGCTTTTTTCTGGCGCTCCAGTGACACCGAAATCCCGCCGACGGCGATGTCGCACCGTTGCGCCAGAAAGTCCGGCATCAGGGTTTTCCAGGTGGTCGGCACCCAGGTGACCGTCGCGTTGAGGCTCTTGGCCAGGGACTCGGCCATGGCGATATCAATGCCCTGGTAGCGGCCATCGGCACGCAACGAGGTGTAGGGCATGTAGTCGCCGGTGGTGCACACCGTCAGCGTGCCACGCTCGATGACCTCGTCCAGGCGTGACGGGCTGGTATCGGCCAGGGCGGTGGTGGCCACGCTCGCCAGTACACACAGGGCTAGAGGAGCTTTCATGCGGTCGAGTCCTTGGGGCAGGTCGGGCGCACATTATTTCCAGCGCGGGGCAGGGTGGCAAGGTGCGGGATTGACGGCGTTGCGGCTTTCGACCTTTTTTTCACGTTGCAGTGGTTAAGCTGCCGATCAAGGTCGTTTTACTTCCGTTTTGTCCACCATGAGCCCGCGATGTCGCCACAACCTCCATCCTCCATCGAGACCGAATTCACCGAGCGCTATGACCGTGAGCATGCCAGGGTCTGTGGTGATACCGATCCGCCCGGGCTGTTGCAGCGTCTGGCCGCGTGGCGCGATGCACGGTTGGTGCGCCATGCGTTGAAGGTCGCCGGGGAGCCCGGGTTGATCCTCGACCTGGCCTGCGGCTCCGGGCGGTTCTGGCCGGTGCTGGCTGAGCACGTCAATCGGGTGATCCTGGCGTCGGACCCTTCCCAGGACATGCTCGACCACGCCCGCACCCATCACTCGGCGGCGTTGCTCAAACGCGTCAAGACATTCCCGGGCTCAGCGTTTTCCATTGGTCTGTCGGCGAATGCGGTGGATTGCATCTTCTGCCTGGAGTTGTTTCGCCATGCGCCCGATACCGAGGTGCGCCTGGCCTTGCTGCGGGAATTCCACCGAGTCAGCCGCGATACGGTGATTGTCTCCGTGGACGCGCGTATCCCGGTTGAGGAGGAGTTTCGCCAGGCCGGCTTCAAAGTCTTGAATCAGCGGGAGTTCCTGCCCGGCTCCAAACTCTGGTGTGTCTACGTCCTGCGTAAGAGGGGATAGCTTCAGAGGTGATAGCTTCCGCCTGTCGGATTATTCTTCCTCTTCTGTCTGAGTTTTCGCGGTTGCCTGTGCACTGCGGATGCTCGCAAGTCCCTTTCGCGATATATACTGCGCGCCATTCTTCAAGGGAGAGCCGTGTGGCCATCGATATTCACTGGATCTGCGACAACGATAGCCTCGGCCAGCATTGCGCCCAATGGCAGCAGTTGCCATTCGTCGCCCTCGACACCGAATTCATGCGGGTCGACACCTTCTACCCCATTGCCGGGCTGATCCAGATCGGTGATGGCGTGCGCGCGTATCTGATCGATCCCCTGACCATCGACAACTGGCAACCCTTGGCCGCCTTGCTGGAAAACCCGGGCGTGATCAAGGTGGTACATGCCTGCAGCGAAGACCTGGAAGTGCTGTTGCGCCTGACCGGCAGCCTGCCGGCGCCGTTGTTCGACACCCAGTTGGCTGCGGCTTACCTGAACCTCGGGTTCTCCATGGGGTACTCGCGGCTGGTGCAGGCGGTGCTCGATATCGACCTGCCCAAGGGCGAGACGCGCTCGGACTGGCTGCAGCGGCCCTTGTCCGAAACCCAGGTGAGCTATGCCGCCGAAGACGCCGTGCACCTGGCCGAAGTCTACATCCGCCTGCGTCCGCGATTGAGCGATGACAAATACGCCTGGGTACTGGAAGACGGCGCCGAACTGGTGGCCAACCTGCGCCGCGAAGTCGACCCGTACGAGGTGTACCGCGACGCCAAGCTGGCGTGGAAACTGTCCCGCGCCCAGCTCGCCGTATTGCGTGAACTGTGCGCCTGGCGCGAGCAGCAAGCCCGCGCCCGTGACCTGCCGCGCAATCGCATCGTGCGTGAGCACTCGTTATGGCCCCTGGCCAAATCCCAGCCGGATAACCTCGCCGCCCTGGGCAAGATCGAAGACATGCACCCGCGCACCGTGCGTCAGGACGGCCAGTTCCTGCTCGACCTGATCAAACGTGCGGGCAGCGTGCCCATGGACCAATGGCCGCCTGCCGTGCCTGAACCGCTGCCGGTCGACGCCGCCGCGCTGATCAAGCAACTGCGCGCCCTGGGCCAGGCGTTCGCCGAGCGCCTGGACATGGCGCCGGAACTGATGCTGCGCAAGAAAACCCTCGAAGCCCTGGTTAAAAGTGGCTATCCCGATGGGCCTTACCAATTACCCGATTCGCTGCGTGGCTGGCGTCGCGAATTGATGGGCCAGGCGCTGCTCGACAGCCTGGCCAATGCCGGAGAACAGCCTTGAAACGTATTTGCTCGATTTATCGCAGCCTGAAAAAAGACGGCATGTACCTTTATGTCCTCAAGAGCGACGCCCTGGAGCGGGTGCCGGAGCCATTGATGGTCGCCTTCGGCAAGCCGCATCACGCCTTCGACATGGTGCTGACGCCCGAGCGCAAACTGTCGCGCGAGGACATCGCCGTGGTCCTGGAAAACCTCGACCAGCAGGGCTATCACCTGCAAATGCCGCCCGCCGAGGACGAGTACATCGAGCACCTGCCTGAAGAGCTGCTGCGCCGCAACGACCCGATGTGATCGATCAGCGCCCGTCTCAGGGCGCAGGCTTGAATGGAATTGTATTAGAGGACGGTGGCCGTAAGGATGCGGGCGGCCGTCAGCACTGTTTTTGAAAGGTTTGAACCATGCGTGTTCTGATTGCTGAACAGGATCACCCGCTCTACGCCCAATTGCTTCGCGAAGCCGCGCCGGACCTTGAGGTGCTGACCAGCGGCAACTCGGCCGAACTCTCGCGCCTGGCCGCCGATTCCCCGGTATGGCTGGGCCAGCCGGACCTGCTGGCGACGCTGTTGCGCCAGGGCCACCATCCGCAATGGTTGCAGTCGACCTGGGCCGGCATTACGCCCCTGTTGGCCGAAGGCCTGCCGCGTGATTATCGCCTGACCCGCGCGGTCGGCGTCTTTGGCCAGGTCATGGCTGAATTCGTCCTGACCTACATGCTCGGCCACGAGCGTGAAGTGCTGGCGCGGCTGGTCAGCCAGGTCGAGCGCAAGTGGGACAGCCGCCAGGGCCAGAGCCTGGCCGGGCGCAAGGTGCTGGTGGTCGGCACCGGCGACATTGGCCAGCGTGTGGCGCAGTTCCTGCTGCCATTTGGCGTCAAGCTGTATGGCATCGCCAGCCAGGCCCGCGAGCAGGCGCCGTTTATCGAAGTCGCCGGGCTCGATCAATTGGGCCAGCTGGTGGGGGAGGTGGATTATGTGATCAACCTGCTGCCCAACACCCCTGACACCCATGACCTGTACGACGCCGCACTGTTCAAGCAATTCAAGCCGACCGCCTTGTTCATCAACGTCGGGCGCGGTGTGGCGGTGGTGGATGCCGATCTGGTCGAAGCCCTCAAGGAGGGCCATCTTGCCGGAGCGGTGATCGACGTCTGTCGCCAGGAGCCGCTGCCGCAACGACACCCGTTCTGGACGGCGTGGGGCTTGCTGTTGACCGGGCACAGCTCGGCCCCGACCTCGCCGGCAATGATGGTGGAGTTGTTCGTGCAGAACGTGCGTGCGTACCAGGCTAAACAAGCCCTGCGCGGGGAAGTGGATTTCGAGCGCGGCTACTGATACGACACGGTAAAAAATGTGGGAGGGGCAAGCCCTAATGCCAGCCTGTAGGAGCGAGCTTGCTCGCGAAAAACTCATAGGCACCGCGTTCATGCAGAAAGCACGCGTTATCGTTGACGTTTTTCGCGAGCAAGCTCGCTCCTACAAACTGGCATTCATGGGTTCTGCGCATAACTCAGAGAGTGAAGTCACCTTCCGAAACCAGCTCGCTCAGCGGCTTGCGCGGGCTCGGCGCTTCGCGGCCTTGCAGGTACTCGGGCAGGCTCGACTTGTCGCCCAGCTTGCCCACTGCCACGGCGGCGTGCAGCGCATAGCCTGCGGGGATCTTCAGCGCCTGGCGGGTCAGTTCCTGATCGAAGCCGGCCATTCCATGGGTGTGCCAGCCGGCGAGGCTGGCTTGCAAGGCCAGGTGAGCCCAGGCGGCGCCGGTGTCGAAGGTGTGCCACAGGGCCGGGGTTTCTTCCGTGGCGCCGGGGGCGATGAAGTCGGTCTTCGAGGCGATGATCACCAGTGCCGACGCATGCTGCGCCCAGCCCCGGTTGAACTCGTTGAGCAAACCCAGGAAGCGCTCCCAGTCCGGCGTGTCGCGGCGGGCGTAGAGAAAGCGCCAGGGCTGCGAGTTGTAGGCCGAAGGTGCCCAGCGCGCCGCCTCGAAGAAGCTCAGCAGGGTTTCTTTGGAGATGCTCTCGCCGGTAAAGGCGCGAGGCGACCAGCGTTCGGTGAACTGGGTGTGGATCGGATAGTCGGCAACACGGGTCATGAGCAGTTCCTGATCGTCAATTCGGCGCTCAAAACTACTGCGCGGCCACTAGACTGACAAGTGTTGTTACACCGCCAGTCGCAAGCGCTTGGCCCCGAGGGGCTTGGGCACTAGACTGGCGGCCTTTGAACCTACCGATACTGATGCAGAGCCATGGCCGCCAAAGTCGAACCTTTCTGGATACGCAAAACCCTCGAACACCTCGACCAGGAGGAATGGGAATCGCTGTGCGACGGCTGTGGCCTGTGCTGCCTGCAAAAGCTTGAGGATGAAGACGACAACAGCGTCTATTACACGCGCATCGCCTGCAAACTGCTGGACCTGAAAACCTGCCAGTGCACCGACTATCCCAATCGTCGGGCGTCGGTGCCGGATTGCATCCAGCTCACGCCCGGGCAGGCCGACCAGTTCAAGTGGCTGCCGCCCACCTGCGGTTATCGCCTGGTCAGCGAGCGCAAGGATTTGCCATTGTGGCACCACCTGGTCTGCGGCGACCGCGACGCCGTGCACCACGAGCGCATTTCCCAGTCCGGGCGCATGCTCAGCGAAGGCAGCGTGCCAGAGGACGACTGGGAGGATTACCTGATCTTCCGCGCGGGTTAACCAGGAGTGCGTATGAAGGTGGGATTCAAGCTGGCGACAGTGGCGCTGTTGCTGGCGCTGAGCATGCCGGCGTGGTGCGCCAAAAAAGTCGACCTGGATTACCACGTCAAACTTCTGCCCCAGAGCGATCAGGCCGAGGTGCGCGTGAGCCTGTCCCAGGGCTCTGCGGTGCGCAGCCTGGATTTCGACCTTGGCCGCGACGGCGACTACAGCGATTTCAAGGCCGATGGGCAATGGAAGGTCGATGGTCGTCGGGGTCACTGGCAACCCAGCGCCGACAAGGCCAGCCTGACCTACCGCGTACGTCTGGGCCACGCGCACAAACCCGGCACCTACGAAGCGCGCATGACGCCGGCCTGGGCGCTGTTTCGCGGCGACGACCTGGTGCCCGCCGCACGGCTGGACCAGCAGGAGGGTGTCGAGCTGGTCGCGCGCCTGATCTTCGACCTGCCGCCGGGTTGGAACAGCATCGAGACCGCCTGGCCGCGTATCGGCAAGAACAGGTTTCGCATCGACAACGTGTCCCGCCTGTTCGACCGCCCCACCGGCTGGATGCTCGCCGGTAGCCTGGGCAGCCGGCGCATGCGCCTGGGGCAGACCGACGTCACCGTGACGTCGCCCAAGAGGCAGGGCATGCGGCGCATGGATGTGCTGACGCTGCTGACCTTCGTGTGGCCGCAAGTGGAAGCCGCGTTCCCGCGCCATCCGGCCAAACTGTTGGTGGTGGGCGCCAGCGACCCGATGCGCCGTGGCGCCTTTTCGGCGCGTGACTCGGTCTACCTCAACAGCCGCACGCCGCTGATCAGTGAAGACGGCAGCAGCCCGTTGGTCCGCGAAGTGGTGCAGGCCATCGCCCGTTTCAATGACCACGACAGCAGTGACTGGATCAGCGAAGGCCTGGCCGGGTACTACGCCATTGAACTGGTCCGTCGCGCCGGGGGAATCACCGATGAGCGGTATCAGGCGATACAGACGCGCCTGACGAAGGAGGGCAAGGCTGTGACCAGCCTGCGTGGCGAACACGTCAGTGGCGCAACAGTGTCACGGGCGGTGGTGGTGTTGCAGGAACTGGACCGCGAGATCCGCGTGAAAACCCATAACAAGCGCTCGCTGGATGACCTGGCGCAAGCGGTGATGCGCGCGGGCAGCGTGACCACGAAGGAGTTTGTGCAACTGGCCGAGCGCATCATCGACGGTTCATCCGCCGTACTCGACAGCAAGCTGCTGGAGTAATCTTAAAATCCTGCACAAAACAAATGTGGGAGGGGGCTTGCCCCCGATAGCAGAGTGTCAGCCAGCAACTCTTCCGCTGACCCACCGCTATCGGGGGCAAGCCCCCTCCCACATTTAAATCTCCAGCGGCCCGATTACTCGGCTCAGCCCGTGGTTTTCACCGCTTTTTCAGCCGCCACTTCAGCCTTGGTCTTCAGGTTCTTCAGCTCCGCGCCCGCTCGCTCGATCTTGGTACGTACGCTGTTCATTTCCTGGCGGCCTTGCTCGAGCTTGTCCTTGAGCGAACTGTGGCCGGTGAAACCGCGTGCCAGCGCCACGCCGCCAATCGCCACCTGGATCAGCCCGAAGAGCCCGCCACGGCGCAGGCCTTTGCCGACCAACATCACGCCACCGGCTACCGAGCCGATGCGTTCCCAGCCGTGCACATTCTGGGGGCGCTGCTCGTCCGGCTGCAGGTGTTCAATCACAGGTCGCAGGGTTTTGCTGTCGCTCATGATCCGTCTCCAACAAAGATAAGTGTCATTAGCTGACTGTTGGCGATGGCCGGATGTTCCCGCTATTTGCGTCGCCGGCTTTCAGTATTTGGGTCCCGAGCGGGTGTTATTGCCCTTGGCCAGGCGGTCGTAGAGCACCACGTTGACGGTGGCGGCGAGGTTCATGCAGCCGGTGGTCGGGATGTAGACCACGTCCTCGCACCAGTCGCGAATCTCTTTGTCCAGCGAGCCGTCTTCGGGGCCGAAGATGTACAGCGCGCGGTCGGGGTGGGTGTATTCGGGCAGCGGTCGGGCGCCTTCCACCAACTCCACGGCGACGGGGATGCAGCCCAGAGGCAGGATCTTCTTCAGGTCATCGATGCCGATCAGCGGAATGTCGTGATGCACCTTCTTGGTGTCGGTGATGAAATCCCGCGCGCGCTCGTAACGCACGCCGGTATAGAACACCGAAGCCACGCCGTAGCAGCCGGCGGCGCGCATCACCGAGCCGACATTTTCCGGGGATTTGGGGTTATACAGACCGATGCAGCTGTAGCGTTTATTGCCCACGGGGAAGGGTGCCTTGCAGGAAAAACCGCGATTATACGGTCTTGGGCAGTGTGGTGCTTGGGCGATCGCTATCGGCGGCAAGCCCCTCCCACAGGGGAATGCATTCCAAAATGTGGGAGGGGCGGTGCGACGATTCGACTTGCCCCCGATGAGGCCGGTACAGCCAACGATGATCTCAGTCGTCTTTCTTCATCAACCCCGCCAACGCCGCAAACGGGTTGTGCGTCGCCTTGGCAATCGTCGGGCTGCTGGTGGAGCCTTCGCCGAAGTACTGCTGGTCGGTGTAGCGCGAGTGCTCGTTGTCATGGCAGTACAGGCACAGCAGTTCCCAATTGGAGCCGTCCTGGGGATTGTCGTCATGATTGTGGTTGCGGTGGTGCACGGTCAGTTCGCTCAGGCGCTTGCCGGCGAATTCACGGGCGCAGCGGCCGCACACGTGGGGGTACATTTTCAGGGCTTTGTCGCGGTAGCCCATTTCCCGGTCGCGCTGGGCATCGGCGAGGATGCGGTCCAGCTTGGCGGTGTGGGAGGGCGGGTTGGTCGAGCTCATCATGGCTCCTGGCTATTGGGTGGTCACGGACAGGTTGATTCTAGCTAATCACAGCGCAATTAGCCCTTGAGCTTTTCCGCAATCCAGATGGTGTGTCGCGTGCCTTTGTTGCCATGGGCAAACACCTGCACTTCTTCGGCCTTGAAACCGGCCTTGCGCAGTTTGTCGCTGAACAGTCTGTCGGCGCTGGCCGACCACACGGCAAGCACGCCCTTGGGGCGCAGGGCCTTGGCGCAGGCGGCCAGGCCACCGGCGGAATACAGCCAGCTGTTGGCTTTTTGCGTGAGGCCTTCAGGGCCGTTATCGACGTCAAGCATGATCGCATCAAACCCCTGGGGCTCGGCCTGCAGCACCTTGGCCACGTCTTCCATGCGCACCACCGTGCGCGGGTCAAGCAAAGGGCGGCCGGACTTTTCGCCGAGCGGCCCACGGTTCCACTCCACCACGCCCGGCACTAATTCGGCCACCACCACTTCGGCGCTCTTGCCCAGGTGCTTGAGCGCCGAAGCCAGGGTAAACCCCATGCCCAGGCCACCGATCAGCACCCGTGAACCCGGACGACCGGCGACCTTGCGGCACGGAATTTCCGCCAGGGCATCTTCGGAACCGTGCATGCGCGTGTTCATCAACTGGCCGCCGTCACCGCCCTGGATCTTGATGACGAAGTCCTCACCGTATTCGAACAGGCACAAGGCACCGCCGTTGTCGGGGATCGGAGTGGTGTCCAGCAGAACGAAACGTTTCATGGAAATCTCATTGGGAAGGGCATTCTTGCGCGGTTGGGAGTAGCCTTGTGACATTCCGGTCAGGCCATGGAGCCATCGATGAAGTGCAGCATTCTAACGGTCATTGTGCTTGGCGCGCTCACATTGGGTACGGCGCAGGCGCAGGAGTTGCAAACCGTACCGGTCGCACCCGCGCCAACCCCTGGCGCGCCGGGCACGCCAACGCCCACGTTGTACCCGCAGGTCACGCCGCCCGCCGTGCCGAAAACCAACGGATCGCCGCCCCTGGCGCCGATCGTGCTGCCGGCGCCGCCCAAGGACCAGACGGTCCCGGGCCTGCAGCAGAACGACAGCAAGCCGAAGACGCCCGGCGGTTAAAACTGTTGCGAGGGCGTCCTGTGTTCAGACAGGGCCGCCCGACCAAGCTCTTCAATCATACGTTCCTAAATCAGCTCGAGGGCCTTGAACACGAAGGCATATTCGAGCGCTACGTCACGTAATCCCTGGTAACGACCGCTCATGCCGCCGTGACCGGCGCCCAGCTCGGTCTTGAGCAGCAGCAGGTTGTCGTCCGTCTTCGTGTCGCGCAGTTTGGCCACCCACTTGGCCGCTTCCCAGTACTGCACGCGACTGTCGTTGTAACCGGCAATCACCAGCATGTGCGGGTAGGCCTGGGCACGCACGTTTTCGTACGGCGCATAGGCCTTGATGCGCGCATACACCTCGGGCTCCTGCGGGTTGCCCCATTCGTCGTACTCGGTGACGGTCAGCGGCAGTTCCGGGTCGAGCATGGTGTTGAGCACATCGACAAACGGCACTTCGGCGATCGCCGCCTGGAACAGCTCCGGGCGTTGGTTGAGCACCGCACCGATCAACAGGCCGCCGGCGCTGCCGCCGCTGATCGCCAATTGCCTGGAGGTGGTCAGGCCCTGGGCGATGAGGTGTTCGGCGCAGGCGATGAAATCGCTGAAGGTGTTCTGTTTGTGTTCCTGCTTGCCGTTGCGGTACCAGGCTTCACCCAGCTCGCCACCGCCGCGCACATGCGCGATGGCAAACGCCACGCCTCGGTCCAGCAGGCTCAGGCGTGCATGGGAGAACCATGGGTCCAGGCTTGATCCATACGCGCCGTAGCCATACAGGTACAGCGGCGTCGGCTGGCCGAGCTGGTCACGCTTGACCACCAGGCTGATCGGCACCTGGGTACCGTCGGCGGACGTGGCCCACAGACGCTGGCTGACGTAATCGTCGGCGTTGAACTCACCGAGTACCGGGGTTTCCTTGAGCACCTGCTGTGCCCCGCTGGCCAGTTCCAACTGGCGCACCTGGGCCGGACGGTTCAGCGCTTCATAGCGCAGGCGAATCCTGTCGCTGGCAAATTCCAGGCTGTTCTGTACGTAAAGGCTGTAAGCCGCGTCAGGCAGTTCCACGCGATAGGCCGGTACGCCCTCGGGGTGCACTTCGATCACCGGCAGGCCGCCGATGCGCAGGCTCAGGGTCATGGCGCTGGCGTTGAGGCTGACGCCGTCGAGCATTACCTCGTCGCTGTGGGGGATCAGGTTCTGCCAGTCGGCTTCGGTCGGGGGCGTGCCGGTGTCAGGCGCGACGAACAGCGCGTAGTTGATACCGTCGCGGTTGCTGCGGATAAACCAGGTCCACTGGCCGTTCAACTGGCCGTGGTCGACATCGTATTCGTGATCTTCCACCCGCGGCGCCAGGCAGGTGAAGTCCAGGTGCGGCTGGTCGGCGTCGAGGGCCCAGATCTCGCTGGTGGTCTTGCTGCCCAGGGCCAACAGCAACTGGCGCTCGGAGCTGGAGCGGTAGCAATGCAAGAAGAAGCGTCCGTCGGGTTCGTGGAACACTTCCTGCGCCGCAGTGCCGTCCAGGCGGTAGCGGTAAAGCTTGTGCGGCCGATGAGTGTCGTCCAGTTCGCCGAAAAACAGCGTGATGCTGTCGTTGGCCCAGGTCATGCTGCCGTCGCAGTCGTCGAATGCCAGCTCACTGACCTTGTCGGTCGCCAATTCCTTCACGTACAGGGTGTAGATCTCTTCACCGGTGGTGTCGAGGCTGTAGGCCAGGCGCTGATGGTCGGGGCTGATGCTGAACGCGCCGAGGGAGAAAAAGCCGCCATTGGCCAGCACGTTCGGGTCCAGCAGCAGTTCTTCGCTGCGCTCATCCACCTGGTTGCTGTCATCGGCCGGGCGCCGGCAGCGGTAGTGACGCGCGTATTCGTCACCGGCGGTGGTGCGCGTGTAGTACAGGTACGGGCCCCAAGGGGAGGGCAGGGACAAGTCGGTTTCCAGGATACGGCCCTTGATCTCTTCGAACAGAGTGTCGCGCAGTGCCTGCTGGTCGGCCAGTTGGGTCTCCTGCCAGGCGTTTTCCGCCTTGAGGTAATCGAGCACCTCAGGGCTGTCACGTTCCTGCAGCCAGGCGTACGGGTCTGAACCTGGGGCTTTGCGGGCAATCGGTGCGGTCGAAATAGGCATGGATAATTCTCTATCGGGCGGACGGTGGCCGGCATTGCAGCCGCGACACGCAAAAGCCGTTATCATAGCCGCCTCTTTGCCAGCCTTGCCATGGACACCATGACCGAGAACGACTATCTGACCGCTTGGGGCCTTTACGCCTTCGCCGCTTTGGGCTGCCTGTTGGTGTGGTGGCGCATGACCCGCTGGATCTGGCGCTGGTTGCGTGAGCCGTTGCAGTTACTGATGGCAGTGCTGTTGCTCAGCCCCACCATCGTCGACCCGATCAAGACCCAGTTCGCCCCGGCCGTGGCGATCACTGCCCTGGACCTGCTGCTCAAGGTCGGCAATAACGCCTGGCGCGCCATCTCCGACCTGTTCATGTACACCATGATCGTGTTTGCGCTGTACATCGTGTTCGTGCTGATCCGCTGGCCCATCGAGCGCGCCGCCAACGCCCGCCGTGAGCGCAAGGCCGCCACGGATGCCGCGCTGGCCGCGGAGCCGGAGGAAGACGAACCGTTCCGTCGCCCGGCTCCCGCCCCCGGCATGCGGGTCGAACCGCGCCTTTAACGTTGTCCGCCCTGCAGCGAGAGCCCCGGCATGTGTGAATTATTGGGCATGAGTGCCAACGTCCCCACCGATATCGTGTTCAGCTTCACCGGGCTGATGCAGCGGGGCGGGCGAACCGGCCCGCACCGCGACGGTTGGGGCATCGCCTTCTACGAAGGCCGTGGCCTGCGGCTGTTCCAGGACCCGGCCGCGAGCAGCGAGTCGGAAGTCGCCCTGCTGGTGCAGCGCTATCCCATCAAGAGCGAAGTGGTGATCGGCCATATCCGCCAGGCCAATGTGGGCAAGGTGAGCCTGGCCAATACCCACCCGTTCGTGCGCGAACTGTGGGGGCGCAACTGGTGTTTTGCGCACAATGGCCAACTGGCCGACTTCAGCCCCCGCGCCACCTTCTACCGGCCGGTGGGCGACACCGACAGTGAAGCGGCGTTCTGCGACTTGCTCAACCGCGTGCGCGAAGCCTTCCCGGAGCCGGTGGATATCGAGCAGATGCTGCCGGACCTGATCGCCGCCTGCGCCGAATACCGCAGCAAAGGCGTGTTCAACTGCCTGCTCAGCGATGGCGACTGGCTGTTTTGCTATTGCTCGACCAAACTGGCGCAGATTACCCGGCGCGCGCCCTTCGGCCCGGCTCGCTTGAAAGATGTCGACGTGATCGTCGATTTTCAGGCCGAAACCACCCCCAACGACGTGGTAACGGTCATCGCCACCGAACCGCTGACCGACAACGAAAACTGGACCCGCTACGAACCGGGCCAATGGAGCCTGTGGCGACGCGGAGAATGCGTCAGCCAGGGCGTTACCGAATAAGGAATCGACCATGTTGCTCAGCTATCTGCGGTTGGTGCTGTTTGCCATAGGCTTGTTGGTCGGCGTGCAAGTGCCGGGGTTCATCAACGATTACGCCAAGCGCGTCGAAGCCCACCTGATCGAGGCCCAGACGGGCCTGCGCGGGTTCGAGTCCACCGCGCAGCAGTTCTTCAACGGTGACATGCAAGCCCTGGTGGCGCATTACCGTGCCAGCGATGACCCGGTCTTCCAAAGCGACGCCAGCAGCCTGGGCGCGATGCTTGACCGTCAGTTGGCGTTGGACAAGCAATTCCAGGCCATGCAGGGCCCCTGGTACATCCGCGCCCTGCAGGTGGCGGTGGCGGCTGATCCGGATATTCGCCTGGAAACCTGGAATGGCTACAGCTACCAGATCCTGCTGACGCCCGAGGCCATGGGCTGGGGCCTGGGCGGGGCGATGCTGCTGTCGTTCGGTATCGAATGTCTGTATCGCCTGATCGACTGGGTGGTGCTGGGCGGCCGGCGCCTGCGCCAGAGCCGGCCGATTGAAGAGCGGGATTTGAAAGGGCTCTAAGTCCTGACAAAAATCCAGTGTGGGAGGGGGCTTGCCCCCGATGGCAGTGTGTCAGCCAACATATGTTTAGCTGACTCACCGCGATCGGGGGCAAGCCCCCTCCCACATTTGGACCCGGTTCAGTCAGTTGCTCAGTACCATCCGCTCTTTACCGACTTCCTCGGCATAGCGGGCGACGACCTTCTGGCACAACCCCACAATCTCCTCCACCAACTCCACCCCCACGCGCCACGACACCACCACCTGCAGGTTCGGCAGTTGCTGCGCCATCGCCAGCATTACCAGTTCCCCCCGTGCCAGCTCTTCGCTGACCAGCACCGGCGGCAGCGCGCCAATGCCGAAGCCATCGCGTAGTAGCCGGGTAATGGCTGATACCGAGTTGACGCAGTTCATGCGCGGTGCGGCGACGCCGTTGGCCTGCATCAAACTCAATACATCCTGATGGGGACAGGAGTTTTTCGAGTAGGTGATGATGCGTTCCTGGGCCAGTTCGGCGAGGGAGGCGTAATCGCGGTTATAGATCGACTGGCTGGCGACAATCCAGGCCATGGGGTGGCTGCCCAGTTCCAGGCTGCGCACGCTCTCAAGGCGCAGCAGGTCGGTTTGCAGGATCAGGTCCAGGAAGCCTTTTTGCAGCTGATCGCTAAGGTTCAGCGCAGTATCGGCGACCAATTCGATTTCAACCCGCGGGAACAGGGTCATCAGTTCAGCGACCAACGGGCTGAGCCAGGTGTGGATCACGGTGTCCATTGCGCCGATCCGAATCCGTCCGACCTTGCTGCTGGTGGTTTCCAGGGACTGCTTCAAGCCCTGCAGGGTCACCATCATCTGCTCGGCATAATCGAGCACCTTCAAGCCTTCCGGGGTCAGGCTCACGCCTCGCGAATCGCGCAGAAACAGCTTCACCCCCAACTCGCTCTCCAGCACCGCAATGCGGCTGGAGATCGACGCCTGGGTGGTGAACAGCTTTTCGGCGGTCAGGCGGAAACTCTTGAGCTTGGCCACCCAGACGAAGGTTTCGAGGAACTTCAAATTCATGGGATCAACTTTTTCTTATGCATGGATCGGTTTTTATTAGTTGGACGCCGCGGCGTGCCGGCGCCAAAAATCGAGCCGTTCCACGATAAGCGTCGTTGGGGTTCAGGACAACATCGTTGCGAGATGTTGGTAAAAGATCCCACACTACAAAAAAACAAAGCCTACAGGAGCGACCCCGTGAGCCGCCTGCTATTGAATTGCGACATCGGCGAAAGCTTCGGCAACTGGACCCTGGGTCTGGACGCCCAAGTCATGCCGTTCATCGACTGCGCCAACGTGGCGTGCGGCTTCCATGCCGGCGACCCGAGCATCATGCGCAAGACCGTCCGCCTGGCACTCAAGCATGGCGTGCAAGTGGGCGCGCACCCGGCCTATCAGGACCTGCAAGGTTTCGGCCGCCGCTCCATGCAGTACACCCCCCAGGAAATCCAGGACCTGATGCACTACCAGATCGGTGCGCTGGACGGCATCTGCCGCGCACAAGGCGGGCGCGTCAGCTACGTGAAACCCCATGGTGCGATGTACAACGACATGATGGCCAACCCCGCCCAACTGCGTGCGGTGATCCAGGCCGTGGCGGCCTATGGCGACCTGCCGCTGATGCTGCTGGCCACGCGCGACAACAGCGCGGCCCAGGCCCTGGGCGATGAATACGGCGTGACCCTGTGGTTCGAGGCCTTCGCCGACCGCGCCTATGACAGCCGGGGCCATCTGGTTTCGCGCCAGTTGCCGGGCGCGGTGCATCATGACGCCGAGACCATCGTCCGGCAGGCCCTGACCCTTTCCCGTGGTGAGCCGCTGGTCGCCAGCGATGGCAGCGCGTTGGTGCTGCAGGCCAATACCTTATGCGTGCATGGCGACAACGCCAGCTCGGTCGCGGCGGTGCAGCGTATTCGCCAAGCGTTGAAGCCAGCATGAAACCACGGATTGAAGTGGTGGCCATCGACTGCCTGATGGTGCGCCTGTTTGACGCGATTGCCGAAGCCAACATGCCGTGGATGCTCGCCGCCACCGAGCGTCTGCGCAGCGGGTTCGGCGCAGCGTTGGTGGACCTGGTGCCGTCCTACACCACCTTGATGGTGCATTACGACCTCACGGCGTTGACCCCGACCCAGGCCCGGGCGTTGATCGAGCATGCCCTGACCGACCTGCAACCCCAGGCGCAGGGCGCTGGCCGGTGCCATGTGCTGCCGGTGTGGTACGACCTCAGTGTCGGCCCGGAGTTGACCTTGCTGTCCCGGCGCAGCGGACTGGCTGTGGATGAGGTGATTCGTCGCCACAGCGACCACCTGTATCAAGTGTTCGCCCTGGGTTTCGCCCCCGGTTTTGCCTTTATGGGACTGGTGGACGAGATCCTCGCCACGCCGCGTCTCAACACCCCGCGCAAACGCGTGTCAGCCGGCAGCGTGGGCATCGCCGAGCGGCAAACCGCCGCCTATCCGGTCGTATCCCCCGGCGGCTGGAACCTGATCGGGCGCACCCCGGTCACACTGTTCGACCGCGAACGCGACGGCTACAGCCTGATGCAGCCCGGCGATACGGTGCGTTTCGAGGCGGTCGGCCACGCTGAGTTCGTCAACCTGGGCGGCGATGACACGCCTCTGGAGGCGCACGCATGAGCCGCTTGATCATTGAGGCCAGCACACCGCTGTGCCTGTTGCAGGACGCCGGTCGTTTCGGCGTACGCCACCTTGGCGTGACCCAGGGCGGGGCGCTGGATTGGGTGTCGATGTCATGGGCCAATTGGCTGCTGGACAATGCCCTGGATGCGCCGGTAATAGAAATTACCCTGGGCGGTTTTACCGTGCAGGCCGAGGACTACTGTTTGTTGGCCCTGGCCGGTGCGGACCTGGGCGCCTTCATTGATGAACGTGCGATCAGCCCGGGGCGCAGCTTTATCCTGCAAAAGGGCCAGCGGCTGCGCTTCACCCAGCCGTTCAAAGGCGCGCGGGCTTACCTGGCGGCACCGGGCGGGTTCGACGCGCCGGATGTGTTGGGCAGTTGCGCCACCGTAGTACGTGAGGAACTGGGTGGCGTAGACGGTTTCGGCAAGGCGTTGGCTGAAGGCGGGCGCCTGGCTTATTCCGGTACGGGCGGCGCAATGAAGGTGCTGGCCAAGCCGGATTTGCAATCCGGTGCATCACTGGACGTGATCGTCGGCGCTCAGATCGGTCGGTTCAGCGGCCAAAGCCTGTTCGATGCGTTCAACACCGAATGGGCCCTGGACAGCCGCGCCGACCGCATGGGCATGCGCTTGCTGGGCACGCCGCTGCAGTACCAGGGGCCATCGTTGATTTCCGAAGGTATTCCCTTGGGCGCCATCCAGGTACCGCCGGACGGGCAGCCGATTGTGTTGCTCAATGATCGGCAGACCATTGGCGGCTATCCGCGTCTGGGGGCGTTGACGCCCTTGGCGCTGGCACGACTGGCGCAGTGTCTTCCAGGCGAGAAGGTACGGTTGGCGCCCGTGGTGCAAGAGACGGCGCATCGCCAGCACCTCGACTTTCTACGCCGGCTCAGTTGATCGCTGAGGCCGTGCGGCAACGACAGTACAGGATTTATCCCACGTGACTTAAATCCATCGCCGTATTGGTTCACAAGCAGGCGCATGAAAGGCTTGGTGGTTCATTTGCTATCAGGATTCAACATGCGCTACATGAAGATCTACGCACAGGACGTATACGATAACGACGTGCCTGATGTGGTGACGCTTGAGTTTCACGACGATACCCGCGCGCCGACACTCGTTCATCAGGCCACGACATTCGATATCACCGATGATGGGAAGTTGGACTGGGTGATCGCCGATGATGTGAACCAGGACGGCGTCGTCGATGCTCTCGACCGTGCACAGGCGATTGAGTTGGCCCAGCTGTTCCTTGCGTTCAACTGGTTCAGTCTCGATGCACCGTTCGATAAATATTTGAAGGTATTTGCCCAGGATTTTGATGACAACGGCGTGCCTGACACCGTGCGGCTGCATTTTCATCAAGGCGAGGGGGCACCGACCGATGAAAGCATCGCCTACACCGCAGCCATTTATGCCGATGGTAATGGCCTTGGCGGGAGTGTGATCAATCAGGACGTCAATAACGACGGTAAGACCAACAGGCAGGACGCTGAGTTGGTCAAACAGTTCTGCGCGCTGTTTCTGAAGTTCGGCTGGATCGACGCCGGGCGCTGCTGATGGCGAGCCTGTAGCCGCTGTGCGGCTACAAGCTACTTCGACAGAAAGCGCATGCCTTCTTCCAACCCGCGAAGTGTCAGCGGATACATCTGATCCTCCACCAACTCCCGCACAATCGCCGTCGATGCCGTGTAGCCCCAAGTATCCTTGGGATAGGGGTTTATCCAGATCAGTTTCTTGTACTTGGCCATGAACCGCTGCATCCACACATACCCAGGCTCCTCGTTCCAGTGCTCGACGCTGCCGCCGGCCTGGGTGATCTCATAGGGCGCCATGGACGCATCGCCGATGAAAATCACTTTGTAATCGGCGCCGTATTTGTGCAGCACATCCTGGGTGGAGGTGCGTTCCGAGGTGCGCCGCTGGTTGTTCTTCCACACCGACTCGTAGACGAAGTTGTGGAAGTAGAAGTACTCCAGGTGCTTGAACTCGGTTTTGCACGCCGAGAACAGTTCTTCGCAGATTTTCACGTGGGCGTCCATCGAGCCGCCGATGTCGAACAGCAACAACAGCTTGATGGTATTGCGCCGCTCAGGACGCATCTGGATATTCAGCAGCCCGGCGTCGCGTGCGGTGTGGTCGATGGTGCCGTCGATGTCCAGCTCTTCGGCCGCGCCCTGGCGGGCAAACTTGCGCAGGCGGCGCAGGGCGATCTTGATATTGCGCGTGCCCAACTCAACCTGGTCGTCGAGGTTCTTGTACTCGCGCTGGTCCCAGACCTTGACCGCCTTGCCCTGGCGCTTGCCGGCATCGCCCACGCGGATGCCTTCGGGGTTGTAGCCACCGGAACCGAAGGGGCTGGTGCCGCCGGTGCCAATCCACTTGTTGCCGCCGGCGTGACGTTCCTTCTGTTCTTCCAGGCGCTTTTTGAATTCCTCGATCAGTTTGTCGAGGCCGCCGAGGGACTGGATATGCGCGCGCTCCTCATCGCTCAGCGAGCGTTCGAACTCCTTGCGCAGCCAGTCTTCGGGGATCAGCGCCTGCAAGTGGTCATCGAGCTTTTCCAGGCCGTTGAAGTACGCACCGAAGGCCCGGTCGAACTTGTCGAAATGCCGCTCGTCCTTGACCAGGATCGCCCGGGCCAGGTAGTAGAACTCGTCCATGTCGGCGAAGGTCACGCGCTGTTTGAGCGCATTGATCAGGTCGAGCAGCTCTCGCACCGACACGGGCACCTTGGCGGCACGCATTTCATTGAACAGGTTGAGCAACATTATCGATTACCGCGACGGCTCATGAATGCCAGACGTTCCAGCAACTGCACGTCCTGCTCGTTCTTCACCAGCGCACCGGCCAGCGGCGGGATGGCCTTGGTCGGGTCGCGTTCGCGCAGCACCGCTTCGCCGATGTTGTCGGCCATCAGCAGCTTCAGCCAGTCGACCAGTTCGGACGTGGAGGGCTTTTTCTTCAGGCCCGGCACCTTGCGCACGTCAAAGAACACATCCAGCGCTTCGCTGACCAGGTCTTTCTTGATGTCCGGATAGTGCACATCGACGATTTTCTGCAGGGTCGTGCGGTCGGGAAAGGCGATGTAATGGAAGAAGCAGCGGCGCAGGAAGGCGTCCGGCAGCTCTTTCTCGTTGTTGGAGGTAATGATGATGATCGGGCGTTTTTTGGCCTTGATGGTCTCGTCGATTTCGTAGACGTAGAACTCCATCTTGTCGAGTTCCTGCAACAGGTCGTTGGGGAACTCGATGTCGGCCTTGTCGATTTCATCGATCAGCAGGATCACTCGCTCTTCGGACTCGAAAGCCTCCCAGAGCTTGCCCTTTTTCAGGTAGTTGCGCACGTCATGCACTTTGTCCACGCCCAGTTGCGAGTCGCGCAGGCGGCTGACCGCGTCGTACTCGTAGAGACCCTGGTGGGCCTTGGTGGTGGACTTGATGTGCCAGGTGATCAACCTGGCGCCGAAGGACTCGGCCAGTTGCTCGGCAAGCATGGTCTTGCCGGTGCCCGGTTCGCCCTTGACCAGCAGCGGCCGCTCCAGGGTGATGGCGGCGTTGACGGCCAGTTTCAGGTCATCGGTAGCCACATAGGCCTGGGTGCCTTCGAACTTCATCGGTCATTCCTCGAATTCATCAATGCCCGACTATACCGCGCAGCCCCGGCGACTGTGAACGCAGACGGGTTATTCAGTCTCTGAATGGCCGGTCACTTCAATCTCCCGGCCAATGGGGTAAATGTGGGAGGGGGCTTGCTCCCACAGTTCTAATCGGCACTGGGCTTGGGTTGTTCATAGCGGGCATTGAAGGCCTGGATAAAGCCGTTGCGCAGAATGGCAATAACTGCTGAAAACGCACTGACATTCTGCTGGTGCACGCTGCCGCTCAGTTCAACCCGGGTCGCGAACTGGTTCTTGCGCTGGTTCTTCAATACCGTCTCGCTGGCGCCGACCACAGCCTCCCAGATCGAGCGGAAGATGTTCTTGTCTTTGTTTTCCACATCCTGCTGCCAGTCGAAGACTTCGACATCGCGCAGCAGTGGCTTGATGTAGCCGCGCAATTGGCCTTTTTCGGCCTGGGCTTCGATGACCACGTCGCCGGTACCGGCCTTGAAGTCGAATTTGCCGTAAGCCGAGGCGAAGTCATTCATGCGCTTGAGTTGCAGGTCGCGGGCACGAAAGCGGAACTCGAACTCTTCGAAATCACTCAGCGGATCAAAGGTCGCGCTGGCTTCCAGCGGCGCCTGGCCTTGCAGCAGCGCCTTGCCCTCGAAGCGCGCGTCGCGCTTGCCCTCAACGTCCACCACGTTGGTCAGGTTGTAGAGACTGGCATTGACCCCGGTGGCGTTGATATTCACCTCAGGCTTGGAACTGAAGTTATGAAAGGCGATCTTGCCGTCTTCGATGCGCACTTCGTTGAGGGTGATCGGCAACAACTTGCTCAGTTGTTCCTGCCAGTCGGTGCCCTTACCGGTCTGGGACGCCTGCTTGTTGGCGCCGCCGTCGACGAAGTTGATTTCCGGGCGTACGAAATGCCCTTCGGCTACGACGGCATGGTCGTACCACAGTGAATGCCAGCTCACCGCGAACTCGATCAGCGGTGCCTTGACGAACGGCACCGGCACCTTGCCGTCCACCTTGACGATTTGCAGCCCGTTGATCCGGTAGGCGCCTCGCCACAAGGCCAGGTCCACATCGGCAATTTCGCCACGGTAATCGCCCATGTCGGCGAGCTTTTCATTCAGGTAGTTGCGCACCAGGTAAGGCAGCGCGATGTTTGCGGCAACCAGGACCAGCACCAGCCCGGCGACGGTCCAGAGCGGCCAACTGTAGCGACGTTTCATGGGGCAGTTCTCCTTGCTCGTAGGAGATGGACTGCTGCAAGCGGCGCAACGTTCCTGCGACTGGACGCATAGTGGCACGAGGCATACCCTTGGGGCCTTTCCGACATTGCCAAACAGGACCCGTCATGAGCCGCATTTTTGCAGACAACGCGCACTCCATCGGTAATACGCCCCTGGTGCAGATCAACCGCATCGCACCGCGCGGGGTCACCATCCTGGCCAAGATCGAGGGGCGTAACCCCGGCTACTCGGTCAAGTGCCGCATTGGCGCCAACATGATCTGGGACGCGGAAAGCAGCGGCAAGCTCAAGCCGGGCATGACCATTGTCGAACCCACTTCCGGCAACACCGGCATCGGCCTGGCGTTCGTGGCGGCGGCACGGGGCTACAAACTGCTGCTGACCATGCCCGCGTCCATGAGCATCGAGCGCCGTAAAGTGCTCAAGGCCCTCGGCGCCGAGCTGGTGTTGACTGAACCGGCCAAGGGCATGAAGGGCGCCATCGACAAAGCGGGCGAAATCGTCGCCGGCGACCCGAGCACCTACTTTATGCCGGCCCAGTTCGAAAACCCGGCCAACCCTGCCATTCACGAGAAAACCACCGGCCCGGAAATCTGGAACGACACCGACGGCGCCGTGGACGTGCTGGTGGCGGGCGTGGGCACCGGCGGCACGATCACCGGTGTGTCGCGCTATATCAAGCACACCGCAGGCAAGCCGATCCTGTCGGTGGCGGTGGAACCCGCCGTGTCGCCGGTGATTACCCAGGCGCTGGCCGGTGAAGAGATCAAGCCCAGCCCGCACAAGATCCAGGGCATTGGCGCCGGTTTTGTGCCGAAAAACCTCGATTTGTCGATGGTCGACCGTGTGGAACTGGTCACCGACGACGAATCCAAGGCCATGGCCCGGCGCTTGATGCAGGAAGAGGGCATTTTGTGCGGCATTTCCTGCGGCGCCGCCATGGCCGTGGCGGTGCGCCTGGCCGAGAAACCGGAAATGCAGGGCAAGACCATCGTGGTGATTCTGCCGGACTCGGGCGAGCGTTACCTGTCGAGCATGCTGTTCAGTGACCTGTTCACCGACCAGGAAAACCAGGCGTGAATCGGCTGTAGGAGCGAGCTTGCTCGCGAAGAACGTCAACGATAACGCGGGTTTACTGATTCAACGTGGCGTTCTCAGGTTCTTCGCGAGCAAGCTCGCTCCTACAGGGGGAAGGCGTGTTGATCCAGGTCAGCCGGTCGGCAGGGGCCTTCTGCATAATGCGCCAAGTGTTTATCATGGCCGGCTGCTACGTCTGGTTTCCCCGCGACGGGAAGCTGTTGGCCAGGCGCTTATTTTCAGGAGTTGCTGCATGACCTTTTCTTTGGCCGCCAAACTGTCGGTGTTGCTGCTGTTTATCGGCAGTACGCTGTATGTGCACCTGCGCGGCAAGGCCCGTTTGCCGATGTTGCGTCAGTTCGTCAACCATTCGGCGCTGTTCGCCCCGTATAACGCCTTGATGTACCTGTTTTCCGCAGTGCCGTCCAAGCCCTACCTGGACCGCAGCAAGTTCCCGGAACTGGACGTGCTCAAGGACAACTGGGAAGTGATCCGCGAAGAGGCCATGCACCTGTTCGACGAGGGCTACATCCGCGCCGCCGAAAAGAACAACGATGCCGGTTTCGGTTCGTTCTTCAAGAAGGGCTGGAAGCGTTTCTACCTCAAGTGGTACGACAAACCGCTGCCATCGGCCGAGGCCCTGTGCCCGAAAACCGTGGCGCTGGTCAGCAGCATCCCCAACGTCAAGGGCGCAATGTTCGCGTTGTTGCCGGGCGGCAGCCACCTGAACCCGCACCGCGACCCCTTCGCCGGCTCCTTGCGTTATCACCTGGGGCTGTCCACGCCGAACTCCGACGACTGCCGCATCTTTGTCGACGGCCAGGTGTATGCCTGGCGCGACGGCGAAGACGTGATGTTCGACGAAACCTACGTGCACTGGGTGAAGAACGAGACTGAAAAGACCCGTGTGATCCTGTTCTGTGACATCGAGCGACCGTTGAGCAATCGCCTGATGACCCGCATCAACCGTTGGGTCAGCAAGCAACTGGGACGCGCGACCGCGCCGCAGAATCTCGACGACGAGCGCGTGGGCGGGATCAACCAGGCGTATGCCTGGAGCAAGACCTTCAGCGACAAGTTCAGCGGCCAGGTCAAGCAGTGGAAGCGCAAGCATCCCAAGGCCTACCGCATTGCGCGGCCGGTGCTGGCGGTGGTTGTTCTGGTACTGCTGTGGAAGTGGCTGTTCGGCTGATCTGAAATCTGGAATGCCATCAATGTGGGAGGGGGCTTGCCCCCGATAGCGGTGTATCAGTCAGCTTATCTTTGGCTGACCCACTGCCATCGGGGGCAAGCCCCCTCCCACATTTGATCTGCAGCGATCTTCAGCTGGCGATCAACTGGCGCAATACATAGTGCAGAATCCCACCCGCCTTGAAGTATTCCACTTCATTCAAGGTATCAATCCGGCACAGCACCTCAACCTTCTCGCTGCTGCCATCCTCCCGAGTAATCACCAGCGTCAGGCTCATCCGTGGCTCGATCTCGGCATCGGTCAGCCCGAGGATATCGATCTTCTCCTTGCCGGTAAGCTTGAGCGCCTTGCGGTTCTGGTCCAGCTTGAACTGCAGCGGCAGCACGCCCATGCCCACCAGGTTGGAGCGGTGGATACGTTCGAAGCTCTCGGCGATCACCGCCTTGACCCCCAGCAGGTTGGTGCCCTTGGCCGCCCAGTCGCGGCTCGAACCGGTGCCGTATTCCTGGCCGGCGATCACCACCAACGGTGTGCCCGATGCCTGGTACTTCATGGCGGCATCGTAGATCGCCATCTTCTCGCCGGTGGGGATATACAGCGTGTTGCCGCCTTCTTCACCACCGAGCATTTCATTGCGGATACGGATGTTGGCAAAGGTGCCGCGCATCATCACTTCATGGTTGCCGCGACGTGAGCCGTAGGAGTTGAAGTCCCGTGGCTCCACGCCTTGCTCGCGCAGGTAGCGCCCGGCCGGGCTGTCGGTCTTGATGTTGCCGGCGGGGGAGATGTGGTCGGTGGTCACCGAGTCGCCGAGCAGGGCCAGCACGTTGGCGCCCTTGACGTCCTCGATCACCGGCAGCGGGCCGGCAATATCGTCGAAGAACGGCGGGTGCTGGATATAGGTGGAATCCGCTTGCCACACGTAGGTCGCCGCCTGCGGTACCTCGATCGCCTGCCACTGTTCGTCGCCGGCAAAGACTTCGGCGTATTCCTTGTGAAACATCCCCGTGGTGACCTGGGCCACCGCGTCGGCGATCTCCTGGCTGCTGGGCCAGATGTCCCTCAGGTACACCGGGTTGCCCTGCCGGTCGTTACCCAGTGGTTCGCTGCTGATGTCGATACGCACTGTACCGGCCAGCGCGTAGGCCACCACCAGGGGCGGCGAGGCCAGCCAGTTGGTTTTCACCAGCGGATGCACACGGCCTTCGAAGTTGCGGTTGCCGGACAGCACCGATGCCACGGTGAGGTCGGCTTTCTGGATGGCTTTTTCAATCGGCTCGGGCAGCGGCCCGGAGTTGCCGATGCAGGTGGTGCAGCCGTAGCCCACCAGGTCGAAACCGAGTGTGTCCAGGTAGTGAGTGAGGCCGGCCGCGTTGTAGTAGTCGGTGACCACTTTCGAGCCCGGCGCCAGCGAACTCTTGACCCACGGTTTGCGCGTCAGGCCTTTTTCCACGGCCTTCTTCGCGAGCAGCCCGGCCGCCATCATCACGCTGGGGTTGGAGGTGTTGGTGCACGACGTAATGGCGGCGATGACCACGGCACCGTTTTTCAGGCGATAGGTGTTGCCTTCATATTCGTAGTCGGCTTCGCCCACCAGGTCGGCATTGCCCACGGCGACGCCACCGCCGCCTTCACTTTCCAGGCGGCCTTCTTCCTTGCTGGTGGGTTTGAATTGCAGGTCGAGGAAATCACTGAACGCCTGGCCCACATTGGGCAGGGCGACGCGGTCCTGCGGGCGTTTCGGCCCGGCGAGGCTGGCTTCGACGCTGCCCATGTCCAGGGCCAGGGTGTCGGTGAAGATCGGCTCCTGGCCGGCGTTGCGCCACAGACCCTGGGCCTTGGTGTAGGCCTCGACCAGCTTGACGGTTTCCGCGGGGCGACCGGACAGGCGCAGGTAGTCCAGCGTTACCTCGTCGACCGGGAAAAAGCCGCAGGTGGCGCCGTATTCCGGCGCCATATTGGCGATGGTGGCACGGTCGGCCAGGGGCAGATCGGCCAGGCCGTCGCCATAGAATTCGACGAATTTACCGACCACGCCTTTTTTGCGCAGCATCTGGGTCACGGTCAGCACCAGGTCGGTGGCGGTGATACCTTCCTTCAATTTGCCGGTGAGCTTGAAACCGATCACTTCCGGGATCAGCATCGACACCGGCTGGCCGAGCATCGCCGCTTCCGCTTCGATCCCGCCCACGCCCCAGCCGAGTACGCCGAGGCCGTTGATCATGGTGGTGTGGGAATCGGTGCCTACCAGGGTATCGGGGAAGGCGTAGGTGCGGCCATCTTCCTCCTTGGTCCACACGGTGCGGCCCAGGTATTCCAGGTTGACCTGATGGCAGATGCCGGTGCCCGGTGGCACCACGCTGAAGTTATCGAAGGCGCTCTGGCCCCAGCGCAGGAAGGCGTAGCGTTCGCCGTTACGCTGCATTTCGATATCGACGTTCTGCTCGAAGGCGTCGGCGTTGCCGAACTTGTCGACCATCACTGAGTGGTCGATCACCAGGTCCACCGGCGACAGCGGGTTGATGCGCTGCGGATCGCCCCCGGCCTTGGCTACGGCGGCGCGCATGGCGGCCAGGTCGACCACGGCGGGCACGCCGGTGAAGTCCTGCATCAGCACGCGGGCGGGGCGGTATTGGATTTCGCGGTCGGACTGGCGTTCCTTGAGCCAGGCCGCGATGGCCTTGAGGTCGGTGCCGGTGACGGTTTTGTTGTCCTCCCAGCGCAGCAGGTTTTCCAGCAGCACTTTGAGCGACATCGGCAGCTTGTCCAGGTCACCCAGGCTCTTGGCGGCTTCGGGCAGGCTGAAGTAGTGGTAGGTCTTGCTGTCTATTTGCAGTGTCTTAAGGGTTCTCAGGCTATCGAGGGATGACATTACATGACTCCTTTTGATCCGCACGGCCACGGACCTGACGGGACGAACAGAGCGTTCAACTTAGCGCTGTTTTCATTAGCAGGCTAATAACTGGACTCTATCGCTGAGTCCAAGGTTCCGAACTCGGCTATCATGCGCGCGTTTTCATGACAGGTATTGCGATAGAGCAATCCAGTTGCCAGGAGATTCAATTGAACACCCTTTTTATGCACTGCCGCCCGGGTTTTGAAGGCGAAGTCTGTTCCGAGATCGCGGAACACGCCGCGCGCCTGAACGTGTCCGGCTACGCCAAGGCCAAGACCGGCAGCGCTTGCGCCGAATTTGTCTGCACTGAAGAAGACGGCGCGCAGCGCCTGATGCACGGCCAGCGCTTCGCCGAGCTGATCTTCCCAAGGCAGTGGGCGCGCGGGGTGTTTATCGACCTGCCGGAAACCGACCGCATCAGCGTGATCCTCGCCCACCTGCGCGCGTTTCCGGTGTGCGGCAGCCTGTGGCTGGAGATGGTCGATACCAACGATGGCAAGGAACTGTCGAACTTCTGCAAGAAATTCGAAGTGCACCTGCGCAAAGCCTTGCTTAACGCCGGCCGGCTGGTGGACGACCCGAGCAAGCCGCGCCTGCTGCTGACGTTCAAGAGCGGCCGCGAAGTGTTCATGGGCCTGGCCGAGTCGAACAACTCGGCTATGTGGCCCATGGGCATCCCGCGCTTGAAATTCCCGCGTGACGCGCCCAGCCGCTCGACCTTGAAGCTGGAAGAGGCCTGGCACCACTTCATCCCCCGCGAGCAATGGGACGAACGCCTGCACGGCGACATGACCGGTGTCGACCTCGGCGCGGCCCCCGGCGGCTGGACCTGGCAGCTGGTCAACCGGGGCATGCTGGTGACCGCCATCGACAACGGCCCCATGGCCGAAAGCCTGATGGACACTGGCCTGGTGCAGCACTTGATGGCCGACGGCTTCACCTTCGTGCCCAAGCAGCCGGTGGACTGGATGGTGTGCGACATCGTCGAGAAGCCCGCGCGCAACGCCGCGTTGCTGGAAACCTGGATCGGCGAGGGACATTGCCGCGAGGCGGTGGTCAACTTGAAGTTGCCGATGAAGCAGCGTTATGCCGAAGTGAAGCGTTTGCTTGAGCGCATCGAAGAGGGCTTCAAGGCCCGCGGCATTCGTGTGGAAATCGGCTGCAAGCAGCTGTACCACGACCGTGAGGAAGTGACGTGCCACTTGCGCCGGTTTGTGGACGTAAAGAAACCCAAGAGACACTGATATCCAATGTGGGAACTGGCTTGCCAGCGATAGTGGTATCACTGTCGAAATTGATGTTGAATGTGCCCCCGTCATCGGGGGCAAGCCCCCTCCCACAGGAGATCGGGTTGGTTTTAGGAGTGAAGTATGAGTCTTGAATTGCCCGTCGACGGCACCCTCGACGCCACCGGCCTCAACTGCCCGGAGCCGGTGATGATGCTGCACCAGCACATCCGTGACCTGCCGCCTGGCGGCTTGCTCAAGGTGATCGCGACCGACCCGTCGACCCGCCGCGATATTCCCAAGTTCTGTGTGTTCCTTGACCATGAACTGGTCAGTCAACAAGAAGAGGCCGGCACGTACCTGTACTGGATCCGCAAGAAAGCCGCCGAACCCCTGTAGGAGCGAGCTTGCTCGCGAAAAACGCTGACGATCACGCAGCGCTTCTGGTTTAACGCGGCGTTCTCAGGTTTTTCGCGAGCAAGCTCGCTCCTACAGGGCGCGCGTGAGCGCGTTGCCTGCCCGGATGCGTCGGCGTGCACTGCGCGCCAGGCGCACCAGCAGCATGCCCGCCGCGCAACTCAGGCCCACGATCAGGCCCTGCCACAAACCGCTTGGGCCGCTGGGTTCGCCCAGCCAGTCGGTCAGCCCCAGGGCGTAACCCACCGGCAACCCCACGCCCCAGTAGGCGAGCAAGGTCAGCAGCATGGTCACCCGCGTGTCCTGATAGCCGCGCAGCGCACCGGCGGCGGTGACCTGGATCGAGTCGGAGAACTGGAACAGCGCCGAGAACACGATCAGCATCGATGCCAGGTGGATCACCACCGGGTCGGGGGTGTAGATCGCCGCAATCTGTTCGCGAAACACCAGCATCAGGCTGCAGGACAGGCAGGCATAGGCCAGCGCCGTACCCATGCCGACGCCTGCGGCAAAGCGTGCTTCACGCGGTTCGCCACGGCCCAGGGCCTGGCCGACGCGCACGGTGACGGCCATGCTCAGGGAGTAGGGAATCATGAACACCAGGGAGCTGACATTCAGCGCGATCTGATGGCCGGAGACCACCGTGGCGCCCAGGTTGCCCAGCAGCAGGGCGATGACCGCGAAGATGCTCGATTCGGCAAAGATCGCCACGCCAATCGGCAGGCCGATCCCCAGTACGCGCTTGATCACCGCCCATTGTGGCCAGTCGAAGCGCTTGAACAATTCGCTGCTCTGATACGCCGCGCCCCAGCGCGTCCATCCGGCCAGGCCGAGCATCATTACCCACATTGCAATCGCCGTGGCCCAGCCGCACCCCACGCCGCCCATGGCCGGCAGGCCGAGATGGCCGTAGATGAAGATGTAGTTCAGCGGAATGTTCAGCGCCAGGCCAATCAGGCCCATGACCATGCTCGGCCGCGTACGGCCCAGGCCGTCACTGAAGCAGCGAAACACGTAATACAGCGCAATGGCCGGCATCCCGGCCGCGATGCCATGCAGATAGCCCATGGACGGCTCGATCAGGTCGGGCTCGACCTTCATCGCATGCAGTATCGGCTCGGCGCACAGCAACAACAGGCCGCCGCACAGGCCGACCACCACGGCCAGCCACAATGACTGACGCACCAAAGGCCCGATTTCGTTGAGCTTGCCCGCGCCGTAGCGCTGCGCGACTTTCGGCGTGGTGGCCAGCAGGGTGCCAGTCATCAGCAGGTACACCGGGATCCAGATCGAGTTACCCAGGCCCACTGCCGCCAGGTCCTTGGGGCTGACCCGACCGGCCATCACCGCGTCGACAAAGCTCATCGCGGTGGTTGCCAGTTGGCCGATCATGATCGGCAGGGCCAGTGTCAGCAGGCCGCGCACTTCCCGACGGATGCGGGCGGGGCGGGTGAGGGTAGCGGTCACGGTGTTCACGTACAGGTGTCCAATCAAAAAGGCAGTCGCAAGGGCGGCGGATTCTACGCCTTGACGCAACGGTCAGGAAAAAACCTGTGTTGCTGATTTGTAATGCGACTACACAGGCACCCCCATAACCCATGTGTCACTTCAATCCCATGCCTGTACACTGCTGATCCGCCAAAGGAGCCCGCCATGCTGATTGTTGCCGACGAAAATATTCCGCTGCTCGATGCATTTTTCCAGGGATTTGGCGAGATTCGCCGCGTACCCGGCCGTTCGATTGACCGCGCCACAGTGGAGCAGGCCGATGTGCTGCTGGTGCGTTCGGTGACCAACGTCAACCGCGCCCTGCTTGAGGGCTCGAAGGTGGGTTTTGTCGGCACCTGCACCATCGGCACCGATCACCTGGACCTTGATTATTTCCGCCAGGCCGGTATCCAGTGGTCCAGCGCACCCGGCTGCAATGCGCGGGGCGTGGTGGATTATGTACTGGGCAGCTTGCAGACCCTGGCCGAAATCGAAGGAGCCGACCTCACCCGGCGTACCTATGGCATCGTGGGCGCCGGTGAGGTCGGCGGGCGGCTGGTCCAGGTGCTCAAGGGCCTGGGTTGGAACGTGCTGGTCTGCGACCCGCCACGACAGATCGCCGAAGACGGCGACTACGTGAGCCTGCAACAGATCATCGAGCAATGCGACGTGATCAGCCTGCACACGCCGCTGATCAAGTCCGGCAATGGCGCCACCTGGCATCTGTTTGATCGCCAGCGCCTGGAACAACTCAAGCCCGGCACTTGGCTGATCAACGCCAGTCGAGGCGCGGTGGTGGATAACGCCGCCCTGCGCGACGTATTACTTGAGCGCGAAGATCTGCAAGCGGTGCTGGATGTGTGGGAGGGCGAGCCGCAGGTGGATGCCGACCTGGCTGACCTGTGCGTACTGGCCACCCCGCATATCGCCGGCTACAGCCTCGACGGCAAGCAGCGCGGCACGGCGCAGGTCTATCAGGCGTTCTGTGCCCACCTGGGCCAGGAGCCGAGCATCCACTTGAGCGACCTGCTGCCGCAACCGTGGCTGGCCGAGGTGCACCTGAACGCGTCGACCGACCCGGCCTGGGCGTTGGCGACCCTGTGCCGCAGCGTGTACGACCCGCGCCGCGATGATGCGGATTTGCGTCGCAGCCTTGTGGGAACGGTGGACGAGCAGCGCAAGGCCTTTGACTTATTGCGCAAGCACTACCCGGAGCGCCGCGAGATTGATGGCCTGAAGGTGCGCATCAACGGCGAGTCGGCCGTGTTGTCCAACATCATGACCGCACTGGGAGCGGTCTGCGTTTAGACAGCCGATAAAAAACCCGGCCACCTGGGCCGGGTTTGAAAGAGCATGGGCGTTTCAGCCTTGCTGCGCAGGCTTGACCAGGCGCTGTTCCAGTTCGCTGCATGCTTGCTGGATCATTTCTTCGGTAATCTGCACTTCGCGGCCCTTGGCATCGATGTAAGAGCAAGGCAGCTCCTGCGGTTGGCGGATCACTTCAATCTTGGCATTGCTGCTGTTTTGCAAGGTCATGGCCTGTCTCCTCATCAGGTTGTGTACCTACTTTAATTCCCCCGCGTGACCGAGCTGTTACAACTCCATACACGTTCACCGGTTCGGACACCCAGTCCACCAGAAACCGGCACATATTTCCAGATCAGTCTTAGACCGATAGCCTCTAGCGGCCTCTGTCGGCGGGCATAATTAACCTGACTCATTGTTATTTGCGCAAGTTCCCCCAATGTTGAGGGTTAGACTCCGTCAGTGGTGAAGCCCGTATGTTCTCAACCCGTCAACGCCGCGCGATCCGCCTGGCCAGCCGCTTTATCGCGCCCTACCGCTGGCAGGCGCTGGGCGCCCTGTTGGCGCTGATCGTCACCGCCGGTATTACCTTGTCCATGGGGCAAGGCATTCGCCTGCTGGTCGACCAGGGTTTCATGACCCAGTCACCGCATCTGCTCAACCAGTCCATCGGCCTGTTCATGCTGCTGGTGCTGGGCCTGGCGGTGGGCACATTCACGCGCTTCTACCTGGTGTCGTGGATCGGCGAGCGCGTAGTGGCGGACATTCGCCGGCAAGTGTTCAACCACCTGATCTACCTGCATCCCGGTTTCTACGAGAACAACCGCAGCTCGGAAATCCAGTCACGCCTGACCACCGACACCACCTTGCTGCAATCGGTGATCGGCTCATCGCTGTCGTTGTTCCTGCGCAATGCCTTGATGGTCATTGGCGGTATCGTGCTGCTGTTCATCACCAACCCCAAGCTCACCAGCATTGTGGTGGTGGCGTTGCCGCTGGTGCTGGCGCCGATCCTGATCTTCGGCCGGCGTGTGCGCAGCCTGTCGCGGCAGAGCCAGGACCGCATCGCCGATGTCGGCAGCTACGTGGCCGAGACCCTTGGCCAGATCAAGACCGTGCAGGCCTATAACCATCAGGCGCAGGACGAACAGCGTTTTGCCCTGACCGTGGAAGAGGCGTTTGCCACCGCGCGCAAACGCATCCTGCAGCGGTCCTGGCTGATTACCCTGGTGATCATGCTGGTGCTCGGCGCCGTGGGCGTGATGTTGTGGGTGGGCGGCATGGACGTGATCAGCGGGCGCATTTCCGGCGGTGAGCTGGCGGCGTTCGTGTTCTACAGCCTGATCGTCGGCAGCGCCGTCGGCACCTTGAGCGAAGTGCTTGGCGAATTGCAGCGGGCCGCCGGTGCGGCGGAGCGAATTGGCGAGCTGTTGCAGTCGAGCAACGACATCCAGGCGCCGGCCAGCGGCAGCGTACGCTTGCCGGAGCGTGTCAGCGGGCGCATGACGCTTGAGGACCTGCGCTTTTGCTACCCGTCGCGGCCAGACAGCTACGCCATCGATGGCCTGAACCTGACGATCAACCCCGGCGAAACTCTCGCGCTGGTGGGCCCTTCCGGCGCGGGCAAATCGACGCTCTTTGACCTGCTGCTGCGCTTCTACGACCCCCAGCAAGGCCGCATCCTGCTCGAAGGCAGGCCGCTGACCGAACTCGACCCGCTGGACCTGCGCCGCCACTTTGCCCTGGTCTCCCAGAGCCCGGCGCTGTTTTTTGGCAGCATCGAAGACAACCTCCGCTACGGCAACCCCACCGCCACCCGCGAACAGGTCGAGGCCGCTGCGCGTATCGCCCATGCCCATGACTTCATCCTGCAAATGCCCGACGGCTACCAGACCCACCTGGGCGACGGTGGCCTGGGCCTCTCCGGTGGTCAGCGGCAACGCCTGGCCATCGCCCGGGCCTTGCTGGTGGATGCGCCTATCCTGCTGCTCGACGAAGCCACCAGCGCCCTCGATGCCCAGAGCGAACACCTGATCCAGCAAGCCCTGCCGCAATTGATGCAGGGCCGTACCACCCTGGTGATCGCGCATCGCCTGGCCACGGTGAAAAACGCCGACCGGATTGCGGTGATGGACCAGGGCAAACTGGTGGCCGTGGGCACGCATCAGCAGTTGATTGCGAGCAATCCGCTGTATGCGCGGTTGGCGGCGTTGCAGTTCAGTGCAGATCACTCGCGCCAATAGCATGTGGGAGGGGGCTTGCCCCCGATAGCGGTGGGTCAGCAACGAAACTGCTGACTGACATTCTGCTATCGGGGCATAGGTATCTACACAAATTTGGTGCGACACCGCACCTGTGGCGAGGGAGCTGGCTCCCGTGGCGGCCCTGCAGCCTATAGGTATCTTACTGGTGCTCCACAATCCAAATGTGGGAGGGGCGGTGCGACGATTCGACTTGCCCCCGATGGCGGTCTCTAGGCTGGCCGGGATGTTGGATCAGACCGGGTACATATCCGTTTCTGCGGTAACGGCTACTTAGGGTTCCGCTTTTACAGCGGCTCACTTTTGAAAAGCGCAAAAGTAAGCAAAACGCTCTTGC
>NZ_CVTN01000065.1:735863-863146 GCF_900004915.1 Pseudomonas sp. 31 R 17
AACCCGGCGTCCTGCCGGGTTGCCCACGGATTCAAGCCTGCGTTCGGCCAGCGTGGTTTAACGGGGCGCCTAAGATCAAAAGCAGATCAAGAGCTGCTCGCTTCGCATCGTGGTTACGGTTGAGCGCTACAGCGTTGTGTAGATACCTATGGCTATCGGGGGCAAGCCCCCTCCCACATCAGGTATTCGGCAGATTCAATGCCTTATTGGTCGTCGAAGTACCGCTCATGCCAATCCACCAACGGCTGCGGCGAATTGAGCTTCTGCCCGTAGATCACCGAATAAGACAGCACGTTTTGCACATACTGGCGGGTTTCGTCGAACGGGATGCTTTCCACCCACACGTCGAAACTCAGGTGATCGGCACCGCGCAGCCATTGACGCACGCGGCCGGGGCCGGCGTTGTAGGCGGCGGAAGCGAGCACACGGTTGCCGTTGAACTGGCTGTGCACCTGGCTCAGGTAGGCGGCGCCGAGCTGGATGTTTTTGTCCGGGTCCAGTACCTGGGCCGGGGAAGCCAGGGGAATGCTGAACTTGCGCGCGGTTTCCTTGGCGGTGCCGGGCATCAATTGCATCAGGCCGCTGGCGCCGACACCGGAGCGGGCATCGTCCATGAAGGCGCTTTCCTGGCGGGTAATTGCGAACACCCAGCTCGAATGCAGGCCGCGCACCTTGGCCTCGCGCACCAGGGTGTCGCGGTGGGCCATCGGGAAGCGGATGTCCAGGTCGTCCCAATATTGCGCCTGGCTGATCGTGCGGATCGCCGGGAAGTACCACTTCATGTCGTAGGCCAGCTTCGCCTGCGCGACCATTTCATCACGGTTGAAGTGACGGCTGACGTGGTACCACTCGCGGCGGCCATCGACGATCTGGCCACGGGCATAGAACTCCAGGGCACGGCGCACGCCTGGGGTATTGCGCACTTTATTGACCAGCGCCTGGCTCATCACCAGCGGCTTGTTGTTCAACTGGTAAGGGGTCTTGGAGCGGTCGGCGGCGAGGAAACCGTAGAAGTCGCGTTCCTTGGCCACGTTTTTATACAGCACCAGCGCCTGCGGGTTTTTCGGTTCGGCCAGCTCCAGGCTACGCGCCTGCCAGTAGCGCCAGCGGTTGGTGGTGGCCAGGTCCTGGGGCAGCTTGCGGGTGAGTTGGTAGGCATCTTCCCAGCGCGCCAGGCGCAGCAGCAGGCGCAGGCGCCATTCCGAAACGGTGTTGTCACGCAACTCCGGGTCGTACTTAGTCATCACGTCCAAGGCGCGAGGGTCGTAGCGACGAGCCAGGGTCAGGCCGATTTCCCGGGCAATCGAGACTTTTTCGTCACGGGAGAAGTGCATGCTGCTGGCGTAGCCGTCCAGCAGGGCCATGGCCTTGTCCGGGTCCTGGCGGGCCAGTCGGCGCAGGCCCAGGCCCACGGCGTCGGACATGGCCTCGGTGGCCGGCAGGAAGCGCGACGGGTCGCCGAGCATGTCGGGTTTTTGCGCCACGTCGATCATCAGGCGGCCTTGGGCGCCGAGCGTCGGCAGGGTTTTCACCAGGCTGTTGGCCAGTGCGTAGTTGCGTGCTTCGGCGGCAAGCTTGGTGCGGTCCCAGATTTTCTGCTCGGTCAACTGACCGTCGGATGCCCACTGACCAAAGGTCACATCGCAGGCGGCCGGCTGGGATTTGCCGGTCATCCACAGCTTCTCGGCGGTCTTGTAGCCTTCGGCCTTGAAGTTGTGGGTCAGTTGGTACTGGCCGTGCAGGCAGTCCAGCTCGACGAAATTGAGCTTGGTATCGTAGTACTTTTCAAAGGTCTGCCAATCACCCCGTTCGGCCAGCCAGCGCAACCAGCGCAGCTTCATCCAGTTGGCCTGGGGCAGGTCGCCGTTTTTGGCGAGAAACTGTTCGATTTCCTGGTTGCTCGCGGTTTTAAGGCGTGCGGTCAGTTCGTCATACGCCAGGTACGGCGTCAGCGGGTAGTCGGCCAGGGCCTGGCTGTATTGCATGTAGGGGCCACTGTCACCCTTGGCGAGGGCGCGCTTGGCTTCATCGTAATATTGACGTTGGGTGGTGAGGTCCACGGCCTGGGCAGATTGAACGGCGGTGGTGGAAAGAAGCAGACAGGATAAAAAGTTGAAAAGGCGACTGCGCATGAGACGTCCGTGCAGAGAAATCACGACTAGCACCGGCATCGCCGACACTGATTGCCCCTAGCTTAGCCTTTTGCCAGCGGCCGGCGAAAGCTTTGCCGGCCGGTTGGTTCAAGTTCGCGGCAAATGTCCTGCAGAACGTGTCGGCAGCGAAAATGCAGGCCGCATCCCACCCTCAACTCAGGTAGAATGCGCGCCCAGTTTTTGGAGAAGCGTATGACCCTGCTCAAATTCAGCGATGTGTCCCTTGCTTTCGGCGCTATGCCGTTGTTGGACAAGGTGTCCTGGCAGATCGCCCGTGGTGAGCGGGTGTGCATCATCGGCCGCAACGGCACCGGCAAGTCGAGCATGATGAAGCTGGTAAAAGGCGACCAGAAGCCCGATGAGGGCTCTGTCTGGCGCGCTCCGGGCCTCAAGATTGGCGAATTGCCGCAGGAATTGCCGGTAGCCGACGAGCGGACAGTGTTCGACGTGGTCGCCGAAGGCCTGGACGGCGTTGGCGAATTGCTTGCGCAATACCATCACCTGGCGCAGAACTGCGTCACCGAAGCCGACCTGGACAAGCTGATGCACGTCCAGCAAGACCTCGAAGCCCGCGATGGCTGGCGCTTGCAGCAACTGGTCGACAGCACCCTGAGCCGCCTGCAACTGCCGGCCGACAAGACCCTCGCCCAGTTGTCCGGCGGCTGGCGTCGTCGCGTGCTGCTGGCCCAGGCCCTGGTGTCCGAACCGGATCTGCTGCTGCTCGACGAGCCGACCAACCACCTGGATATCGGCGCTATCGCCTGGCTGGAAGAAGCCCTCAAGGATTTCCAGGGCGCCGTGCTGTTCATCACGCACGACCGTTCCTTCCTGCAAAACCTGGCCACCCGCATCCTCGAACTGGACCGTGGCGGCCTGATCGACTGGAACGGCGACTACGCCAGCTTCCTGGTGCACAAGGAAGCCGCACTCTCGGCTGAAGAGACCGCCAACGCGCTGTTCGACAAGAAACTGGCCCAGGAAGAAGTCTGGATCCGCCAGGGCATCAAGGCGCGTCGCACCCGTAACGAAGGCCGTGTACGCGCGTTGAAAGCACTGCGGGTTGAGCGCAGCGAACGTCGCGAGCGTACCGGCAAGGCCAATATCCAGCTCGATACGGCCGACAAGTCGGGCAAGCAGGTCATGGTGCTGGAGAACGTCAGCTTCCATCACCCGGAAGGTCCGTTCCTGATCAAGGACTTCTCCATGGTCCTGGCGCGCGGCGACCGTATCGGTCTGCTGGGCGCCAACGGCACCGGCAAGACCACTTTGCTCAAGCTGATGCTCGGCGGTCTGCAGCCGACCAGCGGCACGGTGGAAGAGGGCACGCGTATCGACGTCGCCTACTTCGATCAGCTGCGCCACCAGTTGGACCTGGAGAAAACCGTGATCGACAACGTCGCCGAAGGTCGCGACTTTATCGACATCGACGGCCAGAGCCGCCACGTCCTCAGCTACCTGGGCGACTTCCTGTTCAGCCCGCAACGTGCGCGTACCCCGGTGAAAGCCTTGTCCGGTGGCGAGCGCGCGCGCCTGCTGCTGGCCAAGCTATTCAGCAAGCCGGCGAACCTGCTGGTACTCGACGAACCGACCAACGACCTCGACGTGGAAACCCTCGAGTTGCTCGAAGAAGTGCTGTTGACCTTCAACGGCACCGTATTGATGGTCAGCCACGACCGGGCATTCCTCGACAACGTGGTCACCAGCACCCTGGTCTTCGAAGGCGAGGGCAAGGTGCGCGAGTACGTCGGTGGTTATCAGGACTGGCTGCGCCAGGGCGGTTCGCCGCGCCTTTTGGGCGTGACCGAAAGCAAGTCCGGCAAGGCCGACCTGACCTCTGCGGTCGTCGCGCCCGTGGCCGCTGCTGCTCCGGCACAGGAAGCTGCGCCTTCGGCCAAGAAAAAGCTCAGCTACAAGCTGCAGCGCGAGCTGGAAGCCTTGCCGGGTGATATCGACGCCAAGGAACAGCAGATTGCCGCAGTAGAGGCAGAGATGGCTGACGCCGGTTTCTACCAGCGCCCGGCGGCGGAAACCGCCAAAGTCATCGCCACCCTGGAGACGTTGAACCAGGAGTTGGAAGCGCTGGTTGAGCGTTGGGCCGAGCTGGATGCCTGAGTGATTTCAAAGCATTAAAAAACCCGGTGCTCACTTGATGAGCACCGGGTTTTTTATAGGAAATGCGATCCAAATGTGGGAGGGGGCTTGCCCCCGATAGCGGTGTATCAGTCACCAGATATATCAACTGACAGAATGCTATCGGGGGCAAGCCCCCTCCCACATTTGATCTTCATCGGTCTTACTTGCTGGTGTCTTTGACCAACTTGACGGCCAGGACATCACACGGCGCGCCATGCAGCACATCATTGGCAGTAGAGCCCAGCAGCAGCGCCAGGCCATGGCGGCCATGGCTGCCGACCACGATCAGGTCGCAGCCCTGTTCCTTGGCCAGTTGATGGATTTCCTGGCGCGGCTGGCCGTAGGTGAGGTGGCAGGCGTCTTTAGTCAGGTGAGGATATTTGACTATCAATCGCTCAAGACGCTCCTTGGCCTGGTCAAATTGCTGTTGCTGCAACTGGGAAAGATCCATCGGCACATCGCCGCCGAAGGCCATGGCCATCGGCTCCACGATATGCACCAGCGACAGTTTGGCGCCATTGGCGATGGACGATTCCTGCGCACGCTTGATCACTGGATCGCACTCTTCGGTCAGGTCGACGGCGACCAGAATATGTGTGTAGGGCATGGGGCGTTCCTCCAGGGGGACTGCAATAAGTTCAGTATGGCTGCTTTCCAAGCGGATGCGGTTGCGTCAGGTCAAATCCGCTCATCTAGAAATTCGGGAGTACACATATGACGGTCTGGATAGTGGTGTCAATCCTTGTCGTGGTGCTGAGCCCTCTGGCATGGCTGCGCCCCTCGCGCCATCAGAGCGGGCGCATGGCGCTGCGCATGGAGGCGCGCCGCATCGGGCTGGCCATGCAACTGGCGCCCCAGGCGTGGCCGCACTGGCTCAAGCAAGAGCCGCCGAGCCCCTGCGCGCAGTACTGCCGGCCACGACGCGGCAGCGCGCCGGCCATCTGGAGTTACTGGCAGTGGGAGCCGGGGGTATGGGTCAACCAATGGCGCGAGGTGTGCGTGGACGAGAAGTTGTTGCCGTATTTTTCAACGCTGCCGGCCAACGTCTACAAGGTCGAGGCGGACAAGCAGATGATCGCGTTGTACTGGGGCGAGAAGGGCGATGCGAGCGTGTTGAAGGATATTGATGCACTGCTCAAAGCCCTGGCCTGACATGACCCACTCATTGTAGGAGCGAGCTTGCTCGCGAAAAACCCGAGAGCGACGCGTTAAACCTGAGTCCGCTGCGTTATGGTTGGCGATTTTCGCGAGCAAGCTCGCTCCTACAGAAAAACCGGAAGGCCGGGCAATAAAAAGCCCGACTCATCATCGGGCTGGAGTTGGCCAGGCAGGCCGGTAGATCCTCAAGTTGCGGTTAGCCTAGCCGTCTATCCCTTTCTGTACAGGCTTTCCCCCTATCTTTCCTATTATTGATCCTGTGAATAGTTAAATATTGACGGCTTGCTATCCTGCGCTTCGGGTTCTGAACTGACTGGAAAGTCGCGTTTTTCCTAGTCTTTGGAGCGATTGACAATTGCCCGGAATTGGATGAAGGTGGCGTACCCAAATCAAACGGGCGTATGAATTGAGCGTTTGTCCTACAGACAGCTCTGACATAACCCCGACTATCGCACTGGCGGGTGTGCCTGGCGGATTGGCGTGAGCATTGATGCAGGTGTCAATGTCCAACCAGAGGCCAGCGTCCGGTGTGTACTGTTCAGCTTCCATATCGTGGAGATCAGTTGATGATTTACGAAGGTAAAGCCATCACGGTTACGGCTCTTGAAAGTGGCATCGTCGAATTGAAATTCGACCTCAAGGGTGAGTCCGTCAACAAGTTCAACCGTCTAACCCTGAACGAACTGCGTCAGGCCGTAGACACCATCAAAGCAGATGCTTCGGTCAAGGGCGTGATCGTCTCCAGCGGCAAGGACGTGTTTATCGTCGGCGCTGACATCACCGAATTCGTCGACAACTTCAAGCTGCCCGATGCCGAGCTGGTGGCTGGCAACCTTGAAGCCAACAAGATCTTCAGCGATTTCGAAGACCTCAACGTACCCACCGTGGCTGCAATCAACGGTATCGCCCTGGGCGGCGGCCTGGAAATGTGCCTGGCGGCGGACTTCCGCGTCATGTCGGCCACTGCCAAAATCGGCCTGCCTGAAGTCAAGTTGGGTATCTACCCGGGCTTTGGCGGTACCGTGCGCCTGCCGCGCATCATCGGTGCCGACAACGCCATCGAATGGATTGCCGCCGGCAAGGAAAACCGTGCTGAAGACGCGCTGAAAGTCGGTGCTGTCGATGCTGTGGTTGCCCCGGACAAGTTGGCCGAAGCCGCGCTGAACCTGATCAAGGGCGCCATCAGCGGCGAATTTGACTACAGGGCCAAGCGTCAGCCGAAGCTGGAAAAACTCAAGCTCAACGCCATCGAACAAATGATGTCGTTCGAAACCGCCAAGGGTTTCGTGGCTGGCCAGGCCGGCCCGAACTACCCGGCGCCGGTTGAAGCGATCAAGACCATCCAGAAAGCCGCGAACTTCGGTCGCGACAAGGCGCTGGAAATCGAAGCTGCCGGTTTCGTCAAGCTCGCCAAGACCTCTGCTGCGCAGAGCTTGATCGGCCTGTTCCTGAACGATCAGGAGCTGAAGAAAAAGGCCAAGGCCTACGACGAAATCGCCCGCGACGTGAAGCAGGCCGCCGTACTCGGCGCCGGTATCATGGGCGGCGGTATCGCCTATCAATCGGCGTCCAAAGGCACGCCGATCCTGATGAAAGACATCAACGAGCACGGTATCGAGCAGGGCCTGGCGGAAGCCGCCAAGCTGCTGGTAGGCCGCGTTGATAAAGGTCGCATGACCGCTGCGAAAATGGCTGAAGTGCTTAATGGCATTCGTCCTACGCTGTCCTACGGCGATTTCGGCCACGTCGATCTGGTGGTCGAAGCGGTTGTCGAGAATCCGAAGGTCAAGCAGGCGGTATTGGCTGAAGTCGAGGCCCAGGTCAAAGACGACACCATCCTGGCCTCCAACACCTCGACAATTTCCATCTCGCTGCTGGCTCAGGCCCTCAAGCGCCCGGAAAACTTCGTCGGCATGCACTTCTTCAACCCGGTGCACATGATGCCGCTGGTGGAAGTGATCCGTGGCGAGAAGTCCAGTGAACAGGCGGTGGCCACCACCGTTGCCTACGCCAAGAAAATGGGCAAGAACCCGATCGTGGTCAACGACTGCCCGGGCTTTTTGGTCAACCGTGTGCTGTTCCCGTACTTCGGCGGTTTCGCCAAGCTGGTCAGCGCCGGTGTGGACTTCGTGCGCATCGACAAGGTCATGGAGAAATTCGGCTGGCCCATGGGCCCGGCGTACCTGATGGACGTGGTCGGCATCGACACCGGCCACCATGGTCGCGACGTCATGGCTGAAGGTTTCCCGGACCGCATGAAAGACGACCGTCGTTCGGCGATCGACGCGCTGTACGAGGCCAAGCGCCTGGGCCAGAAGAACGGCAAGGGTTTCTACGCCTACGAGGCCGACAAGAAGGGCAAGCAGAAGAAAGTGGCCGACCCGTCGGTGCACGAAGTGCTGGCCCCGGTCATCTACGAACAGCGTGAGGTGTCGGACGAGGACATCATCAACTGGATGATGATCGCCCTGTGCCTGGAAACCGTACGTTGCCTGGAAGACGGCATCGTCGAGACCGCCGCCGAGGCCGATATGGGCCTGGTGTACGGTATTGGTTTCCCTCCATTCCGTGGTGGTGCGCTGCGTTACATCGACTCGATCGGTGTGGCCGAGTTCGTTGCCCTGGCTGACAAATACGCTGATTTGGGCCCGCTGTACCACCCGACCGCGAAGCTGCGTGAGATGGCCAAGAACGGCCAGAGCTTCTTCGGTTAAGCGCCCAATCGACTAGAGCGAGAATATTTATGAGCTTGAATCCAAGAGACGTCGTGATTGTCGACTTCGGTCGCACGCCGATGGGCCGCTCCAAGGGCGGCATGCACCGCAACACCCGCGCCGAAGACATGTCGGCGCACCTGATCAGCAAGCTGCTGGAACGCAACGTCAAGGTTGACCCGAACGAGGTCGAAGACGTGATCTGGGGCTGCGTCAACCAGACCCTGGAGCAGGGCTGGAACATCGCGCGCATGGCGTCGTTGATGACGCAGATCCCGCACACCGCGGCCGGCCAGACCGTGAGCCGCCTGTGCGGTTCGTCGATGAGCGCGCTGCACACCGCTGCGCAAGCGATCATGACCGGCAACGGCGATGTGTTCGTGGTCGGCGGCGTGGAGCACATGGGCCACGTCAGCATGATGCACGGCGTCGACCCTAACCCGCACATGTCGCTGTACGCGGCAAAGGCCTCGGGCATGATGGGCCTTACCGCGGAAATGCTCGGCAAAATGCACGGCATCACCCGTGAAGCCCAGGACGCGTTCGGCTTGCGCTCCCACCAACTCGCCCACAAGGCGACCGTGGAAGGCAAGTTCAAGGATGAAATCATCCCGATGAACGGCTATGACGAAAACGGTTTCCTGAAACTGTTCGACTACGACGAGACCATCCGTCCGGACACCACCCTGGAAAGCCTGGCGGCGCTCAAGCCGGCGTTCAATCCCAAGGGCGGCACCGTGACAGCCGGTACGTCGTCGCAGATCACCGATGGCGCTTCGTGCATGATCGTGATGTCGGCGCAGCGTGCCCAGGACCTGGGCATCCAGCCGCTGGCGGTGATTCGCTCGATGGCCGTAGCGGGTGTGGACCCGGCGATCATGGGCTATGGTCCAGTACCGGCCACGCAAAAAGCCTTGAAGCGCGCAGGCCTGACCATCTCCGATATCGACTTCTTCGAGCTCAACGAAGCCTTCGCCGCACAGGCCCTGCCAGTGCTGAAAGATCTGAAAGTACTCGACAAGATGAATGAGAAGGTTAACCTGCACGGCGGCGCGATTGCCCTGGGCCACCCATTCGGTTGCTCCGGTGCCCGCATCTCCGGCACATTGCTTAACGTGATGAAGCAAAATGGCGGCAACCTTGGGGTTGCAACCATGTGCATTGGTCTCGGCCAAGGCATTTCCACCGTCTTCGAACGCGTTTAATCGTTCGCTTGACGGAAGCCGGGGCCCAGTGCCCCGGTTTTTGTTTTTTGGAATTTTTATATTTTTTTTCAACAAATTTTGTACGAGGGCCAGAGCATGAAAGTCGAACCAGGGCTCTACCAACATTACAAGGGGCCGCAGTACCGCGTTTTCAGCGTGGCACGGCACTCCGAAACCGAAGAAGAAGTGGTGTTTTACCAAGCACTGTATGGCGAATACGGCTTTTGGGTGCGTCCCTTGAGTATGTTCCTGGAGACCGTCGAAGTTGACGGCGAGCAGGTCCCGCGCTTTGCTTTGGTCCAGGCCGAACCCAGTCTTTTTTCAGGGCAATAACGGCAGGTCGCGCAGAATGCTGCGCTTGACCTCATCTTGTTGCCACTATATATAGCGTTGCCGCGACAGGCGCCAACTGCCTTTCACTTCTCGAATTCAGGAATTTTCCGATCCATGGGCAAATCGCTGGTCATTGTGGAATCCCCGGCTAAGGCCAAGACCATCAACAAGTACTTGGGCAACGAGTACGTGGTGAAGTCGAGTATCGGCCATATCCGAGACCTGCCCACCAGCGGTTCGGCTAGCGCCAGCAAGGAGCCAGCCGCCAAGCGCGGCAAGGCGGCTGCGGGCGAAGGTCCGGTGCTCACCCCTAAAGAGAAAGCGCGCAAGCAGCTGGTCTCACGCATGGGTGTTGACCCGGACCATGGCTGGAAGGCCAAGTACGAAATCCTTCCGGGCAAGGAAAAGGTCATCGAAGAGCTGCGCCGGCTCGCCAAGGATGCCGACACCATCTATCTCGCAACGGACTTGGACCGCGAAGGGGAGGCTATTGCCTGGCACCTGCGGGAAGCCATCGGCGGCGACGACAGCCGCTACAAGCGCGTGGTGTTCAACGAAATCACCAAGAAAGCCATCCAGGAAGCCTTCTCCAAGCCGGGCGAACTGGACATCGACCGTGTCAACGCGCAACAGGCCCGGCGTTTTCTCGACCGCGTGGTGGGCTACATGGTTTCGCCGCTGCTGTGGGCGAAAATCGCCCGTGGCCTGTCGGCCGGCCGTGTGCAGTCGGTTGCGGTCAAGCTGGTGGTGGAGCGTGAGCGCGAAATTCGTGCGTTCAACCCCGAAGAATACTGGGAAGTCCACGCTGACCTCGGCACTGCCAAGGGCAACAACGTGCGCTTTGAAGTGGCCCGCGAGAAAGGCGAGGCGTTCAAGCCGCTGAACGAAGCCCAGGCCATGGCTGCACTGGAGAAGCTCAAGGCCTCCAGCTACAGCATCGTCAAGCGTGAAGACAAACCGACCAGCAGCAAGCCGTCGGCGCCGTTCATCACCTCCACCCTCCAACAGGCCGCGAGCAACCGCCTGGGCTTTGGTGTGAAGAAGACCATGATGATGGCCCAGCGTCTGTACGAAGCGGGCTACATCACGTACATGCGTACCGACTCGACCAACCTGTCGCAAGACGCGGTGGCGATGGCGCGTACTTATATCGAAAGCGAATTCGGCAAGAAGTACCTGCCGGAAAAGCCCAACGTCTACAGCAGCAAGGAAGGCGCACAGGAGGCTCACGAAGCGATTCGCCCCTCCGACGCCAACACCGAGCCGAGCAAGCTCAGCGGCATGGAGCGCGACGCTGAACGCCTCTACGAGCTGATCTGGCGCCAGTTCCTGGCCTGCCAGATGCTGCCGGCGCAATATTTGTCCACCACGGTCAGCGTGGGGGCGGGCGACTTTGAGCTGCGTGCCAAGGGCCGCATCCTCAAGTTCGACGGTTATACCCGCGTAATGCCGCAAATCGCCAAGCCAGGCGACGACGATGTGCTGCCGGATATGGCGCAGGGCGATACGTTGAAGCTGATCAAGCTTGATCCGTCCCAGCACTTCACCAAGCCGCCGGCGCGCTATTCGGAAGCCAGCCTGGTCAAGGAGATGGAGAAACGCGGTATCGGTCGTCCTTCGACCTATGCGGCGATCATCTCCACGATTCAGGACCGTGGCTACGTGGCGCTGCACAACCGTCGCTTCTATTCGGAAAAGATGGGCGATATCGTCACCGAGCGTCTGTCCGAGAGCTTCTCCAACCTGATGGACTACGGTTTCACCGCCGGCATGGAAGAGAACCTCGACGACGTGGCCCAGGGCGAACGCGACTGGAAAAACGTGCTGGACGAGTTCTACGGCGACTTCAAGAAGAAACTCGAGGTGGCCGAGAGCCCCGAGAGTGGCATGCGCGCCAACCAGCCGGTCATGACCGACATTCCGTGCCTCACCTGCGGCCGGCCGATGCAAATTCGTACGGCATCCACCGGCGTGTTCCTGGGGTGCTCGGGCTACAGCCTGCCGCCGAAAGAGCGCTGCAAGGCTACCGTCAACCTGGTGCCGGGCGATGAAATCGCCGCGGACGACGAGGGCGAATCCGAGTCGCTGGTACTGCGTGGCAAGCACCGTTGCCCGATCTGCAGCACGGCGATGGATGCCTATCTGCTGGATGAAAAGCACAAGCTGCACATCTGCGGTAACAACCCGGATTGCAACGGCTACGAGATCGAAGAGGGCACCTATCGCATCAAGGGCTACGAAGGTCCGAGCCTGGAGTGCGACAAGTGCGGCAGCGAGATGCAGCTCAAGACCGGGCGTTTCGGCAAGTTCTTCGGTTGCACCAACCCGACCTGCAAGAACACCCGCAAACTGCTGAAAAGCGGTGATGCGGCGCCGCCGAAGATGGACCCGGTGAAGATGCCCGAGCTCAAGTGCGAGAAGGTCAACGACACCTATATCCTGCGCGACGGTGCTTCGGGCCTGTTCCTGGCCGCCAGCCAGTTCCCGAAAAACCGCGAGACCCGTGCACCGCTGGTGCTGGAGATCGTGCCGCACAAGGACGAGATCGATCCCAAGTACCACTTCCTGTGTGAAGCGCCGAAGAAGGACCCGGATGGTCGCCCAGCCGTGATCCGCTACAGCCGCAAGACCAAGGAGCAGTACGTGCAGACCGAAGTCGACGGCAAGCCTACCGGCTGGAAAGCGTTCTACGACGGTGGCAAGTGGAAGGTCGAGGACAAGCGCCAGGGCGCTTGATTGAGTCATCCTGGAAATACAAAGGCCGCCTTTATAGGCGGCCTTTTCTTGGTGTGTAGGAGCGAGCTTGCTCGCGAAGGTCGCGAAGGTCGTTAACGATGACGCGAGAAATCTGATACACAGTGGTGCTCTAAAGTTTTTCGCGAGCAAGCTCGCTCCTACAAGCCAGCATCAGGCCTAATTCGTTGTGGAGATTGCCGTCATGGCCAACGAACTCTATACCCGTACCAATCAGAAAATTTACTTTGCGGGTTTGTCCCTGGAAGCCCTTGGCCGTGCCGAGGTGGGGAAGGAGATGAATGCCATTGCGCTGGTCCAGGCGGGCCGTGAAGCCGCTTTGTTTCACCTGTACGGCGCCTTGCTGGGTCTATGCCATGAAATCGCCGGGTTCTACCGTCTGCCCCAGGCAGGTTCGCCCCGTGCGGAAATGATCATGACCCGCGAAGTGTTGGAAACCATGGCTATCCCGGAATTGGCCGAGCTGGTGGAAATGGCCCAGAGTCCGGACAGTTGGCTGGCACGCCTGCTCAAGGCACATGCCGACATGTTCCAGCCGCCCCGCGTCCCCCATGTACCCAAGGGCGATGTGACGCAGCCATTGATCGTGGCGGTTGCATTGGAGACGGATGAACCCAAGCCCTTGAGCCGCGAAGAGCTGGAAAGCTGGCGCCAGGAGCTGAAAAAGCTGGCATTGCGCTTTCGCGAAGGCCTGGCCGAGTGCTGAGCGGGCAAGCCTGCACGCCACAACACTGATATAATCCCGCGCTTTCGTGGAGAACAGACTTTTATGCCAACGTCCTTTCTGGAAATTGTTGAACTGCCTGACGGCCGAATCGAGCTGCGCCGGGCTGAGGACGAAGGTTCTCTGGTTACCCTGGACTTCTCCGAAGACGCAAAAGCGTTCCTGCAAGGCCAGCATGTGGAAGTGGCTAAAGCGATGTTGAGCGTTGGGGTGCAAATGGCCGGTCGCCTGGCTGAAGGCGAGCCGGAAAAGGACGATGGTCCAAGGGTTCTTCACTGAGCCAGTTGTAACCCGCTCATCCCTTATCCCAGTCGAATATTCAAACTCTGCGCATCACCTGTGTGTGCGGCACTGATCAACTGCTGCTTGGCCGTTGCGTTCAACGGGTTCAACCAGCTCACCACGGTATGGCTACGGCCCAGGCGCAAGGCTTCACACGTCAATTGTTGAGCACTTTGCGCGCCCCGTGGCTGCAGCAACAGAATCCTTTCGCGGTTGAGGCCGGCATCCCGTAGCCAGGCCTGAGTCAGACTGGCGGGCGGGGCGATCAAGGTCAACCAGCGCGCGTCCTGCTCTTCACTGAGTTCGCGAAGGATTGGCGCCAGCAGGCTCAAGCAGCTCCCGGCAGCACCACGCAACGACAATTCACTGAATACCTCGGGTTCGCAGCTCCAGGGCGCTTCGACCGTTTCCTTGAGGATGGGCGCAAGGGGTTGAGCCATGAAGGCCTCGAACAGCGACAGTTGTGTGTGTTGTGGGGTGTGCACGAGCTGCATGATGTCTCCTTTAGCGGCGAATGACGCCGACACTCAAGCCTTCGATCACCAGGTCCTGGTCTTTGAGGTTCACTTCAATGGGCGCGAACTCCGGGTTCTCGGCCATAAGCCAGACCTTGCTGCCTTCACGCTTGAAGCGTTTGACGGTGACCTCATCGCCGATCCGGGCCACGACGATCTGGCCATTGCGGGCTTCACGGGTGGTGTGAACGGCCAGCAGGTCGCCGTCGAAAATGCCCACGTCCTTCATGCTCATGCCATGCACACGTAGCAGGTAGTCGGCGCGAGGATGGAAGAAGGTCGGGTTGATGTTGCAGGATTCCTCGACGTGTTGTTGCGCCAGGATCGGCGCACCGGCGGCCACTCGACCAATGATCGGCAGTGTCGATTCGTCGGCCTTGGCTTCGAAGCCAGGGATGCGAATACCGCGTGAAGCCCCCGGGGTCATCTCGATCGCGCCTTTGCGAGCGAGGGCCTTGAGGTGTTCTTCAGCGGCGTTGGGAGACTTGAAACCCAGTTCCAGCGCAATTTCGGCGCGTGTCGGTGGGTAACCGTTGTCATCAAGGCAGCGCTTGATAAAAGCCAGAATCTCAGCTTGGCGTGGCGTCAGTTTTAGCATGTTGATCGCTCTGTCTTTTTATACAGTGACTGGGATTATATACAGTGAATCGCGCTTGGCAATCATCCTTTTTTGCGGCTCCGCTGGACGGTCATTCATCAGCTGCGCCGGGAGGCGAAGACAGCGCTGCCTACAGGCGGTGGAGGATGTGATTAAATAGCGACGAAACAGGTGACTGCCCGGCCGGAAAATGGGCGCGCAGGCTTGACAAGACATACCCTGAAACGTATGTTTCAAACAAGTGTTTGTCAGGCGGAGTAGCCATGGCCCAGTCGGAAACCGTTGAACGCATTCTCGATGCTGCCGAGCAGTTGTTCGCGGAAAAAGGATTTGCTGAAACTTCATTGCGGCTGATCACCAGCAAGGCTGGGGTCAACCTGGCCGCCGTGAATTATCATTTCGGCTCAAAAAAGGCCCTGATCCAGGCGGTGTTCTCGCGTTTTCTGGGGCCGTTCTGCGCCAGTCTCGACCGTGAACTCGAACGTCGCCAGGCCAAAGCCGACAACAAGCCCAGCCTGGAAGAGCTGCTGGAAATCCTGGTTGAGCAAGCGCTGGTGGTTCAACCACGCAGCGGCAATGACCTGTCGATCTTCATGCGTCTGCTGGGCCTGGCGTTCAGCCAGAGCCAGGGCCACTTGCGACGTTACCTGGAAGACATGTACGGCAAGGTGTTCCGTCGCTATATGTTGCTGGTCAACGAAGCGGCCCCGCGTATCCCGCCCATCGAACTGTTCTGGCGCGTGCACTTCATGCTCGGCGCCGCCGCCTTCAGCATGTCCGGGATCAAGGCATTGCGCGCGATTGCCGAGACCGATTTCGGCGTCAATACCTCCATCGAGCAGGTGATGCGCCTGATGGTGCCGTTCCTCGCCGCAGGCATGCGCGCCGAAACCGGCGTGACCGATCAGGCCATGGCCGTGGCCCAATTGCGCCCGCGCAGCAAATCCACGCCGGCCCTCGCCAAGGTTTGACCGTTGCGGGTGTGCGTGGCCGCTTGCATCCGCTAAGCTAGCCGCCATGCCGATTTCAGCTATTTACGCGCAACCCGTTGTGCTTACTGTACCTGGTAGGAGTGACGGGTTGTGCGCGTTATTTAAGGAAGGTTTATGACTGCTGCCCTGCAAGGTTCTTTGATGGTCGACGTTGCCGGTACCTGGCTGACGGCCGAGGATCGCCATCTGTTGCGCCAACCTGAAGTGGGCGGCTTGATCATTTTTGCGCGCAATATCGAGCACCCGCGCCAGGTCCGCGAGTTGAGTGCGGCGATCCGTGCGGTGCGCCCGGACCTGCTGCTGGCGGTCGACCAGGAAGGCGGACGCGTGCAGCGCCTGCGCCAGGGCTTCGTGCGCCTGCCGGCCATGCGCGCGCTGGCGGATAACCCCAATGCCGAGCACCTGGCCGAACAGTGTGGCTGGGTCATGGCCACCGAAGTGCTGGCCGTGGGCCTCGACCTGAGTTTCGCCCCCGTGCTGGACCTCGATTACCAGCGCAGCGCCGTGGTCGGCACCCGCTCGTTCGAAGGCGATCCCGAGCGCGCCGCCGTGCTCGCCGGTGCCTTTATCCGTGGCATGAACAGCGCCGGCATGGCGGCCACCGGCAAGCACTTTCCCGGCCACGGCTGGGCCGAGGCCGATTCCCACGTCGCGATTCCCAATGACGAGCGCAGCCTTGAACAGATTCGCGCCAATGACCTGGTGCCGTTCGCGCGCCTGAGCAAGCAATTGGCCGCCGTGATGCCGGCGCATGTGATCTACCCGCAGGTGGACAGCCAGCCGGCCGGTTTCTCACGCCGCTGGTTGCAGGACATCCTGCGCGGCGAGTTGCAGTTCGACGGGGTGATCTTCAGTGATGACCTGTCCATGGCGGGCGCCCATGTGGTGGGCGATGCGGCGAGTCGAATCGAGGCGGCACTGACGGCGGGTTGTGACATGGGGCTGGTGTGCAATGACCGTGCGGCTGCCGAGCTGGCGCTGAGCGCGGCGCAGCGGATGAAGGTCACACCGTCGGCGCGGATTGCGCGTATGCGTGGGCAGGCGGTTGCATCGACTGATTACAAACAGGATCCACGTTGGCTGACGGCCATCACAGCGTTGCGAGACGCGCAACTGATTGAATAAACGTCGCCTGTGCTGTTTAAGATGCTTGGTGTAGGAAGTGTCTGGATGTGGCTGTAGCTGTCTCTTACCGCAGTGTAGGAGTTGCCCTGCTTTAAAACCCGTTGCTGACGGCTGTAGAGTTCTGCTCCATGAATGACCTGATTGCACGTATTGTTGAGTTGGATTGGCAGGAGCTCTTTGACTCTCGTTCGCTGGAGCGCGGGTTTGAGTATGCTCGCGAGAAGCGTCTTGAGATCAAAGAGTTCGGACACAACAGACTGATTGCACATTGCAGCGGGTCTGGCCGCAATGTCTATAGCCTGGCGATTACCCTGGAGGGCGCCACATCCCGTTGGGCGGGCATCAGATGCGTGTGTTCTTGCCCTGTGGCGATCAATTGCAAGCACGCCGCTGCGACCCTGTTTACGTTGACCGCGCTGTATGACGAGCTGAACGAACCGAAAAAGCAGGTGGCTGACCGTCTGAGCCCGCAGCTCGAAAGCTGGCTTGAGACTATCCCCAAGCCCGGCCAGGAGGGTGAGACTCAGCCCAGGAATACCGGTACCTGCTTGCTGTACCAAATCACTCCCGATGTGTATTCCAATGGCTGGTCATTGGAGGTGTACCGGGCGCGCGTGACGAAAAAAGGTGACTACAGCGATATCAAACCGCTGTATTCGATGGACGAAACATTGCGGCGTGCCCCTGGCTATATGCATGAGCTGGATACGCGGATTGGTCGACTGCTGATGTTGGGCCGGTCTTATGGGAGCTATGGCAGCAGCTTTCAGTTGGCCGGCGAGATGGGGGCCGAAATTCTCCAATTGGCGCTGAAAACCCAACGCTTGTTTCTTGAGCTGAGCCCGGGACTGGCGCTTAACCCTGGCCCGGTCTGCACCGCTCGTTTCGATTGGGCCGTGATGCCCGATGGCAATTATTTGCCCCGCTGGATCAGCGACGGGCGCGAGTTGGACGAAGTGCTGCCCCTCAAGCCGCTTCATTATCTTGACCTCGATAACATGACGATCGGGGTGGTCGAGCACGGGCTGGATGAAAATCTGGCCATGCATCTTTGCGCCTTGCCGGTGATTCCTGCTGAGCAAGTCGCCTTATTCAGTCATCGCATCAGCGCGGCGTCCAAGGCGATTCCTCCGCCGCGCGAGCTGACCGAGCGCGTCGTGGATACGTTGGAGCCCCAAGGGTGCCTTACATTGGGAAGCGACGAATCCTACGTGTACAGCCAGGCCGACTATCGGCGGATGCCCAGCCTGGAACACCGCGCTGCCTTGGCTTTCCGTTACGACACAAGCCTGGTCAGCGGCAAGGGCACTGAGGACATCCTGTTTCTCAGCGGCACCGAAACCCAACGCATCCAACGCAAGCCCGCGGCTGAAAAAGCCCTGCGCAAGACGCTCACGAAAATCGGCTTTAAAACGGTCAATCGCAAAAGCGGTGCACTGCCTGTCGGTGCAGGAGAGATGTTCGATCTTCCCAACGATGAAGCCTGGCTGGCTTTTGTTGAAAGCCAGCTGCCGGTTCTGCGTGAAGCAGGGTGGGACGTCGTCATTCAACCGGGGTTTTATTACAATGTGGAGGCTGTTGACGGCTGGTACGCGGACATTGAAGAGTCACCCGGTCACGAGTGGTTCGACCTTGAGCTGGGCATTGAGGTCAATGGCGAGCGGCACAGCCTGTTGCCCATCATGCTCGACTTGATGCGGCGTCAACCCAAGCTGCTTGACGCCACCTACATGGCCGAACGTGATGATGACGAGCGCGTATTGGTCAGTCTGGGTGCCCGCACTGATACCAGAGTCGCGCTGCCCTACGGTCGTATCAAGCCTCTGATGGCGACCCTCGGCGAACTCTACCTGCGTGCACCTGAAGGCGATGCACTGCGGCTTAGTGCGCCGGATGCGGCACGGCTCAGTGATCTGGATGCAATACCCCTGGTCTGGCAGGGTGGCGAGCGACTGCGTGATTTCGCCAAGCGTCTCAAAAGCTCCACCCATGCTCATGTATCTGCACCTCAGGGCCTGAACGCCGAACTTCGAGGCTATCAGCTCGAGGGGCTCAACTGGATGCAAACCCTGCGCGAGCTGGAAGTCGGCGGGATTCTTGGGGATGACATGGGCCTGGGAAAAACCCTGCAAGCCCTTGCACACCTGCTCTGTGAAAAACAGGCCGGCCGCTTGCAGACCCCCGCTTTGGCAGTGATGCCCACCAGCCTGATCCCGAACTGGATGGACGAAGCCGCACGGTTCACGCCACAGCTCAAAGTCCTGGCGCTGCACGGTGCGCAGCGTCAGGCTGACTTCGCGCGCTTGACCGATTACGACCTGGTACTCACCACCTATGCACTGTTGCCGCGTGACCTTGAAGTCTTGCTGGCTCAGCGCTGGAGCGTGCTCATCCTCGACGAAGCGCAAAATATCAAGAACCCCAACAGCAAGGCGGCCCAGGCTGCTCGTCAGTTGGAGGCCGGCCAGCGCTTGTGCTTGAGCGGTACACCGTTGGAAAACCACTTGGGCGAGTTGTGGTCATTGTTTCACTTCCTGTTGCCGGGCTGGTTGGGGGATAGCAAGACCTTCAATCGCGATTACCGCACGCCCATCGAGAAGCACGGCAACGCTCAGCGTATGCAGCACCTCACTGCGCGTATCAAACCGTTTCTATTACGGCGAAAAAAGGAGCAGGTTGCCACGGAATTACCGCCCAAGTCCGAAATCGTGCATTGGGTCGAGCTGAGCGACGCACAGCGGGATGTCTACGAAACCGTGCGTGTGGCCATGGATAAAAAGGTGCGCGATGAGATCAGTCGCCACGGGGTAGCCCGCAGTCAGATCATCATTCTTGAAGCCCTGCTCAAACTGCGCCAGGTGTGCTGTGACCTGCGGTTGGTCAAATCGGCACCGATGACCAAGGCTGCCAAGGCCGGCACTGGCAAGCTGGGTAGCTTGATGGAAATGCTGGAAGAGTTACTCAGCGAGGGACGGCGGATTTTGTTGTTTTCGCAGTTCACCTCGATGCTGGCATTGATTGAACAAGAGCTCAAACAACGCGGGGTCGAGTACTCGCTCCTGACCGGTGACACCCTTGATCGGCGTACGCCCGTGAAAAACTTTCAGGACGGCAAGACACCGTTATTCCTGATCAGCCTGAAGGCGGGCGGGACGGGCTTGAACTTGACCGCTGCGGATACCGTGATCCATTACGATCCGTGGTGGAATCCGGCGGTGGAAAACCAGGCCACCGACCGTGCGTATCGCATCGGGCAGGACAAACCGGTGTTCGTTTACAAGATGATTGCGCGGGGCACGGTGGAGGAAAAAATTCAGGCGTTGCAGTTGGAGAAGGCTGCATTGGCCGATGGGGTGCTGGAAGGTGGCGCCAGTGCGGGTTGGAAGCTGGAGCAGCGGGATATTGAGGCGCTGTTTGCGCCTTTGCCTGGCTGATGACCGCGTCGCGCCCATCGGGGGCAAGCCCCCTCCCACACATTGAATTGTGAATACATACAAATGTGGGAGGGGGCTTGCCCCCGATGGCGATCCAACAGTCAGCGTTTTTCCTGCTTATTGGGCAACGGCGCAAACAGCGCCTCGATATCCTCATTACCCAACTGCCAGTCCCCGGTGGTCCGCCCATCCAGCACGCCTGCCGCCAGGTCGGACTTCTCCTTCTGCAAGTGCTGGATTTTCTCCTCCACCGTGCCCCGGGCAATCATTTTGTAGACGAACACCGGCTTCTCTTGCCCGATGCGATACGCACGGTCGGTGGCTTGGTTTTCGGTGGCGGGGTTCCACCACGGGTCGTAGTGGATCACGGTGTCGGCTTCGGTCAGGTTCAGGCCGACGCCGCCCGCTTTGAGGCTGATCAGGAAAATCTGCAGCTTGCCGCTTTGGAAGTTCTTCACCGGTGTGCGCCGATCACGGGTCTGGCCGGTCAGCAAGGCGTAGGCGATGTCGCGTTTCTTCAGTTCGACCTCAATCAAGCTCAGCATCGAGGTGAACTGCGAGAACAGCAGAATCCGCCGCCCCTCGGCAAACAATTCCTCAAGCATCTGCATCAGGCTGTCGAGCTTGCCCGAGCTGCTGCCACGGGCGGGCAGGGTGGCGTCGTTGACCAGGCGCAAATCGCAGCACACCTGGCGCAATTTGAGCAGTGCCTCAAGGATGATGATCTGGCTGCGCGCCACGCCCTTGCGGGTAATCTCGTCGCGGACCTTTTTATCCATGGCCAGGCGCATGGTTTCGTACACGTCGCGCTGTGCTTCATTAAGATCGACCCAGTGGATGATCTCGGTCTTGGGCGGCAGTTCCGTGGCCACCTGCTCCTTGGTGCGGCGCAGCAGGAACGGCTTGATCCGACCGTTGAGGTGCTGCAGTCGCACTTCACTGGCGCGTTTTTCAATCGGCACGCGGTAATCGCGGTTGAAGCTTTTCACGTCGCCCAGCCAGCCCGGCAGCAGGAAGTGGAACAGCGACCACAGTTCGCCCAGGTGGTTTTCCAGCGGCGTACCGCTCAGGCACAGGCGTTGCCGCGCATTGAGCTCACGGGCCGCTTGAGCCGCCTTGCTGGTGGGATTCTTGATGTATTGGGCTTCATCGAGAATAAGCACGTGCAAGGGCAGGGCGGCGAGTTGCCCAATGTCCTTGGGCAGGAGGGCGTAGGTGGTGAGCAGCAGGTCGTAGTCCTGCAGGTTGGCGAAATGCTTCTTGCGCCCGGCACCGTACAGCGCCTGTACCCTCAGTTGCGGGGTGAAATGCGCGGCTTCATCGAGCCAGTTGGGGATCAGGCTGGTGGGCATGACGACCATGCACGGCCTGTCCAGGCGCCCGGCGGCTTTCTCCGTAAGAATATGCGCAAGGGTCTGCAAGGTTTTACCCAGGCCCATGTCATCCGCAAGAATTCCACCCACCTCCAATTGGCGCAGCGACTGCATCCAGCTCAGGCCCTCCAACTGGTAAGGGCGCAAGGTTGCGTTCAACCCTTCCGGCGCCACGCAGGTGAAATCCTTGATGTCGCGCAGACGCTGGGCAAAGTTGCGGATCTTCTCGCCGCCTTCCCATTGCAGCGGCAGGTCTTCCAGCGGGTTCAGGCGGATCGCGTCGGCCTTGGCCAGGCGCAACGTGGTGGTGCCGGCTTCCTGCAGGTAGAACTCGCCGAGGGTCGCCAGCACCGGTTTCAAGCGCCCATAAGGCAGCGCCACCTGCAGCGGACCGTGGCCGTTGGGCAGGCCGGGAATATTCACCAGGATGAGTTCATCATCGCGACGTCGGGCGAGTTTTTCCGGATTGAGGATCTCGGTGTGGGAGCGCATCAAGTTGAGCAGGATCGGCAGCAGGCTCAGCCGTTCGCCGTTGACGATAATTCCCAGCTCCAGGTCGAACCAGTCACGCTCGGGGGCTTCATCGACGCTGGCGTACCAGTCGTCCACGGGGCTCAGGTCGAAACCGAAGTCTTCATCGATCTGCAGCTCCCAGCCCTCGGCCCGCAGCGCGGGGGATGCGTTGAGGGTGAAATTCAACCAGGCGCTGTCATTGACCATCTCGAACAGTTCGCCGGCACTCTCCGGCAGGGCCTTGCTCTGGCGCGTGGCGATCTTGAAGCCGAGCAGGCGCAGTTGCTCGCGATACGGTTGTTCCAGCTCCGGATGGCGCTTGATGCGCAGGCTCTGGGTTTCCTGGCGCACGATGATGTCGGCGTTCTTTTGCCCGCTGACGTAATTGCCCTGGTAGTTGAACGACAGCGCCGCGCGATGCTGGATGTAACGCTGCATCTTGCCATTGCGTGGTTCGAAGGCGCTGAACTCCACACTGGCCAGCCACAGGCGCGGCACGGGGCGCACGTCTTCCATGACCACCTGCGGCAGCACCACGCGGTTGTCGAGGACCGCCTGGAGTTTGCCCAGCAGCTCGGCATCCTGGGCCGCCGCCGGGTAGGCCAGGGTTTCCTGGACCTTGAGCAGCACCGCCGCGATGTGTTTGCAATTGGTGTGCACCGGGCAGGTACAGCGGCTGTCCACCAGGATCAGCATACCCTTGGCCGATTCGCGCAACGAGATGGTCTGCCGGTACACGTTGCCGCCCGAACCTTCGCAACTGGCCGTGATGGTGCTGTCGCCGGACTCGACGATGCGCACCCGATTCTCCAGCGCATAACGGCGCCCGCGCTCCAGGCTTTGCTCTTTGAAGCGATTGGCCCATGACGGGGCCAGGGGTTTGGTCAGCGATGACGTCAGGGGCATGGCGCTGGATCAGTCCTGCAGGTCGGGCGGTGGTGCGCTGGGGGGCTTGGCGGTCAGCGAGGTGATCTTGATCAGCAGCGCCAGGTGGCCGCCATCCAGGTAATTGAGCTGGTTGTTCTTGGTGCGCACCTCTTTCTGGCTCAAGTGTTCGCTGGCGATCACGCTGCCGTTGGCGTCGAACCGGTTGATCCAGAAGTCGGCATCGATGTCGGTGAAACGTCCCAGTTGCAGGTTCAGTACGCCTTGAATCGGGAATTGGCCGAATTGCTCCTGGCCGTCGGTGATTGCGATCCGCACCGGCTGCTCGCCCAGGTTCTGTTCCCAGGCTTTGTGCGCGAGCACGGTGTAGTTGGAATCGGCGCGCAGCTTGTCGACGATGTTACCCAGGCGCGGCGGGCTCATGCGCTCGCCCAGGCGCGGTGCACCGCCATCCCAGTTTTCCGGGGCGGCGCGGCTGTTGATCAGCGGCTCCGCATTCTGACGCACCAGGATCATTTCCACCTGGTAGGGGCTGTCGGCAAAGGCTGGAGGCGCGAGTACCACCAACAACAGGCTCAGAATGCGGAACACGCGCATGGAGGCGTCCTTCAAGCAGATTTCGGAATGAGGCGCTCAAACAGCGCCTCCAGGGTGTTGAAGCGTTCTTCGGCACGTTCCATCGGCACCATGAACTTGAACAGCGTAGCCCCTTCGAACTTGTAGCGGTTGGGCTGGCCCTGGATCAGCTTGATCAGCACCAACGGGTCCACCGGCGTCTGGGCTTCGAATTCGATACGCCCGCCTTGCGGCCCGGCGTCGACCTTCTTGATGCCCAACTGCTCGGCCTGCAACTTGAGCAGGGTCAGGCGCACCAGGTTCTTGATCGGTTCCGGCAGCAGGCCGAAGCGGTCGATCATCTCCACCTGCAGGTCCTTGAGGCCTTCTTCGTCGGTGGCCGAGGCGATGCGCTTGTACAGGATCAGCCGCGCATGCACATCCGGCAGGTAGTCTTCGGGAATCAGTGCCGGCAGGCGCAGGTTGATTTCCGGGCCACCGCCCAGCGGTTGATCGAGGTTCGGTTGCTCGCCCTTGCGAATGGCTTTCACCGCGCGTTCGAGCATCTCCATGTACAGCGTGAAACCCACCGCCTGGATCTGCCCGCTCTGGCCGTCGCCGAGCAGTTCGCCGGCGCCACGGATTTCCAGGTCGTTGGTGGCCAGTACAAAGCCGGCGCCCAGGTCCTGGGTGTTGGCGATGGCTTCCAGGCGTTTTTCCGCATCGCTGGTAATTTGCTGGCGCGGCGGCGTCAGCAGGTAGGCATAGGCCTGGTGGTGGCTGCGCCCGACGCGGCCGCGCAGTTGGTGCAACTGGGCCAGGCCGAACTTGTCGGCGCGCTCGATGATGATGGTGTTTGCGCTCGGCACGTCGATACCGGTCTCGATAATGGTCGAGGCGATCAGCACGTTGAAGCGCTTGTGGTAGAAGTCGCTCATCACCTGTTCGAGTTCGCGCTCGCGCATCTGCCCGTGGCCGATGGCGATGCGAGCTTCCGGCACCAGCTCGGCGAGGTCGGCGGCGCACTTCTCGATGGTCTTCACGTCGTTGTGCAGGTAATACACCTGGCCACCGCGCAGCAATTCGCGCAGCAGCGCTTCCTTGACCGTGCTTTTGTTCTGCTCCATCACGAAGGTGCGCACCGACAGGCGGCGCGCCGGCGGCGTGGCGATGATCGACAGGTCGCGCATGCCCGACACGGCCATATTCAGCGTACGTGGAATCGGCGTCGCCGTGAGCGTAAGAATGTCGACTTCGCTGCGCAGGGCCTTGAGTTGCTCCTTCTGGCGCACACCAAAGCGGTGTTCTTCGTCGATGATCACCAGGCCCAGGTTTTTGATCTTCACATCGTCCGACAGCAGCTTGTGCGTGCCGATCACGATATCGATCTTGCCTTCGGCCAGGTCGGCAATCGCGGCACTGACTTCCTTGGCCGATTTGAAGCGGCTCATCACTTCCACCGTCACCGGCCAGTCGGCAAAGCGGTCGCGGAAGCTGTTGTAGTGCTGCTGGGCGAGCAGGGTGGTCGGCACCAGGATCGCCACCTGCCTGCCGCCATGCACCGCAATAAAGGCGGCGCGCATGGCCACTTCGGTCTTGCCGAAGCCCACGTCGCCGCACACCAGGCGGTCCATCGGCTTGGGCGCGAGCATGTCGGCGCGCACGGCTTCGATGGTGGTTTGCTGGTCCGGGGTTTCTTCGAAGGCGAAGCCGGCGCTGAAGGTGGCGTAGTCGGCTTTCGGGTCGGCGAACGCATACCCTTCGCGCGCGGCGCGGCGGGCGTAGATGTCGAGCAGTTCGGCGGCCACGTCGCGCACCTGTTCGGCGGCCTTGCGCTTGGCTTTCTGCCAGGTCTCGGAGCCCAGGCGATGCAAGGGCGCCAGCGCGTCGTCGCTGCCGGTGTAGCGCGCGATCAAGTGCAGGCTGGCCACCGGCACGTAGAGCTTGGCGCCTTCGGCGTATTCCATGGTGAGGAATTCGGCGGCCTGGTTGTCGATTTCCAGGGTCTGCAAACCGAGGTAGCGGCCGACGCCGTGGTCGATGTGCACCACCGGCGCGCCTTCGCGCAGCTCGGTGAGGTTCTTGATCACCGCATCGTTATTGGCGTCGGCGCGTTTTTCGCGACGGCGACGCTGCATCACACGCTGGCCGAACAGCGGGCTTTCGGCGATCAATGCCAGGGCCGGGTCATCCAGCAGCAGCCCTTCGTCCAGCGGCGCGATGGTGATTGCCAGGCGCTCTTTGCTTTTTACAAAATCCGGCCAGCTGTCGACGGTTTTCGGGCGCAGCTTCAGGCGCTCCAGCAACTCCAGCAGCACTTCGCGACGCCCGGCGGATTCGGCGGTAAACAGCACGCGGCCGGGGAAGTCACCGAGGAAGTTGGACAGCGCTTCCAGCGGCTGTGTGGCTTTGGCCTGGATCGCCAAATCCGGCAGCGCCGCTGCGGGGAAGCGCTCGCGGCCGCTGCCGGCGTCCACATCCTGCTGGCTGGCGACCACGCGCGGCCAGTTTTTCAGGCGCGCGAAGCAGTCTTCCACCGGCAGGAACAGCTCGGCGGGGGGCAATAAAGGTCGGGATGGGTCGACGCGGCGCTCTTCATAGCGGTTGCGCACGTCGTTCCAGAAATTTTCCGCCGCCTGCTCGATGCCCGGCAGCGAGAACACCTGGGTGTCCTGGGGCAGGTAATCGAAGAGCGTGGAAGTTTCGTCGAAGAACAGCGGCAGGTAGTACTCGATACCGGCCGGCGTAATCCCGCTGCTCAAGTCCTGGAAGATCGGGCAACGACGGAAGTCCACATCGAAGCGTTCGCGAAAGCGCGCCTTGAAGCGCGTGACCGCATCTTTTTGCAGGGGAAATTCCCGCGCCGGCAGCAGCTTGATCGACTCGACTTTATCGATGGAGCGCTGGTTTTCCGGGTCGAAGGTGCGCAGCGTTTCGATCTCGTCATCGAACAGGTCGATGCGATACGGCAACTTGCTGCCCATCGGGAACAGGTCGATCAATGCACCGCGTACGGTGAATTCGCCGTGTTCGTACACCGTGTCGACATAGCGGTAGCCGGTGGCCTCCAGGCGCGTGCGCATCTGCTCCACGTCGAGTTTCTGGCCGACATCCAGCACCAGGCTGCTGCTCAGCAGGAATTTGGTCGGCGCCAGGCGGTGCAGGGCGGTGGTGATCGGCACCACCAGCACGCCGTGGGCCAGTTCCGGCAGGCGGTACAGGCTGGCGATGCGCTGGGAAATGATGTCCTGGTGCGGCGAGAACAGGTCGTAGGGCAGGGTTTCCCAGTCGGGAAAGTGCAGCACCGGCAAATCGGGGGCGAAGAAGCTCAGCTCCTGCTCCAACCGTTCGGCGCTTTGGCTGTCGGCGGTCAGCAGCAGGGTAAAGCGCTTGGCTGCGCTGGCAGCCTCGGCAATGGCCAGGCTCAGGGCGGCACCGGGCAGGTTGCCCCAATGCTGTTTACCTGCCGCGGCAGGGAGTAGCGGTAGACGCAGAACGGGCACGGAAGGTTGAGCTCCAAGCGTTGCGACAAAGTCGGTAATTGTAACGGCCAGAGGTGCCGCCTGTCAGTTGCTGACTGTGCCTATTACGGTTTGTTGGAAATGTAGTGGCTAAGACAAACAATCGCGGGTTTTGACTCAATATGTAGTGCCAAAATGCGCGAATGTTTAGGAGGGTTACGGACAAGTCGGCCTGCTTGTCAAACGAGTGGTCTTCTGGAACCCGCGTATTTCCTGGGCTGTAGCGCGGTGGTATTTTTTTGCAAGGGGTTTTTGTTGCCTGTAGCGCATTGCTCAACGGTCAGTCGGGCGACATAATGTAGCCCCTTTTTTCAGCCCCTACATGTGGAAGGTTCCCGTGACTCAGAAGCCCGACCAGTGTCTTGGTGAATGGATCGACCGTGAAGCACTCGCTGAAGCGATGATTCCGCTTATCGGTCAGCTGTACCGCAATAACAATGTGGTGAGCTCGATCTATGGCCGCAGCCTGATCAATCAGTCCGTCATCGCGATTCTCAAGGCGCACCGCTTTGCGCGCCACCGTTCTGCCGACGACAGCGAACTCTCCGTCCACGAAACATTCCCGTTGCTCAAGGCCATGAGCGAGCTCAAGCTCGGCGCGGCTTCGGTCGACCTGGGCAAGCTGGCCTACAAATTCCGCAAGGAAGGCGCCGGTCGCAGTGCCGAGCAGTTCGTGCGTGAAGAAATGGCCGAGGTAATCGGCCAGCAAAGCGCCGCTGCCCGCAAAGGCACCGACGTGGTGCTCTACGGCTTCGGTCGTATCGGCCGCCTGCTGGCGCGCATCCTCATCGAAAAAACCGGCGGCGGCGACGGCCTGCGCCTGCGGGCCATCGTGGTGCGCAAAGGCGCCGAGAACGACCTGACCAAGCGCGCCAGTCTGTTGCGCCGCGACTCGGTACACGGTCCGTTCAACGGCACCATCGTTATCGACGAAGCAAACAACACCATCACCGCCAACGGTAACCTGATCCAGGTGATCTACGCGAAGAACCCGTCCGAGGTGGATTACACCCAGTACGGCATCCAGGACGCGCTGCTGGTGGACAACACCGGCGTATGGCGTGATGCCGAGGGCCTGGGCCAGCACCTGGCCTGCCCGGGTGTCGACCGCGTTGTCCTGACCGCGCCTGGCAAGGGCAAGCTCAAGAACATCGTGCACGGCATCAACCATGCCGAAATCACCGCTGACGACAAGATCGTGTCCGCCGCTTCCTGCACCACCAACGCCATCGTGCCGGTGCTCAAGGCTGTGAATGACAAGTTCGGCATCGTCAACGGCCACGTCGAGACGGTTCACTCGTACACCAACGACCAAAACCTGATCGATAACTTCCACAAGGGCGACCGCCGTGGCCGCAGCGCCGCGCTGAACATGGTGATCACCGAGACCGGTGCCGCCACCGCCGCCGCCAAGGCTCTGCCTGAGCTGGCCGGCAAGCTGACCGGTAACGCGATCCGTGTGCCGACGCCGAACGTGTCGATGGCCATTCTCAACCTGAACCTTGAGAAAGCCGCCACCCGTGAAGAGATGAACGAGTACCTGCGCTACATGGCGCTGCACTCCGACCTGCACAAGCAGATCGACTTCGTCAATTCCCAGGAAGTGGTGTCCACCGACTTCGTCGGCTCGCGCCACGCCGGTGTGGTGGACGCCGAGGCGACCATCAGCCAGGACAACCGCGTTGTGCTGTACGTGTGGTACGACAATGAGTTCGGCTACAGCTGCCAGGTGGTTCGCGTGATGGAAGACATGGCTGGGGTCAACCCGCCGGCGTTTCCGCGTTAAGCCTGAGTGTTGAATGAAAAGGCCCCGACTGGTTCGGGGCTTTTTTGTGCCTGGGGGTTTTGTGGTGTCTGGGAGGGCCTCATCGGGGGCAAGCCCCCTCCCACATTGGTATGTGTTCGCAAATCAAACTGTGGGAGGGGGCTTGCCCCCGATGGCGGTGCTACAGCCGACACATCAATCCAGCAACTTGTCGCGCAATTCATCAGACAACCCTTCAGGTGCCAGCCAGATACCCAGGTAAGCCCTCGCCAGCGCATCATCGCTACTGCTGAACACCACCTGGTCATTGATCTCGAGGTTCAAACCCCGGCCCGGGCGAAAATCCAGGGCATAGCGGTCACCGCTACGAATATCCCGAAAGCGCGCGTGCAGCCTGGCTATCTCCGGATTCAAGCCGGCATTGGCTTGCTGGCGTTCCAGGGTGGCGCTGGCCGCCTTGATCACATCCGAGCGATCGATGTTGCGAAAGTAATACAACACCAGGCGTAACGCTTTCTGCTGGTCCCAGGCTTGCCTTGCGCTCAGATCAGCCGGCGCGTACAGCGCCGCCGCATACACATCCGCCCAGAGATAGTTGAGCACCGCCTGGTTTTTCAGCGCCAATCCCTCGACCTGCGCGGGGAAGCCGGCCTGCTTGAGTCGGTCCGTATCACTGGCCTGGGCCGTGATCGAGATCATCAGCATCAAACCGATAAAGAGTTGTCGCATAATGGCTGATCCTTGAATCGACGCTGCTTTGCGCCCTGTTAGTATGGCAACACTGGCCTATGACGCGACCAAGGGTTAATGTGCGCGGCGTTGAGCCTTATATAGACTGTGCCCCGGTTCACACACTTGAGCCAAATTGTCCTTCATGCCCGCTGGCCGCGGCATGATTTAGCCAGGCGTCCAACCGTACGCCTGGCCTGTTCTGAGGAGTACGCATGGCTGTCTACAACTACGACGTGGTGGTACTGGGTTCCGGCCCGGCTGGAGAAGGCGCGGCGATGAACGCTGCAAAGGCAGGGCGCAAGGTGGCGATGGTCGACAGCCGTCGCCAGGTCGGCGGCAACTGCACCCACCTGGGTACCATCCCGTCCAAGGCGTTGCGTCACTCCGTGCGCCAGATCATGCAATTCAACACCAACCCGATGTTCCGGGCGATTGGCGAGCCGCGCTGGTTCTCGTTCCCGGACGTGTTGAAAAGCGCCGAGAAAGTCATCTCCAAGCAAGTCGCGTCGCGCACCGGCTTCTATGCCCGCAACCGCGTCGACCTGTTCTTCGGCACCGGCAGCTTCGCCGACGAGCAGACCGTCGAAGTGGTCTGTGCCAACGGCGTGGTCGAAAAACTGGTGGCCAAGCACATTATCATCGCCACCGGCTCGCGCCCGTATCGCCCGGCGGACATCGATTTCCACCACCCGCGTATCTACGATAGCGACACCATCCTGAGCCTGGGCCACACCCCGCGCAAGCTGATCATCTACGGCGCCGGCGTGATCGGCTGCGAATACGCCTCGATCTTCAGCGGCCTGGGTGTACTGGTGGAACTGGTGGATAACCGTGACCAGTTGCTGAGCTTCCTCGACTCGGAAATTTCCCAGGCGTTGAGCTACCACTTCAGCAACAACAACATCACCGTGCGCCACAACGAAGAGTACGAGCGCGTCGAAGGCCTGGACAACGGGGTGATCCTGCACCTCAAGTCCGGCAAGAAGATCAAGGCCGACGCCTTGCTGTGGTGCAACGGCCGTACCGGCAACACCGACAAGCTGGGTATGGAAAACATCGGGGTCAAGGTCAACAGCCGTGGCCAGATCGAGGTGGACGAGAACTACCGCACCTGCGTGACCAACATCTACGGCGCCGGTGACGTGATCGGCTGGCCAAGCCTGGCCAGCGCCGCCCATGACCAGGGCCGTTCGGCGGCCGGCAGCATTGTCGACAACGGCAGCTGGCGCTACGTGAACGACGTGCCGACCGGCATCTACACCATTCCCGAGATCAGCTCGATCGGCAAGAACGAGCACGAACTGACCAAGGCCAAGGTGCCTTACGAAGTGGGCAAGGCGTTCTTCAAGAGCATGGCGCGTGCGCAGATTGCCGGTGAGCCCCAGGGCATGCTGAAGATCCTGTTCCACCGCGAAACCCTGGAAGTGCTCGGCGTGCACTGCTTCGGCTATCAGGCATCGGAGATCGTGCACATCGGCCAGGCGATCATGAACCAGCCGGGTGATCTGAATACGCTCAAGTATTTCGTCAACACCACGTTCAACTACCCGACCATGGCCGAAGCCTATCGGGTAGCGGCCTACGACGGCCTCAACCGGCTTTTTTAAGCGGCTCCGGCCGGTGGCCTGAGCCGGCCGGGGAGACCGATTTCAGTAATTCCCGAGGGTGGCAGTGGCCAAACCGGGAAAGTCTGTAATCAGGCTATCTACGCCGAAGTCGGCGAGCCTGCGCATCAGCGCGGGTTCGTTGACCGTCCACACGGATACATGCAAACCCTGGCGCTGGGCTTTTTCCAGCCGCTCGGGGGTGCACAACGTCCAGTTCAACGCCAGGTACTCACAGCTATAGTTCTGCGCGACCTTCAGTGGGTCGAGCCAGGCATATTCGGCCACCAGCCCGCGTGACAGGTCGGGGGTCAGTTCAATCGCCGCTTTGAGCACTTCCCGCGAACTTGAGGTGATGGTGACTTTGTCCATCAGGCCAAAGCGCACGGCCATCTCGCGGATTGCCAGCACGGTGGTGGCGGCGCGGGTGCGCGAAGCGCTTTTGACTTCCAACTGCCAGTGATCGAAGTCGCACTTTTCGAACAACTCTTCCAGGCGCGGGATCGGGCAAGGGCTGACCCAGCCCGGGCCGCCTTTGCGCGCGTCCATCTTCATCAGGTCGGCCGCCGAGTACTCGACGACTTTGCCGCGTCGGTCGGCCGTGCGCTTGAGGGTAGGGTCGTGGATGACCATCAGCTCGCCGTCCATGGACAGGTGCAGGTCCAGTTCGCAGCGGCGTACGCCGTGCTTGAGGCATTCCTGAAAGCTGGTCAGGGTATTTTCCGGTGCTTCGCCTTTGGCACCGCGATGGCCGTAAATCAGGGTCACAGTTGCTCCTTTGCGCCAGGATGACTGGCGTCGTGAATACGCATTCAGAGATCGTCGCTTTGTTCTCGCGCCAGGCGGCGTTCCTGGGCCTGTTTCTGCAGGATGTAGCGTGCCAGCAGTTGGCGTTGGGCGTCGGTCATGGATTCGAATTCCGTGCCCACGTCAAAGCCGTCGCCCTTGGGATTGCAATGGGTCACCCGCGCGCGCAGCAGCAGGCCGAGCGCCTGGGGCATCAGCACCAGCTTGACCGCCAGGTGCGTGTCGGGCGCCAGTGGGGCAGGGTGCTGAAAGTCGATGCCGCCTTCGGACAGGATCACCGGCTGCGGCGCGCCCACCTCATTGAGCAGCCCGCGGGCCATGACCTGGCTGAGCAGGTCCAGGCGCTTGTTCTGCACTTTGAGGAATGCCGCCAGGCTGCGGTCTTTTTCGTTGATCTGGCGCAGCAGGTGCTGGGCTTCGAACTCGCTGAGGTGCAATTCGCTGAGCAGATTGAACAGCGGCGAATCATCCAGCAACACTTCCTTGCTCGCGGCGTCGGGCGCCGACAGGCTTTTGATTTGGAGTGCGATCATGTCGTCGATACGGTAGTATTCGCGGCGCTCTTCTTCATCTAATGTCGACATGGCGAACCCCAGGTAACGGTAATGGTCTGAGTGTAAAGCTGCTGACCAGACCCCGCCACCGGGACGTCTTCTTTTCCTCCGAACAAGCCCCGACATGTTCAGACCTCTCTTCGTATTTATCGGCACGCGTTATACCCGTGCAAAGCGTCGCAATCATTTTGTGTCGTTCATTTCCCTGACCTCGATGATCGGTCTCGCCCTGGGCGTGGTCGTGATGATCGTGGTGCTGTCGGTGATGAACGGCTTCGATCATGAGATGCGCACCCGCGTGCTGGGCATGGTGCCCCACGCGACCATCGAGGGCGATGCGCCCATCAGCGACTGGCAAATCCTGGCCGCCAAGGTCAAGCAGAACCCCAAGGTGCTGGCCGTTGCGCCGTTTACCCAGATGCAGGGGTTGCTGACCAATGACGGCAAGGTGCAGAAAATCCTGCTTAACGCCGTCGACCCGGCCCAGGAGCGCAACGTCTCGATCATCGACAAGTTCATGCTGCAGGGCCGGCTCGATGACCTCGCGCCCGGCAGCTTCGGCATCATCATCGGCGACAAGGCTGCGGCCAAGCTCGGCGTAAGCGTTGGCGACAAGCTGACCTTCGTCGCGCCGGAGGTCACCGTGACCCCGGCCGGCATGTTCCCGCGCATGAAGCGGTTTACCGTGGTCGGCACCTTTCATGTGGGCGCCGGCGAGATCGACGGCTACCTCGGCTTGACCAACCTCACGGACCTGGCCCGCCTGCACCGCTGGCAGCCGGACCAGGTGCAGGGCCTGCGCCTGAAGTTCAACGACCTGTTCGACGCGCCGCGCGGTGCCTGGGAAATCGCCCAGCATCTGGGCGAATCCCAGTACTACGCCCGCGACTGGACCCGCACCCACGGCAACCTCTACCAGGCCATCCGCATGGAAAAAGCCATGATCGGCCTGCTGCTGTTGCTGATCGTCGCCGTGGCCGCCTTCAACATTATCTCCACGCTGGTGATGGTGGTGAACGACAAGAAGGGCGACATTGCCATCCTGCGCACCCTGGGCGCCACGCCGGGGCAGATCATGGCGATCTTCATGGTGCAGGGCACCGTGATCGGCGTGGTCGGCACCCTGATCGGTACCGCCGTCGGCATTCTCGCCGCGTTGAATGTCAGCGCCGCCATCGCCCTGCTTGAAAAAGTGCTCGGTCACAAATTCCTCAACGCCGACGTCTACTTCATCGACTACTTGCCGTCCCAGGTTCAGGCCCAGGACGTGTTGATGGTGGGCGGGGCCGCGTTGGTCCTGAGTTTCCTTGCCACCCTGTATCCAGCCTGGCGCGCGGCACGTACCCAGCCAGCACAGGCATTACGTTATGAGTGAATCGGGCATGAGTGAAAAAGCAATCCTGAGCTGCCGCAACCTGGGCAAATCCTACGAGGAAGGCCCGGAATCGGTGGTGGTGCTGGCCAACCTGCAACTTGAACTGCACCCGGGCGAGCGCGTGGCGATCGTCGGCAGTTCCGGTTCCGGCAAAAGCACTTTGCTGAACCTGTTGGGCGGCCTCGACACGCCGTCCCAGGGCAGCGTGTGGCTGGCCGGTGAAGAACTCTCGGCCCTCGGTGAAAAGGCCCGTGGCCAGTTGCGCAACCGCTCGTTGGGTTTTGTGTACCAGTTCCACCACCTGCTGCCGGAATTCACCGCCCTGGAAAACGTGTGCATGCCGCTGCTGATCGGCAAGACCGCGATCCCCGAGGCGCGCCGGCGTGCCACCGCCTTGCTGGAGCGCGTCGGCCTCGGCCATCGCCTGGAGCACAAGCCGGCCGAGCTGTCCGGTGGTGAGCGCCAGCGTGTGGCCATCGCCCGTGCGCTGGTGAACAACCCAGGCCTGGTGATGCTCGACGAGCCCACCGGCAACCTCGACTCCCACACCGCCCAGGGCATCAAGGACTTGATGCTGGAGCTGAGCACCCAGATGCGCACCGCGTTCCTGGTGGTGACCCATGACATGAGCATGGCCCGTCAGATGGACCGCGTACTGCATTTGCAGGAAGGTCATCTGGTCGCTATCTGAGTGGCTGCAAGCCCGGTTTTTCGAGGCCGGGCTTTTTTATTTTTTCAGGCGGTGCACGCGAATGTTCAGACCGTTATCGATTTTCATCGGCACGCGCTATACCCGCGCCAAACGCCGCAACCGTTTTGTCTCGTTTATCTCGATGACCTCGATGATCGGCCTCGCCCTGGGCGTATTGGCGATGATCGTGGTGCTCTCGGTGATGAATGGCTTCCAGCGCGAAATGAGCTCGCGCATCCTTGGCATGGTGCCTCACGCCACCATCGTCGGCGTAAAGCCGATTGATGACTGGCAGCCGGTGGCCGCTGCCGCGATGAAGAACCCGCAAGTGACGGCGGCGGTACCCTTCACTCAGATGGACGGCATGTTCTCCTACAAGGGCGCGATGCAGCCGATTGAGATCAGCGGCGTCGACCCGGCCCAGGAAGGCAAGGTGTCGATCGTGGCCAAGCACATCGTGCGCGGCAAACTGGAGGACCTGAAACCCGGCGAGTTCGGTGTGGTGATCGGCGACATCACCGCGCGCCGCTTCCGCCTCAACGTGGGCGACAAACTGACCTTGATCGTGCCGGAAATCAGCACCGCGCCGGGCGGTATTACCCCGCGCATGCAGCGTTTGAACGTGGTGGGTATCTTCAAGGTGGGCGCCGAGCTGGACGGTTCCATGGCCTTGATCAACATGGCCGATGCGGCCGAAATACAGCATTGGCAACCCAACCAGGTACAGAGCGTGCGCCTGGCGCTGACCGACCTGTACGCGGCGCCGAAGGTTTCGGCGGACATCGCCGCCAGCCTCGGCGCGGCGTATAAGGCCGACGACTGGACCCACACCCAGGGCAGCCTGTTCAGTGCGATGAAGATGGAAAAGACCATGATCGGCCTGTTGCTGCTGATGATTGTCGCGGTGGCCGCCTTCAACATCATCGCCACCTTGATCATGGTGGTGAACGACAAGGGCGCCGACATCGCGATCCTGCGCACCATCGGCGCCACGCCTCGGCAGATCATGGCGATCTTCATGGTGCAGGGCACGGTGATCGGCGTGGTCGGCACCCTGATCGGCGGCGTGCTGGGCGTGATTGCGGCGCTGAACGTGAGCGAACTGGTGGGCTGGCTGGAGCGGGTGAGCGGGCAGCATATCTTCAGTTCGGATGTGTATTTTGTCAGCAACCTGCCTTCCGAACTGCAAGGTGGCGATGTGTTGCTGATTTGCTCGGCGGGGTTTGTGCTGAGCTTCCTGGCGACGATTTACCCGGCGTATCGGGCGGCGAAGATCGAGCCGGCGCATGCGCTCAGGTATTCGTAGCGTTTGAGGGCGCCATCGGGGGCAAGCCCCCTCCCACATTTTGACCTCATTTCTCCTGAGTAAATGGGGACCACTGTGGGAGGGGGCTTGCCCCCGATAGGGCCGGTCCAGCTTGCATCAATCTCCCTTGGGCAACTCAATCACAAACCGCGTCCACCCCGCCTCGGACTCACAATAAATCCTCCCCCCATGCGCCCGCACAATCGACTGGGTAATCGCCAGCCCCAGCCCCGCATGCTCGCTGCTGCCCTCGCGCCGCGCCGGATCGGCCCGGTAGAAGCGATCGAACAGTTTGGGTAACACATCTTTCGAAATACCTTCGCCGGTGTTTTCCACCGTCAGCTTCACGCCGCGCTCATCGTCTGCCAGGCGCACCCGCACTTCGCCGCCCGCCGGGGTAAACCTGAGTGCGTTCTCCAACAGATTGGACAGGGCCCGGCGCAACATGCCGCGATCACCGGCCGCGTGGGCACGGCCTTCGCACACCAGCGAAACCTGCGCGTCTTCGGCCAGCAGCGCAAAAAACTCCAGCAACGCCTCGACTTCATCAGCCAGTGCCAACGGCTCGCGCTTGGGGTTCAGCAAGCCGTGGTCGGCTTTGGCCAGGTACAGCATGTCGTTGACCAATTGCGCCATCCACTGCAATTCCTCCAGGTTGCTGTGCAGCGCCTCGCGGTAATCCTCCAGTGGGCGCGGCTGGGTGAGGATGACCTGGGTCTGGGTCAGCAGGTTCGACAGCGGTGTGCGCAGTTCGTGGGCGATATCGGCGGAGAAGGCCGAGAGGCGCTGGAACGCGTCGTCCAGGCGGCCCAGCATGGCATTGAAGGTCTGCGCCAACTCCGCCAGTTCGGCCGGCATCTGGTGCTGCGGCAAGCGTTGCGTCAGGGAATGGGCGGACACGCCGGCGGCGACTTCGCCCATGCGCCGCAAGGGTCGCAACCCGCGGCGCGCCGCCCAGGCGCCGAGCAGCGCGGTGGCCAGGGCCGAGAGGCCGACGGTCAGCCAGATCAAGCGCTGCATGCGTTGCAGAAAATGTTGGTGGTGGGTGATGTCGAGTATCAGGGTCAACTGCGCTGAGCCAGGTTGGCCGGGGCTCAAGGGCGCGTTGTACACGCGATAGGCGGTGCCGGCCTGCTGCAGGCTGTGCAGGCCGGGTGCCTCGGGCAACGCCACGCCGGGTGCCTGGTCCAGCCAGCGCTGGCCGGCCGCGGTGACGCGCAAGGTGAGGTCGGGTTGATGGTTGAGGTCGGCGCGCAATTGGGGTTCGCGCCGGGCGAAGGCTTGCGGCGAGTCGACACCCTGCAACGTGTTGCGCAGCGTCACCAGCCGGCTGTCCAATTGCTGCTGGTCCAGCTCGATAAAGTGCGCCTCGCTGGCGTGGTTGAACAACACGCCGGCGAGCAGCGAAACCACGGCGGTGCACGCGGCAAACAGCAGTGCCAGGCGGCTGGCGAGGGACAGGCGCTGGATCACGTGAAGCGCTCCTCCAGTACATAGCCCATGCCGCGCACCGTGTGGATCAGTTTGTTGGGAAAGGCATCGTCGACTTTCAGGCGCAGGCGGCGGATCGCCACTTCGATGATGTTGGTGTCACTGTCGAAATTCATGTCCCACACCTGCGAGGCGATCAGCGACTTGGGCAGCACTTCGCCCTGGCGGCGCAGCAGCAGCTCCAGCAGGGAAAACTCCTTGGCGGTGAGGTCGATACGCTGGCCGCTGCGTTCGACGCGGCGGCGGATCAGGTCCAGGCGCAGGTCGGCCAGTTGCAGGTGGGTGTCCTGCGGCGCGCTGCCACCACGCCGTAACAGGCTGCGCACGCGGGCGAGCAGCTCGGAGAAGGCGAAGGGCTTGACCAGGTAATCGTCGGCGCCCAGCTCCAGGCCGTGCACGCGATCCTCCACCGCGTCGCGTGCGGTAAGAAACAACACCGGCATGTCCAGACCGGCGCTGCGCACCGCTTGCAGGATTTGCCAGCCATCACGACCGGGCAGCATCACGTCGAGGATCAGCAAGTCATAGTCGCCGGTCAGCGCCAGGTGCTGGCCGCTGGTGCCGTCGGCCACCAACTCGGTGGTAAACCCGGCTTCGGACAGGCCCTGGCGCAGATAGTGGCCGGTTTTTGGTTGGTCTTCGACGATCAGCAGTTTCATGGGCGGCTCGTGGCAACGGTGGGCGCCGGGCTTTATACCTTGGGCTCAAGGGTAAGGGGGCAACCTGACAAAGTTGTAATCTAGCAGTCAGTTGGCTGGCAGCGTGGCCATCTTAAAGTGCTCCCTCAGCGAGTCACCCATTGTGGAGAGTGAAAGATGGCGTTGCGTACACCTTTATTTGTGGCGGGCTGCCTGTTGGCGCTGAGCGTCGATGCCATGGCCGATGCGGCCCACACCTATGCGTTCGGCCAACCCGCTGCGGCTGACAAAGCCACACGCACAGTCGAAGTGACCTTGCAGGACATGGCTTTTTCACCCAAGTCCCTCGACGTCAAGGCCGGTGAGACGGTCCGTTTTGTGTTGGTCAATAAAGGCCGGTTGCTGCATGAATTCAACCTGGGCGACGCGGCCATGCACGCCGAACACCAGAAGGAAATGTTACAGATGCAGGCCAGCGGCATGCTCACGGCGACCGGTATGGGGGCCATGGACCACAGTAAAATGGAGCATGGCGCGATGAAGCACGATGATCCGAACAGCGTGTTGGTCGAACCCGGCAAAACCGCCGAGCTGACGTGGACCTTTAGCAAGGCCACCGGCCTTGAGTTCGCCTGCAATCTGCCCGGGCATTACCAGGCGGGCATGGTGGGCACGCTGACCGTTGAGTAAGGCGTTCCTTAAGGGCGGGAGCAAAGGCTGGTAGACTGGCGCGGTTTATTTAGCCAGGTTTCCGCCATGCATCCCGCAGCCGAACATTCGCCGCTGGGCAAGTCCAGTGAATACATCTCCACGTACACCCCTTCGTTGCTGTTCCCGATCCCTCGCGCGGCCAAGTGGGCCGAGCTGGGCCTGAGCGCCGAGACCCTGCCCTACAAGGGTGTGGATTTCTGGAACTGCTTCGAACTGTCCTGGTTGCTGCCGTCCGGTAAGCCGGTGGTGGCCATCGGTGAGTTCAGCATCCCGGCCGACTCGCCGAATATCATCGAGTCCAAGTCCTTCAAGCTGTACCTCAATTCGTTGAACCAGACCGCGTTCCCCGACACCCATGGCCTGAAAGAGACTCTGCGCAACGACCTCAGCGCCGCCGCCGGCAAGCCGGTCAGCGTGCGCATCCGCAGCCTCGCCGAGATCGAGGCGCAAGGCGTGATGGCGTTGCCGGGCGTATGCATCGATGACCTGGATATCAACGTCAGCAGCTACGAACATCCGCGCCCGGAACTGTTGCGCTGTGATGACTCGCGTGTGGTGGAAGAGAGCGTGCACAGCCACCTGCTCAAATCCAACTGCCCGGTCACCAGCCAGCCCGATTGGGGCAGTGTGGTGGTGGAGTACCGCGGTGCGGCGCTGGATCACGCCAGCCTGTTGGCTTACCTGGTGAGCTTCCGTCAGCACTCGGACTTCCACGAACAGTGCGTGGAGCGCATCTTCCTCGACCTGCAGCGCTTGCTCAAGCCGCAGAAACTGACCGTGTACGCACGGTATGTGCGCCGGGGTGGGCTGGACATCAACCCGTATCGCAGCACCGAGGATGTGGTGTTCCAGAACGTACGCCTGGCGCGTCAATAAGCCTGCACACAAAACCCAATGTGGGAGGGGGCTTGCCCCCGATTGCAGGGTTTCAGACACAGATGCTGTGACTGACACTCCGCTATCGGGGGCAAGCCCCCTCCCACATTTTGGATCTGCGCTAGGCTCGCGGGCAGGTTAGATGCCGATGTTGCCCAAGGTGATCATGATGTTGCGCAATGTCCCGGAAATGACCGGGTGTTCAGCGTCGAACTCTATGGCCGCTTGATTCACGTCGTCGGAAATGCTGGGCGACTGGGTAGCCGGCTCCAGTTCAAGTTGCACTTCAAACTTGGCGATCAAGGCTTCCAGCGCTTCGCGTTTTTCTTCCGGCAGCGGCGGTTCCTGTTCCAGCTGCCCGCGCAGGATCTCGACCTGTTCTTCCAGTTTTTTGCGATCAGGCATGACATTCTTTCCTTTTATCGATAGGCACTGGCATAGACCGCGGCACGCCGGGAAAGGTCTACGAACTGACGTGTAGATTAATCCACCGGCGCCCACTGTGCATGATCCTTGTCAGGGCTTCTCGCCTTTGAGGCGGCGCAGGCGGATGTCGGCCAGGCAGGTGTCGAGCTCACCGAGGTGGTCGATCACCGAGTGCACGCCTAATCCATAGAGCGCCACGGTGGCCTTGCCGCGCTTGTGCTCGCGTTCTTTTTCGCTCAGTGCCTGCCATTGCTCCGGCGCCACGCCGCACAGCGAGCCGCAGGAGGCCAGGCCGATGGTCCACAGCCCGGCGTTCAAGCCCGATTGCAGCAGGCGCGGTTCGCCGCTGACCAGCACGCAGCCGTCCAGGCGATCGATGTTCAGTTCCATCAAGGCTTGCCAGCAGGCGTGGGGCGCCGGCCAGCGGATGGTGGAGGGTGAGGCGGCCTTGATCCACGCGGGCAGGGACGCGGCCAGTGGCGTAGTGACAGAGGGCGGCAGTTCATCCAGCCAGGCGCAGGGCACGCCTTGCTCCTTCAGGCTGCGCAGGATTTTCAGCGCGCCGGGTGTGGCCTGGGAGTCGGGGGAGGGTGAGTCGCGCCGGGCCTGGGAACCGAAATCCACCAGGCAGCCACTCAGGCCAAACAACACGGCGGTCAACGCGGGGGCAGTGGCGACGGCGATTTCGGCATGTGGCATCTGAACGTCCCTGAAATAGCTGCAACGCTATCGGGGCGGCATGACAGGTGGATGACATCGGCGCGTATTTGTAGGAATTTTGTGCAAATTATGAAAGTCGTTTCCTTGCAGCTGCCTAAATCCACACTTCCGTCATATACTGGCCGCCTTATTCAGGGCATAGCGCCCATGACAGACTATTCAAGGAGCAAAAGCTATGCGCTGGAGCCAGTACTTCGCTCAGTTGTCGGTGTGTGCCACCGTCCTAATGGCACCGTTCGCCGCCCAGGCCGCGACGGAAGATGATCCATGGGAAAGCGTCAACCGCCCGATCTTCACCTTCAACGACACCGTTGATACCTATGCCCTCAAGCCAATCGCCCAGGGCTATCAGTTCGTCACCCCGCAATTGGTGCAGGACGGCATTCACAACTTCTTCCGCAACATCGGCGATGTCGGCAACCTGGCCAACAACGTGTTGCAGCTCAAGCCGCACAATGCTGGCGTCGACACGGCCCGCCTGCTGGTCAACACCACGTTCGGCGTGCTGGGCTTTATCGATGTCGGCACCAAAATGGGGCTGCAACGCAGCGATGAAGACTTCGGCCAGACCCTCGGCTACTGGGGCGTCGGCAGCGGTCCCTACGTGATGATCCCGTTGATGGGCCCAAGCACCTTGCGTGATGCGCCGTCCAAATACGTGGACAGCTACACCCAACCGTACCGCTACATGAACGATATCGGCTGGCGCAACAGCACCTTTGGCCTGAATGTGGTCGACACCCGTGCCAGCCTGCTCGACAGCGAAAAGCTGATCAGCGGCGACAAGTACACCTTTATCCGTAACGCTTACCTGCAGAACCGTGAGTTCAAGGTCAAGGACGGCAAGGTTGTCGACGACTTTTAAGCTGTGACGTTTTGAAATGAAAAAGGCGACCTTTGAACGGTCGCCTTTTTTTGTGCGCGTGGATCAGCGCATTTTCAAAATCTTCAGGCCCAGCTGCTGCTCATCGCCTACGGCCTTGGCCCACACCACCTCGGTATCAGCCTCAAGACCCCTGAGTGCGGCGTGCTCCGAATCGATGCGCACGGTCAGCAAGTCACCGACGCTGAACTGGCGAGGTGCCTGCACCTGCATGCCGGAGCTGGAAAGGTCCAGGCAGACCCCTGCAATTTCCTGCCCGGCGTGGATCAAGGATACATCGGCATCCACCCGCATGCGGATGAAGTCGCGTTTTTCCGCGTAGTCGCGCTCATGTTCGCTCACAGCATCCATCCTTACTTTGGGTTGTGGTCATGAGCGTTCTTATAACTCCCGGTGATTTGCCGTGTAAAGACGTTCGGCGACCATCGGCATGAGCTTGAAACCCCTCACGGATGGGAGTACCGTCTGCGCCTTAGAAGGGCACCTCTGCTTTACGGTTGTGCATGGGGTAAATCCCAATGCTTTGTAGGACAGAGAGGCTAGAAAGCGAATCCAGTACGTGAGCCCGGCCATTGCCGAGCCACCTACGCCAACCTAATTCTGGCGCCGTTTGCCCACATGCAAAAAACCAGTGCCACGCTGCTGATAATCGATGACGACGAAGTAGTGCGCGCGAGCCTCGCGGCCTATTTGGAAGACAGTGGCTTCAGCGTCCTGCAGGCCGGCAACGGCCAACAGGGTCTCCAGGTATTCGAGCGCGACCAGCCCGACCTCGTGATCTGCGACCTGCGCATGCCCCAGATGGGCGGCCTCGAACTGATTCGCCAGGTGACCGAGCGTGCTCCGCAGACACCGGTGATTGTCGTGTCCGGTGCCGGGGTCATGAATGACGCCGTTGAAGCCTTGCGCCTGGGCGCCGCCGATTACCTGATCAAGCCCCTGGAAGACCTGGCGGTGCTGGAACACTCGGTGCGTCGCGCCCTGGACCGTGCCCGCCTGCTCCAGGAAAACCAGCGCTACCGCGAAAAGCTCGAAACTGCCAACCGCGAGCTCGAAGCCAGCCTGAACCTGCTCCAGGAAGACCAGAACGCCGGTCGCCAGGTGCAGATGAACATGCTGCCGGTGAGCCCCTGGACCATCGACGATTTCCAGTTCGCGCACCAGATCATCCCGTCGTTGTACCTGTCGGGGGATTTTGTCGACTATTTCCGTGTGGATGAGCGGCGCGTGGCGTTCTATCTGGCCGATGTGTCCGGCCATGGTGCATCCTCTGCGTTTGTCACCGTGTTGTTGAAGTTCATGACCACGCGGTTGTTGTTCGAATCCAAGCGCAATGGCACCCTGCCGGAGTTTACCCCCTCCGAGGTGCTGGGCCACATCAACCGGGGCCTGATCAGCTGCAAGCTGGGCAAGCACGTGACGATGGTTGGCGGCGTGATCGATGAAGAAACCGGTCTTTTGACCTACAGCATTGGCGGTCACCTGCCGATGCCGGTTTTATACACTCCTGACAGTGTGCGTTACCTGGAAGGGCGTGGCCTGCCGGTGGGCTTGTTCAATGAGGCCACCTACGAAGACCACATCCTGGAACTGCCGCCGACCTTCAGCCTGACGCTGATGTCCGACGGCATCCTGGACCTTCTTCCAGAGCCTACACTCAAAGAGAAAGAAGCCGCCTTGCCCCAAAAGGTCAAGTCGGCGGGCGGCAGCCTGGATGGTCTGCGGCAGGTTTTTGGATTGGCCACGCTAGGGGAGATGCCGGATGATATCGCCCTATTGGTGTTGAGCAGGAATCTTTGATGAGTACCGGAAGAATCCAATTCGCCGAGCAAGACGGGACCTTCGTCCTCAAATTTGTCGGTGAAGTGCGCCTGACCCTGTGTTCGGCGCTGGATGCGACGATCGAGCGGATCTTCACAGCGCTGAACTTCTCGGCGATCGTGATCGATCTGACCGAAACCCGCAGCATCGACAGCACCACCCTGGGCCTGCTGGCCAAATTGTCTATTCTGTCGCGGCAGAAGGTCGGCCTGTTGCCGACGGTGGTCACCACCCACGAAGACATCACCCGTCTGTTGCAGTCCATGGGTTTTGACCAGGTGTTCAACATCGTTGACCGCCCGATCCCCTGCCCGGAATGCCTGACCGACCTGCCGTCGCAGGATCAGTCCGAGGAAATCGTGCGGATCAAGGTGCTGGAAGCGCACAAGATCCTGATGGGCCTCAACGAGTCCAATCGCGAAGCCTTCCACGATCTTGTCAACGCTCTCGAGCGCCACTGACGGCTTCCCTGTCGAAACAGATACCAATGTGGGAGGGGGCTTGCCCCCGATAGCGGTGTGTCAGTTATGAATAAGCTGACTGACACCCTGCCATCGGGGGCAAGCCCCCTCCCACAGTTGATCCATGACAGGCTTGAAACCGGCGCCCACAAAAAAGGGCAGCACCCACTCAGGTGCCGCCCTTTTTGCTGCCTGCGCTTTTACAGCTTGGCCGACAGCAACGCCTCCAGCTTCTCCTGGTCCCGCGCGAACTGACGAATCCCCTCCGCCAGCTTCTCGGTCGCCATCGCATCCTCGTTGGATTCCCAACGGAACTGCGCTTCAGTCATATGCACGCGCGCCTCACCGGCATGGCCGGGCGACAACTTGCGCTCCAGCTTGCCTTCATCCGCCGCCAGCTTCTCCAGCAAGTCCGGGCTGATGGTCAGGCGATCACACCCGGCCAGTTCTTCAATCTGGCTCAGGTTACGGAAGCTCGCACCCATCACCACCGTCTTGTAGCCGTTGGCCTTGTAGTAGTTGTAGATGCGCGTCACCGACTGCACGCCCGGGTCATCGGAACCGGTGTAGTCGTTGCCGTTGGCCTTCTTGTACCAATCGTAGATACGGCCCACGAACGGCGAAATCAGGAACACACCCGCTTCAGCGCAGGCCACGGCCTGGGCGAAGGAGAACAGCAGCGTCAGGTTGGTCTGGATGCCTTCCTTTTCCAGCTTCTCGGCGGCGCGGATGCCTTCCCAGGTGGAGGCGATCTTGATCAGCACACGGTCACGGCTAACGCCGGCCTTGTCGTACAGATCGATCAGACGGTGCGCACGCTTGAGAATCGCGTCTTCGTCGAACGACAGACGGGCATCCACCTCAGTGGAAATACGGCCCGGCACAACTTTAAGAATCTCTTGACCCACAGCCACCGCAAAACGGTCACTGGCCAGGCCAACATCGCCATTGCAGTCCTGCACACACTCATCCAGCAGCTTGGCATAGCCTGCGATCGACGCAGCCTTGAGCAACAGGGAAGGGTTGGTGGTCGCATCTTGCGGCTTGAGCTTGGCGAGGGTGGAAAAATCGCCGGTATCGGCTACGACGGTGGTGAATTGCTTGAGTTGTTCCAGCTTGGAAGTCATGGGCGTGCTCTGTCCTGTGGGTCTGATGACATTACCCGAGCGCTGGCAGGCGCTCAAGGGCGCAAATGCGTTCGGTCGTTTGCGCGGGGCAACAACCTGAAAACAGCCGTTAAATACCGGCCGTACTGCTCAATAGGAGGCCAGAATCGATGGCAGGTTCAACCCAACTGCCCGATAGCGCCTCCACAGCCACCGATACCTCCCCTGACACACACGGCACCCAATGTGGGAGGGGGCTCGCCCCCGATAGCAATATATCCGTCAACCCAAAACTACCTGACCCCCTGCAAGCCAACCAGTCACCGCCCCTCCAACAACTCCCCAGCCTGATCCAGCAACGCCAACGGATCCGCCGCCTTATGAATATCCACCGACAACAACTGCCTGAACTTGCGCGCCCCCGGGAACCCTGTGCCCAGCCCCAACACATGCCGAGTAATGTGATGCATCGTCCCACCACTGGCCAAATGCTCCGCGATATAAGGCCGCAACTGCGCCAACGCCTCCGCCCGGCTGATCACCGGCGCTTCACTGCCAAACAACCGCTGATCCACCTCCGCCAGCAGATACGGATTGTGATAAGCCTCCCGCCCCAGCATCACCCCATCAAACGTCTGCAAATGCTCCTCGCACTGCTCCAACGTCTTGATGCCGCCATTGAGATTGATCTCCAACGCCGGAAACTCCCGCGTCAACTGCGCCGCTACGTCATAACGCAACGGCGGAATGTCCCGGTTCTCCTTGGGCGACAACCCCTCCAGAATCGCAATGCGCGCATGCACGGTAAAACTGGTGCAACCGGCGTCCTTCACCGTCCCGACAAAATCACACAACTCGGCATAACTGTCCCGCCCATTGATGCCGATACGGTGCTTCACCGTCACCGGAATCGACACCGCATCGCGCATCGCCTTCACACAGTCCGCCACCAGGGCAGGGTGCGCCATGAGGATCGCGCCGATCATGTTGTTCTGCACCCGGTCGCTGGGGCAGCCAACGTTCAGGTTCACTTCGTCATAACCGGCGGTCTCGGCCATGCGGGCACAGGCGGCCAGGTCGGCGGGGACGCTGCCGCCCAGTTGGAGGGCCAGTGGGTGCTCGGCTTCGTTGTGGCGCAGGAAGCGCTCGTGATCGCCATGGAGGATCGCACCGGTGGTGACCATCTCGGTGTAGAGCAGGGCGTGTTTGGAGAGCAGGCGTAGGAAGAACCGGCAGTGGCGGTCGGTCCAATCCATCATGGGGGCGACGGAGAAGCGGCGGGAGAGTGGGGCGGTTTGTAGGGGCATGGGGGGATCTGAGTCAACGAGGCGAATGGTGCGCAGTTTATCAGGGATGGGTCTTAGGGGCGGAGGTGCGTATTTTTTTGTGACCTTCACCACTTCGAGCGCGGACGTTGCCTTGTGTGGAATATGCCAAGAATTTGTAGGCGATCTCCGCGTACTCGATACGGGATCAGATAGGACCAGTTGGGTACCGCCCATTCTCGGGTGTGTTTTACCCGACCTTCACGGCCCATGGAAGGAAACTGAGCTAGCTTGTCGACGCTAGCGAAAATGGCATCGGAGAAGTCGTCAGCGGCTTTTGGATTTTCGAGAGCGATATAGCTCGCTTCGTCTTCCAGATTTTTGAGTGCTTTTTCAAGCCACTCAACCCGCATTCTTGCTCCAGCGCCTAGCGCGCATGGCCGACACTTGGTCATCGGTAGCGAATTTGCCTTCGTCGGCGTCTTTTATCGCCAACTCGATCTGAGTAGTCAGCGTTTTTTCGTGCTCGATGTAGTCGCGAAGAACGTCCATTGCCAGGTAGCTCACTGTCTGGCCGTTGGTTTTGGCCAGGTCGGCGAGAGAGTTGGATAGGTCTTCCGGCAGGTTTAGGGATATTCCTGTCATGGCGGCCTCAATAGTGGACGGATGTTGGGCATCTTACACCGTGGAACGCTGGCCTGAACCAGCAGATCGTCGAGTGTTGTATCGGGAAGTGATTCGTTCCCAGTCGTATGATTTGAATCAAGATTCACATTTTTTAGTAAATATGTCTTCCAGTGACCTAAATAAATGGATATATTCACTTTATCGTTGGCAGTTTTTACTAAATCCTATAGGTGTGAAATGTACAGTGAGGCTCTCGTTCAGTTGTCATTGGAAGCGCTTGGATGTACCCAAAAAGACTTGGCTCTTCGACTTGGCGTCTCCGCTACACAGATTAGTAAGTGGAAAAAAGGAGAACACCTTTCTATTGAGATGGAAGAGAAGTTAAGGGAGATTTCTGGGATTGGTGACCAGAATCCTGAGTTTGTTCTATGGAGTGGTTCTCGCGAAAATGCTAACAAATGGGAGCAACTCATCTATTCTTTAGCTGAAATGGCCCGTTTTAACGATGAGACGGGGTATGAGGCCGAGCCTTTAATGGATGAAAACGGTCTATTATGCTGGAATATTTTTGATACTCTCCGTGAGATGGGGGTTAGCATTCCTAATGAGTTTCCTATTGAACTCGATATTCTGCGGGGCGATGATGACGAAGATGACAGCTTTTGGGAGGCGGTTCATAGAAATCAATATTCATCTGCCATATATAATATTTTTAAGGCTTTTACGGATGTTTACGGGTTCTACGTTGCGTATGTAGCTGATCTGATCAATGAAGATATGGAACTGTTTGACTCCCCTGCGGAAAATATTGAACCGTGTCTCATGTCGCTTGCTGCCTCTAAAGTTAATATGGCTTCAGAGTTTGCACCTGGCTTTATGGCTTTTAAGTATAAAGTCGAAAGAGATTATGAAGAGTGGCTTGGTTTGGTAAAGGCGAGAGCATTTCGAGTTGGGGCTCCACTAAGAGCTGAGCTTCTTGACTTGGTTCACGGAGGTCATGATGGTCTCGGGCACGTAGCTGAGGCGGAAAGCCTAGGGCTAAATGCTTCACGTATACACCCAGATATTTATATGAATGAGCTTTTGGTGGGGATGCGAGTCATCCACCAAGTATTGCCAGCTATCATGAAGAAGCTCGGTATGGAAGACGAGTTTAAGTTGGACGAAAACGATCTTCACATTCATTAAAAGATGGGCGCACTAATTGATAGCTAACCGTCTGGCCAATACACCTTCCCGAGCCGTATCCTCAGGAGACCATCAGGAAGTTATGTTGCCCGGACGGCTACTCATGGACTCGTCATTTGGCGACCTTATCGACAGGACGACGTATCGGAATGAACCAGAGTGCACCTTCGGCCTTCCAGTTGGCACGGTCTCTAGAATCTCTATCACGTGGGTTTCTCGGAGCAGACAACAAGGTTTCATCGCTGAATTAGGATAGAGTTACCGGTAGGGAAATCGGGAAGGCAGCATGAAAAGGAACATTTACAGCCCCAGCGTTGATAACCAGATCGCTTATCTAAGAGAAGCGTTAGAGCTACGCGTCCTTGAGGACTCGGACATTGTGCAATGGGCGGATGATCAGATCATTGCACGAGAAAATCCGGCCTACGAACTGATAGAGCTTGCACTGATGAAAGACTCGAATCGGTACGACGTTGCAAGCCAGTTACTTCGAATCGGGACGCCTTCCTTGAGCCGCGCGGAGGTATTGCCCTATGTGCTCGCCAAGGCACATGAACAACTCCTTGTAGGTCCTGATTTTGGAAAGGTCTTATCAGAGGGACTGTACCAATCCTGGTCTCGGTCGAATTACGACTTTCCTGACGCTCTTAGCCTGTGCGGCTATTTCGAAGATGCTTATTCATTGGCTGAGAGCGGGATAGTTGGGACAGTTGACCAGATCAACCGAGAGCTGCTTGAGTTTACTGCCCAGTTTCAGGACTGCAATTGGTTCGAGAGCGTGCTTGGCCGATAGCGTTCTAGTTTTGAGGTTGGCTCCGAGATCGTGGGGCAAGGCGACATTGGTGATAAGCGCTCGCTGAAGGCACCTTGCGTGACTCAGACGGGCATCCATTGATGCGGTAGCAGTTGGCCGATCTCACTGGCACGCTGCGTCGGCAGCCGCATCAGCACATCTTTGAGATAGGCATAAGGATCATGCCCACTCCTCCACTGGAAGGCGAGCTGAGTCGTACTTCCCAAACAACCTATAACGATTTATCGCGATTTTGTCGTACATCCAATCTCGCAGTGCTATTGGGATGATTCGCGCAGCCGTTAACCAGCGCCACTGAGCACTCAGGCGCGCCAGAATCTCGAACATCGCCTCGGAACGCACGGACACTCTGCCATTGGAAATGAGCACAATGGTGTTGAATTGGTCCTGCGGCAGCCCCGCCCACTTTAATAGTGTTTGACCTTCCGGTGATTGAACCGCTGCGAGCTGAATTCGATGAACATGGTCATGGTGAATAATGAACCGTGCCCAGCCGTTGCAAAGCTTGCAGGTGCCGTCGAAAAGCACATCTGTGTCGTCCGGTCGTAGGAGAGGGACGGGAGATTGGGGTCGGAAGGTCATTGGTCTAGCAGTACCTCGAAGATAAAGCATTGTTGAAAGATGTCATTTTGCTATCGTGTTTATAACTTAACGATCTTTAAACTCTCATTGCCTCTGCAACTGTTCAACTAATCTGGTTCAGGGTTGGCAGGATATGACAGGGAACGTTGCCGGGGCACCCCCGTGTCGTTGGCGTTCGCTCTACCTCATAAAGTTGTTCAATTCTCATAATGAAATGAAGCAGGCCCGCACCGGGCATCCTCAATGACGAGGTGAATATGAACGGACTTTTAAGAAATAACGCCCTGGCAACATTGGCATGCATAGCGCTCCTGTCCATGTCTGGCATTGCACCGGCACAATCCGGTTCCATAGCGTCCAAGGATGCGACAATCGCGGCTATACCGGGTGGATGTCCAAGGTTTGCCGAAGGCGCGCAAGTGGTGACGCCTCCCGCGCTATACAGTCAGAACGGTGCGCTCGCGGTGAGCTTCTCCTACCAGCAGAGTGTTGATGCGCAGGGGCGTACGCTTTACTGCTTTATGACGCCCAATGGCTTGCAAAATCCTACGCTGCACGTACTGCCCGGTGACAAGCTGACAGTGGTGGTTACCAACAATACGCCTCAAGGCGTTAACCCGATGACGCTCAACCCGCCTAACTGCGGCGCGAAATTCATGAACAGCACATCGGTGAACCTGCACTATCACGGAACCAATACCGCTCCGACGTGCGGCGGGGATGAGGTGATCAAGACCATCATCAATTCCGGTGAAACCTTTACCTACACGCTGGATTTTCCCACTGACGAACCGCCGGGGATGTACTGGTATCACCCTCACGTGCACGGGATTTCCGAGCCGGTGGTTATGGGCGGGGCGACCGGCGCACTGATTGTGGACGGGATCGAGCGTTTTTTTCCGGGAATCGGAGCACTACCGCAACAGATCCTGGTACTGCGTGATCAGCGCCAACTCAACGACCTTAAAGAGGGGCAGGGTAACTGTGGGGTCGCCGTGCCGTTCCACGACGTCACGGTGAATAATGTTCCGGTCAATTCATACGTAGATAAAAACGGCGTTTCTTTTGTCCCTGCCGTACTGCCGGTCTCGGCCGAACAGGCACAATTTTGGCGAGTCGCCAATATTTCTGCCGATTCAATACTTGATCTGAGCCTTGTCTACGACAATGTCCCACAGACGCTGAACCTGATTGCCATTGATGGCGTTCCAATCAACTCGCAAGATGGTACTGGCGCAGCCGGTCAGAGCATTGCGGTTAACCATTTCCGTTTGCCGCCCGCGTCGCGCGTTGAGTTTGTGGCAGTTATGCCCGCGGCCACTGTGCAACAAGCCAGGCTGATGACCGCTAACATCAATACGGGCGCCGATGGCGATTGCAATCCGACTCGTCCGTTGATCACGCTTAACACCGTACCCAGCGTTGAGGCAAAAGTCGCCAGCGTGCCTACGCGGCAGATTTCCGACGCGGCGGGACGCCGCTTCGCCGGGCTGGCGCAAGCCGCTATCGCGGCGCAGCGCAATTTGTATTTTTCCGAAAACGCCGACCAGAGCGAGTTCTACATGACGGTTGACGGTCAGGCGCCCCATGTTTTCAACCCGGACGAGCCGCCGAGCATTACCACCACGCAGGGTTCGGTCGAACAATGGTCCGTGGAGAACCGCAGCACCGAAAACCACGTGTTCCACATCCATCAAATTCACTTCTATGTGCAGGGGCAGAATAACTTCGGCAAAGAGCCGCAGGCGCCCGGGATTGTGGGGCAATACCTGGACACTATCGAGGTGCCGGCTTGGTCTGGCAGAAAGCAGGATCCGTATCCGAGCGTGTCGCTGTTAATGGATTTTCGCGGCGAGGTGGTGGGGGACTTTGTCTTTCACTGCCATCTGCTGGGGCACGAGGATCTGGGGATGATGAGCATCATTCGGGTGAATCCTGCGTCGGGGAAAGTGGCGCAGGTGGGCGGGGCTTCGTTGCAGGGGGTGGGGGGTACGCATCATATGGCACATTGACTGGTTTAAAGGGGTTGGGCGTGGGGGGAGTGTTATCTCCCTTTCCCGTGCCTTTTAACATCATGGTCAGTTCACGAAGCTCCATAGGAAACTACTCACTCCTTTCTCAGCTTGCCCATCAGACGCTCCATCACTAACCTCATCAAGCCGCTGCAAACCCAGCGGCCGGAGGTGGAAGTCCGAACTGCTAAGGCGTTTTAACTCCCGTGAATATTTGGAGCTTCGCCCATGCACAACAACACACGCAGTTCTTCACTTGATCAAGCGGCGCCGTCTGTCGATCCCAAGCTTCAAGCCGCAGCCCAGCGAGCAATCAATCATCACTTGCCCCCATCCGACGACGCTGCGCCCGCCGATCACCCAATCAACAACCTATTCCTCGTCAACCCAACCCTCGACCCCGAAACCCTCCTGGCCAACGCCGCCGAAAACCTAGCATCCGCCAACGAAATGGCCGCCACCCTGGCGTTCGACCTCGACGACTCCCAACGTGCCATCGCCCTGGGCATTCAGCAGTTGATCGAGTTGAGTTCGCTGCTCGTTGATCGAGCCCAGGAGCAGGTTGCGCCTGTAACCGCCTCAGTCAAAGCCTGACATTCAACTTCGCCGCCTTGCCCAAAGGCGGCAACCTGAACTCATGCTGTCGCGCAGTAAAGTTTCATAATTCCCTGCGCCGTTGAGGTCTACGATTCCCTGCAAGCGAGGACCCCAGCGCCTCCAGCCCATTGGGAACTGAAACCATGATCTCGAACCTCGTCAAAGTTGTGATGATCACCGGCACGTTGATGTTGAGTGCTTGTTCATCTTCACCAGCTGTGAGCAGTGACCCGTGCTTTTCAGGTGGATGCCAGGCATTCGGCGACCACAGCCCCGGCAAAGCCGCCAAGATGAATTTTGGCGGCAGTGGGTTGGGGAGTAGTTATGGGGAGTATGGGGCGGGGTTGTTGCATGATGATTGATGGGGGTGGTGAGGCAGTTAGTGGTGTATTGACTGACCCATTGCTATCGGGAGCAAGCCCCCTCCCACAGTTTGATCTTCAGTGGTCAGGCGTTTGGCGACTATAGCCCCGGCAAAGCTGCCAAGATGAATTTTGTTGGCAGCGGGCGGGGAGTATGGGTCGGGGTTGTTGCGTGATGATTGATGTCGCGCTGGGCTGTTGTGCAGCCCGCTTGAGTGATGACGTGTAGGAGCGAGCTTGCTCGCGAAAAACTTGAGGGCGCGGTGTTGAATCAGGATGCCCGCGTTATCGTTGGCGATTTTCGCGAGCAAGCTCGCTCCTACAGAAAACCTAGTTGCCGCCTTTCATGCGCCGGGCGATCAGGTAGAGGCCCAGGCCGACCAGGGCTGTCGCGGCGCCGATGTAGCCGGTGCTGGTCCAGCCCAGGCCTGCCGTAATCGCCATCCCGCCGAACCACGGCCCCAGCGCATTCGCCAGGTTGAACGCCGCATGGTTGGACGCCGCCGCCAGGCTCGGGGCTTCGTGGGCGATGTCCATCAGGCGGATCTGCAACGGCGCCGCCAATGCGACCATGGTCCCAACCAACCCCATGCTCAGCAGTACGCCCCACAGCGACGAGGCGGCGAAGGGGAAGAACAGCAGCACGGCTATCGACCACACCAATATCAAGCCCACGGCCCGAAATTGCAGGCGATCAAACAGCTTGCCGCCGGCAATGTTGCCGATGATGCCGCCCACGCCAAATGCTGCCAGGCCAAACGGAATCCACTGCGGCGACACTTTGGTCACTTCCAGCATGGTCGGCGCCAGGTAGCTGAATACGCAGAACATCCCGGCAAAGCCAATCGCGCCGATGGACAGGGCCATCCAGACCTGGGGTTTGGTGAAGGCGCGCAGTTCTTTGCGCGGGTCGCTGCGTTCTTCGTCGTGGCGGTGGGGCACGAATTGCCAGACCAGGGCGATGGTGAGCAGGGCGATCACGCTGACCAGGGCGAACGCCGAGCGCCAGCCCAGGTGCTGGCCGAGGAAGGTGGCGATGGGGTTGCCCAGCAGCATGGCCAGGGTCAGGCCCATCATCACCCGGGCCACGGCGCCGGCGCGTTTGTCGGTGGGCACCATGCTGGAGGCGACCACGGCGGCGATGCCGAAATAGGCGCCGTGGGGCAGGCCGCTGATAAAGCGGAAGGCCACCAGCGAGCCGAAGGTGGGGGTGAAGGCGGTGGCGAAGTTGCCCAGGGCGTAGAGGCCCATCAGCAACAGCAGCATGTGTTTGCGCAGCAGCTTGGCGCCGAGGATGGCCAGCAGCGGGGCGCCGACCATCACGCCGAGGGCGTAGGCGCTGATGGCGTGGCCGACTTGGGGTTCGCTCAGGCCCAGGTTCTGGGCGATGTCGGGCATCAAGCCCATGATGGCGAATTCGCCGGTGCCGATGGCGAACGCGCCCACGGCCATGGCCGCTTCCATTTTGGCGGCACTGCGCGCGGGCAGCAGGTGCCCGGGTGTTTGCTGGATAGACATGGATCGCTCTGTTTGAGGTGCACGAAAGACAATCGCCGATGCTACGCAGGCGACTGTGAAGGTGTCTAGAACAGCCTCGAGCACGAGAGTTCCGGGCCTGTGACCCCAGGTCGCGGCTGGCAGTCTTGACACTGGCGCAATAAAAGCCGCGATTTAGCGGTGTCAATTGGCTAAACGGCGCATAAACGCTGTTTGGCGTGATATTCTGCGCGCCGTCTTGAGCTAGGCTTTCCTTGGTGCGTACACCCGTATACGTCCCAGCGGTTGGCTCTCGCCCAGGTAGCTGAAGCCAATAATGATAAGAAGTCAGCGCAGAAGGGACATAACAGTGAGGTCGATCCATCGGCCTTGTGTGCCCACCCTGCAGCCTTGAACAATCAGGGGCGGCAGGGCGGATGGCGTTTTATCATAGGTGCTACTGATGTTTAAAAAAGTAAACACTGCCCTGCTGGGGCTGGCTTTGTCGATGGGGATCACGTCCGTTCACGCGGAAGAGGCAAAGAAAGTCGATGTGCTGCTGATCGGCGGCGGCATCATGAGTGCGACCCTGGGTGTCTGGCTCAATGAGCTGGAACCGGACTGGTCGATGGAGATGGTCGAGCGCCTCGATGGCGTGGCCGAAGAAAGCTCCAACGGCTGGAACAACGCCGGCACCGGTCACTCGGCCCTGGCCGAGCTGAACTACACCCCGGAAGACAAGAACGGCAACGTTGAGATCCCTAAAGCGGTCGAGATCAACGAAGCGTTCCAGATCTCCCGTCAGTTCTGGTCCTGGCAGGTCCAGCAGGGCGTGTTGAAGAACCCGCGTTCGTTCATCAACTCCACACCGCACATGAGCTTTGTGTGGGGCGATGACAACATCAAGTTCCTGAAAAAACGTTATGAAGCGCTGAAGGCGAGCCCGCTGTTCGCCGGCATGCAGTATTCCGAAGACCCGGCGCAGATCGCCAAATGGGTCCCGCTGATGATGGAAGGGCGTGACCCCAACCAGAAAATCGCGGCCACCTGGAGCCCGATCGGCACCGACGTGAACTTTGGCGAAATCACCCGCCAGTTCGTTGCCCACCTGCAAACCACCCCCAAGTTCGACCTGAAACTGTCGAGCGAAGTGCAGGACATCACCCGCAACGACGACGGTTCGTGGCGTGTGAGCTACAAAAACCTGAAAGACGGCACCAAGACTGAAACCGACGCCAAGTTCGTGTTCATCGGCGCCGGCGGCGGTGCCCTGCACCTGCTGCAAAAGTCGGGCATTCCTGAAGCCAAGGAATACGCCGGCTTCCCGGTTGGCGGCTCGTTCCTGGTGACCGATAACCCAACCGTCGCCGAGCAGCACCTGGCCAAGGCCTACGGCAAGGCTTCGGTAGGTTCGCCACCGATGTCGGTTCCGCACCTGGACACCCGCGTGCTGGACGGCAAGCGCGTGATCCTGTTTGGCCCATTCGCCACCTTCTCGACCAAGTTCCTCAAGGAAGGCTCGTACCTGGACCTGCTGACCAGCACCACCACCCACAACATCTGGCCGATGACCAAGGTCGGTATTCGTGAGTACCCACTGGTCGAGTACCTCGCCGGTCAACTGATGCTGTCCGATGACGACCGCTTCAAGGCGCTGCAGGAATACTTCCCGAACGCCAAGCAATCGGACTGGCGCCTGTGGCAAGCCGGCCAGCGTGTGCAGATCATCAAGCGTGATGAAGAGCAGGGCGGCGTGCTGAAACTCGGTACCGAAGTAGTCAGCTCCGCCGACAACTCCATTGCCGGCCTGTTGGGTGCCTCGCCAGGCGCGTCGACCGCAGCTCCGATCATGCTGACCGTGCTGCAAAAAGTCTTCAAGGACAAGGTAGCAAGCCCGGCCTGGCAGGAAAAACTGCACCAGATCGTGCCAAGCTACGGCACCAAGCTGAACGAAAGCCCTGAAGCGGTTGCCAAGGAATGGGCCTACACGGCTGGTGTGCTGCAACTGACGCCACCGCCAGCGATCCCGCAACTGGCTGCTCCACAGGCCACCGAGGCTGCCAAGCCTGCGGCTGAGCCGAGCAAGCCGGCGTCTGATCTGGCGCTGTAAGTAAGGCTTAAGCAAAAGCCCGCTGAACCGGTGACGGTCAGCGGGCTTTTTTGTGTGCGGCGTTCACACCCTGAAGTGCCTGACTTGCTCGTACAGATGCAGCGCCAGTGCATTAGCGGTGTCGCACAGCAGATACAGATGCTGGGCGGGGAGGGCCGGCAGCTCGGTCATGTGTCTCAGCCCTTCGCCCATGCGGCTTTCCTCCATCAGGCCCACGGCCACGCCGCTGCGTACGCAAGCCTCTACCGCCGATGAATTGGGGCTTTCCAGCAGTACGCGATGGTAAACCCCGTGATCTTTCAGCGCTTGTAACGCAGCCGCTCGATACGGGCAACCAGCGATGGGCACGGTGATGGGTAGCGGCGCGTTCGGCGGAGAACTGAACCGCTCGGCTGCCACCCATAGCGGTTGCACCGAGCCCAGGCGCTCACCCTGTGCCAGCGGCCGTGCGCTGACGGTGATGGCCAGGTCCAGTTGGTTTGCCGTGAACAGACTCAGCAGTTCGCCACTGGTGCGCGCTTCGATTTCCAGCTCCAGCAGCGGATTGTCGGCGATCAGTCGTGGCACAAATGCCTGGATGAAGGCGGGCGCGTAAGTGTCGGGCACACCCAGGCGGATCTTCCCCTGCATGCGCTGGGGCATGAGGGCGATCAGAAGGCGGTCGTGGCTTTTGAGAAATTCGCTGGTTTCGTCCAGCAGTTTTCTGCCGTACAGCGTCAGGTCCACGCCCTGGTTGCTGCGGCTGAACAGGCGCTGACCGACCTGGTCTTCCAGTTTCTGAATCTGTGTGGTTACGGTGGAAGCGCTGCGGTGCACGTGCTCGGCCGCTTCGTTGAAGCGACCAAAGCGCGCGACGGCATGAAAGGTACGCAGTAGATCGATATTCAACTGTTTGGCCATGGTTCGACTTTTGCGGATTGATGGTGCAGATTATTCAAATATACAGAAGAGTCTCCTGTCCCTAGCCTTGAAGTCAATCGACTAAGGCTGGAGGGCTGCATGAAGCGATCAACCCTGGGATTGCTGCTGTTGCAAGGGGCGTTTGTCCTGTCATGGAGTTCGGGCTATATCGGCGCCAAGCTCGGCACTCAGGAAGGCGGTGCGTTCAACCTGCTGTTCTGGCGATTCCTGTTGGTATCGTTGTGCCTGGGGCTGTTCCTGAACGTCAGGTTGTTGAAGGTTTCATGGGCGCAGATCCGCCACTACGCGGTGATCGGTTGCCTGTCGCAGTTTCTGTACCTGAGCTGCCTCTATGTGGCGATCCAGAACGGTTTGCCGCCAGGCATTGCGGCAATCATCGCGGCGATGCAGCCGTTGATGACCGCAGCATTGTCGACGGGCAGCGCCACCGAACGCAGCGGCGGTTGGCAATGGGTGGGGCTCGTGATCAGCTTCGCCGGCGTGGCAATTGTGATCGCCGGGCAGTACAGCAATAGCGCAACCGAGGTAGGCCTGGCCATGTATGGGCTGCCACTGGTCTCGGCGCTGGGGCTGACCCTGGCGACGCTGTACGAACGTCGTTCGGTGCAGAGTGAGAATGTTGGTTTGCTCATACCGCTGTTTATCCAATCGCTGCTGAGCCTGATCGGTTTCACCGGCGCTGTGCTGTACACCGATACCTTGAGCATTCCCCACGACACCGACGTACTGGTTTCGATTGTGTGGTTGACGGTGTTTTCCACCTTTGCCGCTTACTTGAGCCTGTGGCAGCTGCTGCGTGTGATGACGGCCACCCAGGTTGCCGCGTTGGTCTACCTGGAGCCTCCGGTCACCCTCGTATGGGCGGCGTTGATGTTCGGCGACAGGATCCATGACTCGACCTACGCCGGCATCGCCGTGGTCATTGCCGGGCTGGTTTTATTGCGCCTGAAGCGACCGACCGTCGAGTGCACGTCTTGAGGCCGGTGGGTTCAGCAATCTGACAGACATCTCCTGTTAAAAATAAACCATGCCCAAGCAGGAGGCCTGGTTGCAACAAAGGGGGATTTCTTACTGATACAGGTGCGGGGCGATTAGGCCCGAGGGTTTTGTATGTTGCTACGTTATGCGGCAATGGCGGCGGTAGTCGTCGCAGCATCCGGGTGTGTGCAAGAGCGTGTCGTGCATGAGCGCAGACCGGTACAACATGAGTATGTAGAAGTTGTTGCACCGCAGCCGCCGCCCGTACAGGTGATCGAAGTCGAACCACCGGTACGCGAAGGTTATATCTGGTCACGCGGTTACTGGCGCTGGCAAGGCGGGCGCTATGTGGCGGTGCACGGCCACTGGGAGCCGGTGCGCGAGGGTTATCGCTATGTGCATCCGCATTGGGTACAGCGCAATGACGGGTATCACTGGCAGGTCGGTGGCTGGATTCGTTGACCGAGCGTCCTCTCCTGCTGTAGGAGCGAGCTTGCTCGCGAAAAAGCCACAGGCGCCGCGTGCTACCTGAATGTTCGCGTAATCGTTGGCGATTTTCGCGAGCAAGCTCGCTCCTGCAAAAGACGACTTAGCCGATACGTTTCATGCCCGTCACCTTGACCGCATTGAGGTCGAAGGTGGCGGTGTATTCGCAACCCGCTGCATGGGCGCAGCGTTCGATCAGGCAGTCCGCAAAGTCTGCCGTGTTCGCCACAAACTTGCGCAGGGCTTGCCAGATGATATCGGCGCGCTCAACCGTGAGCTCGCGAGTGTGCAGCAGGGTTTCCAGCACCATCACCACATCGCTTTTGGCCGACGCATAGCAGGACTGCAGGACCCACACCAACTCCACAACGGTCACCAGGCTGACAAAACCCGGAGACGTAGCGGTGAGTGATTCGATCAGTCTGGACGCCTTGGCTGACTGCATGGGCTCGTCCTGGGTGACGTAGCGCACCAGCACGTTGGTATCCAGGCCGATCATCCGGCGTTTGCTCCCCGGGCCGCGATGGCCTGGTTCATGTCCTCGATGGACACCGCAGTGGCAGGCTTGCGAATCAGACCCTTGAGGTCGGTGACGGTTTTACTCGCGGCAATCATGGAAAACTTGCCGTCTTCCATTTCGACGAATTCCACCCGGTCGCCTGTTTCCAGGCCGAGGGCTGTCCTCACCTGGACGGGAATGGTGATTTGCCCTTTTGAAGTCAGTGTGGCGGTCGCCATAGTGAAGCTCTCCATCGTGATATTCCTTACCTTAGGGTAAGGAATGATGGAGGACAATATCCGTTGGTCCATAGGTTGCTCGCAGGTGTGGTGAGTCGTACTCGAACCCTAGCTCGGACTCTCAATCCCCACACCTTTGGCGATGGGCCAGACCGATACAAACTATGACCGACTGCGCCCTTTCACTGCACCACGCGATAGCACGGCACATACGCCGCGCCGCCCGGCAGCTTCATGCGGTGCTGGGCGACAAACGCTTTGAGCAGCTCGTCCAGCGGTTTCATGATCGCCGGGTCGCCGTGAATCTCGTACGGGCCGTTTTCTTCGATCAAACGAATGCCTTTGTCCTTCACGTTACCCGCCACGATCCCCGAGAACGCGCGACGCAGGTTGGCCGCCAGTTCATGGGGCGGCAGCGCATGGCTCAGTTGCAGGCTGGCCATGTTTTCGTGGGTCGGGTCGAAGGGGCGCTGGAAACCTTCGTCGATCTTCAACAGCCAGTTGAAGTGGAACGCGTCGTTGCGCTCGCGTCGGAACTGCTTCACGGCCTTGAGGCCCAGCGTCATCTGGCGCGCGACTTCGGCCGGATCGTCGATGATGATCTGGTAATGCTTCTGCGCCGCTTCGCCGAGGGTAGCGCCGACGAACGCGTGCAGTTGGTCCAGGTAAGGGGCCGCATGCTTGGGCCCGGTCAGCACCACCGGGAACGGCAGGTCGCGGTTGTCCGGGTGCATCAGGATGCCCAGCAGGTAGAGGAATTCCTCAGCGGTGCCGGCGCCGCCGGGGAAGATGATGACGCCGTGGCCGACACGCACAAAGGCTTCCAGGCGTTTCTCGATGTCCGGCAGGATCACCAGCTCGTTGACGATCGGGTTGGGCGCTTCGGCAGCGATGATGCCCGGCTCGGTCAGGCCCAGGTAGCGGCCACCGGTGATGCGTTGTTTGGCGTGGGAAATGGTCGCGCCTTTCATCGGCCCTTTCATCACGCCGGGGCCGCAGCCGGTGCATACGTCAAGGCTGCGCAGGCCCAGCTCGTGCCCGACTTTCTTGGTGTATTTGTATTCTTCGGTGTTGATCGAGTGGCCGCCCCAGCACACCACGATCTTGGGCTCGACACCCGCGCGCAGCGTACGGGCGTTGCGCAGCAGGTGGAACACGTAGTCAGTGATGCCCTGGGAGTTGCTCAGGTCGATGCGCTGGCTGTCCAGCTCATTCTCGGTGTAGACGATGTCACGCAAGGCGCTGAACAGCATTTCGCGCGTGCTGGCGATCATCTCGCCATCGACGAAGGCGTCGGCGGGCGCGTTGAGCAGTTCCAGGCGTACGCCGCGGTCTTGCTGGTGGATGCGCACTTCAAAGTCTTTGTAGGCATCGAGGATGGTCTTGGCGTTATCGATATGCGCGCCGGTGTTGAGGATCGCCAGGGCGCACTGGCGAAACAGGGCGTAGACGCTGCCGCTGCCGGCTTCACTCAGTTGCTGGACTTCACGTTGTGACAGGGTTTCGAGGCTGCCCTTGGGGCTGACGGCGGCGTTGATGACTTGACGTTGGGGCATTCTGATTCCTTGAAAGCACAGCCACCGCATCCACGACAGGCGCGGTGGCTTGAGAATGATGGGCGCCGTATACGGTCGCACGAGACGGTTATTTACCTCAGGCGCAAGGCCGAGCGCAAATACCGTCCAGCCCCATCATGCCGCAGAACTTACTGGATCAGCTTCCAGTTTTTGTAGAAAACTCGACGCAGGGTGAACACCAGGCCGGCAAAACCGGCGATCACGGCGTTAAGCACGGAGGGCACCCGGGTCGGCCGCACGATATCAATGAACAGGCAGTAACGTTTTGCATCGTTCTTGTTGAAAGACGCATGCATCAGCGTGTCATCGAAGATAAACAGCGGGTCGTCGTGCCAATAGTGCTTGTGCTTGCCCACCTGGATATACACGCCTTCATGGTGCGGCGCCGGCGCCATGTTGTAGAGCACGCGGAACATCATGCGCAGGGGGCCGAAGTGGAACGATGTCGAGCGATTCTCGTTGAACACCGACACGCCGATGGTCTTCACAAATGGCAGTTTCTTGCGCAGTTGCGGGATGTCCAGGGCGGTTTCGATGGGGCGACCGTACCACTGGAAAAACAGCATGCCGCGTTTCTTCTCGGCCATGCGTGCGTCCAGGTAACCGATGATTTCTTCCTTGCGGGCCATGGCGTCGTTAATGACCTGTTGCAGGTCTTCGCGCCAGGCCGGCGGCAGGTCTTGCATGGTGTAGACGTGCCGATTGCGCTTGCTCAACAGGTCGAGCAGGGTGTTGAACGGTGCCAGCACCCAGGTATTGCGGCCGTTGCCGACGAAATATTTCTTGATGGTGCCGCGGTCGTAGAGGCCGTTGCGCAAAAAATCATAAACACCGCAGAACAGCACCAGCAGCAGAAACACCAGGCAGATACGCGGGAAACAGTAGATCAGCAGCAGAACGCCGACGACCCAGGCGAGGGACACCAGCTTTTTGCCGACAGCATTTTTGCTCATGAAACCTGGCTCCAAACTTGAAACATAATGAAACAATATCGTCATGATAGGGGTTTCTGCCGCGCTTGGGCGTTTTAAATAGTTCGAAAAGTGTTAACGCGGTGCACAGTTTGTAACGGTCGTCAGGGTGGGTGGATTGAATTTTGAGAACGGAAGATTTGCGTCTATCGTGACGCTTCGGTTTTTCAGGCGTCATAGACCGGTACGATTGAAGTTGAATGGCCACCATTGGCCTTCGGCACCTTGGAAGAGGCAGAATTTTTATGATCATCAAACCGCGGGTTCGTGGCTTTATCTGTGTGACCGCTCACCCTGTTGGCTGTGAAGCGAACGTCAAGGAGCAGATCGAGTACGTCACCCAAAACGGCGTAATCGAAGGCGGCCCCAAGAAGGTGCTGGTCCTCGGTGCTTCCACCGGCTACGGCCTGGCCGCGCGTATCAGTGCTGCGTTTGGCTGCGGCGCCGACACCCTGGGCGTGTTTTTTGAGAAAGAAGGCGAAGAAGGCAAGCTGAGCTCCGCCGGCTGGTACAACAGCGCGGCGTTCGAGAAGTTTGCCGTGCAAAAGGGCCTGTACGCCAAGAGCATCAACGGCGACGCGTTCTCCGACGAGATCAAGCGCCTGACCATCGACACCATCAAGAAAGACCTGGGCAAGATCGACCTGGTGGTCTACAGCCTGGCCGCGCCACGCCGTACCGACCCGCAAGGCGTGGTGCACACCTCCACCCTCAAGCCGATCGGCAAGGCTGTAACCCTGCGTGGGATCAACACCGACAAGGGCGTGGTGGTCGACACGACGCTGGAGCCGGCAACCCAGGAAGAAATCGACGGCACTGTGAAAGTGATGGGCGGCGAAGACTGGCAGCTGTGGATCGACGCCCTGCGCGACGCCGATGTACTGGCCGAAGGCGCCAAGACCACCGCGTTCACTTACCTCGGCGAAAAGCTGACCCAGGACATCTACTGGAACGGTTCCATCGGCGAAGCCAAGAAGGACCTGGACAAGAAAGTCCTGACCCTGCGCGAAAACCTCGCTGCACTCAAGGGCGACGCCCGTGTGTCGGTGCTCAAGGCTGTGGTCACCCAGGCAAGTTCGGCAATCCCGATCATGCCGCTGTACCTGTCGCTGCTGTTCAAGGTCATGAAAGAGCAGGGCACTCACGAGGGTTGCATCGAGCAGGTCTACGGCCTGTTCAAGGACAGCCTCTACGGCAGCGAGCCAAAGCTGGATGCCGACGGTCGCCTGCGTGCCGACCTGGCCGAGTTGGAGCCAAAGGTCCAGGACGCCGTGGCGGCGCTGTGGAACCAGGTTACCGACGACAACGTCAACGAGATCAGCGATTTTGCCGGCTACAAGGCTGAGTTCCTGCGCTTGTTCGGTTTCGAAGTCGACGGCGTGGACTACGACGCGGACGTGAACCCGACCGTCAAGATCAACGGTCTGGTCCAGGCGTAAATGATGTGATTGGCAGCGGCCTGGATCACAAAGTGATCAGGCTGCTGTTTGCCCGAGTTTGAGTTGAATAAGGTTTTGCGCGCGGATGAAGTCAGGCCGTCGCACCTCGACCACTTCTTTCTCCCAGAGTGGATTCAACGGCAAATGATAGCCGCTGTCCTTGGCGGTTTTAATGAAATCGGCCATTTCCCTGGCGTCGCGGATGATGCTGATTTCGTCGAATCTACCCAGTTTCGCCGGCAGGAAAAATGTTGCCGGGTAGTTCGCGGTTACCTCCGTTGCCGGGCTGCCTGAATCCGCATTGTGGTGAACCACTCGCTCTGCGTCACCGACCAGTTTCTGGTTGATGATGCCTATCATCTGCTTCAGTCGTGACGTGGCATTGCCGAGATGGGGATCCTCTTTCTGGTAGAAATTGGCCGCGCTTGCAAAGTCTGCGAGCAGTTTCTGCGGAACCTGTTTGTATCGATTGAGTCGTTCCTTGAACACGCTGTGCGCGACATCCGGTACGGGGAGCTTATCCTGGGGCCCGAAGTCACTCAGGTGCGGCGCGACCATATGCAGATCGTAATCGGCGGTCAAAGGCTTGCCCTCTGCCTGCTTGGCCAGCACTTCAAGCGGCTTGTCCTGGTGGGTGATCAGATAGGTGTCGGCGGCGGGCGAAGCGCAACGGGCTTGAAACGTATAGCGTTGCCCGCTCGGCCCTTGGGCGCTGAGGTGCAGCGTACCGTTGGCGTCTTTTGCAGACAGCTCAGTGATAGCGCCCAGCTTCACCAATTCGTTAAGGCGGCCGCGCGAGAGTTTCAGCGGGATCGGGACTGCATGGCCTTGCTCGACACAATCCAGGATCTGCGCGTTGGCCTTTGCGACTTTCTCCGGCGCGCTCTCCAGCTTGCTGAGTGCCTGGTCGGAACAGATCAGACCGGCCTGCGGCCCCCAGTTGGCACTTTTGCCCTTGATGTGAAAATCCTTGGTGGGGTGTCCGGCTTCTATCAGTCCGGTAGCCACGGACTCGACTGGGCGTATGCCGATGATGGAGTTGGTGGTCGCCGCGATCTGTTGCAAGGGTTCAAGGTGGCTTGAAACTATTCCTGTTTGCTCTTTTACCCGCTCGATCAGGGGGGTGTGCAGGCTGTCGAATTCCCCGGCACCTGCGTTTTTCTGAAGGGACTGTTTGCGGTGCAAGGCTTCCATGCTGAGTGCGGAGGGTGATGTAACACTGAGACTCCTGGTTTTCATCGGAATACCTCTACGTCACGTCTAGCGGCAATGTTGGATGATTCCGTTCAGTCACAGTTCTCCTTGACAGGGCTGACAGTAAAAGAGATTGGCCCCTTACGCAGAGGTGTGGTGAATTTTCAGAACGATCCTACACGTGCTTGCCTTCTGCTGCGGGTCCTGGGCATGCCAGACTGCCTCACTCATTGTGCAAACGAGAGCAAACCCATGACGATCCGTGCGGTAGTGTTTGATTTCGGTGGCGTGTTGTTTGACTGGAGCCCGCAGCATCTGTATCGCAAGTTGATTGCCGACGAGCAGGAACGGCAATGGTTTCTCGAGAATATCTGCACCCAGGCCTGGAACACCGAGCAGGATGCCGGCCGAACCCTGGCTGAAGGCACCCGCAGCCTGATTGCCCAACATCCTGAACACCGGGCCTTGATCGAGGCTTATTACGCGCGCTGGCACGAAATGTTGCGTGGTGCGTTGCAGGAAGGGGTTGCGATTCTCACCGCGTTGCATCAGGCCAATATGCCCTTGTTCGGGCTGACCAACTGGTCGGCGCAAACCTTTCCCTATGCCCTTGAACGCTACCCGTTCCTGCAATTGTTCCGCGATATCGTCGTCTCCGGCCAATTGAAACTGATCAAGCCGGACCCGGCGATCTACCAGGCCAGTCTTGCGCGGATCCGTGCCCATCTGCCGGACATCCAGCCCAATGAGGTGGTGTTCATTGATGATGTCGTCGGCAATGTCGACGCGGCCATCGCCCTTGGCTGGCAGGGCATCCACCATGTGTCGGCCGAGCGCACCGCCGCGCATCTGCGTGAACGGGGCGTGGCGTTCTAGCGCGCCCACTTCTCCATGACAAAATCGACGAAGGCCCGCAGCTTGGGCAGGCGATAACGGTCCTGGCGATACAGCAGGTGCATGGGCCGGCTGGGCAGTTTGTAGCCGGTCAGCAAGGCGACCAGCTTGCCGCTCTCCAGGTCCGGTTGCACCAGGGCATCCGCCAGCATGATGATGCCCATGCCGTTTACCGCCGCCTGGCGCAAGCCCTGGGAGCTGTTGATGGTCAATGCGCCGGCCACCGGCACCTCTACCTCGCCCGCGTCCCCGGTCATGCGCCACAGTTTGTCGGTGTCGCGCCAGTTGTCGGTCGCAGGGTAGGCGAAGGCCAGGCAGTCGTGTTGCTGCAGGTCAGCCGGCGTCTGCGGCGTGCCACGCCGCGCCAGGTACGCAGGGGACGCGCAGAGGGTGAGGGTGTAGGCCTGCAGGGGCCTGGCGATCACGCTGGAGGCTTCCAGTTCGCCGAGACGGATCGCCACGTCGAAGCCGCTGTCGACCAGGTCCATCCGCTCATTGCTCAGCACCACGTACAGGTCGATCAGCGGGTAGCGCTGGGAAAACTCGCTCAAGGCCGGCACGAGACGTTCGGTGCCGAACACAGGCGGCGCGGTGATACGCAGGGTGCCTTTGGGGGCTTCGCTGTGAATCTGCTCCGCCAGTAGCTCGGAGTCTGCCACCAGCCCCAGCACTTCCAGACAGCGCTGATAATACTGCCCGCCAAATTCGGTAAGGTTCTGTTTGCGGGTGGTGCGTTTGAGCAAACTGACGCCCAGTCGTTGCTCAAGCGCCCGCAGATGGTTGCCGACCATGGTGGTCGACATCCCGCACTCGTGCGCGGCGGCGGTCATGCTGCCGGTCTCGACGACTTTCACGTACACCGACATGGCCTGGAACAGATCCATTATCAAGTCCTGGTTTAAAGTAATTGCAGTAATTCGCAGTTTATCCAGCTGTGGTGGCTAACGATACTTAAACACCACAACGATGCACTGGAGCCCGCCCCATGACTGCCGCCTGCCTGATGAGCACCTATCAACCCTTGGCCTTGAGTTTCACCCGTGGTTTGGGCACGCGTCTGTGGGATCAGCACGGCCGCGAATACCTGGACGCGGTTGCGGGCGTGGCCGTGACCAATGTCGGCCATTCCCATCCGCGGCTGGTAACGGCCATCAGCGAGCAGGCCGGCCTGCTGTTGCACACCTCCAACCTCTATAGCATTGACTGGCAACAGCGTCTGGCCCGGCGCCTGACCCAGCTGTCCGGGCTGGACCGCGCGTTCTTCAACAATTCAGGCGCTGAAGCCAATGAAGCAGCGCTGAAACTGGCACGGCTGCATGGCTGGAAAAAAGGCATTGAGCAACCCTTGGTAGTGGTGATGGAGAACGCTTTCCACGGGCGCACGCTGGGCACCATGGCAGCCAGTGACGGGCCGTCGGTACGCCTTGGGTTTCAACGTTTGCCGGGGGATTTTCTGAGGGTGGGTTTTGGCGATCTGGACGCACTGGAACGTATCACCCAGCACTGTGGCGCGCGTATCGCCGCCGTGCTGTTGGAGCCGATCCAGGGTGAAAGCGGTGTATTACCGGCACCGCCCGGCTATCTGAAAGCGCTGCGCGATCACTGCACGCGCCACGGCTGGCTGATGATGCTCGACGAAATACAAACCGGCATTGGCCGTACGGGTGCCTGGTTCGCCTTTCAGCACGAGGGCATTGTCCCCGACGTAATGACCCTGGCCAAAGGCCTCGGCAACGGCATACCGATCGGCGCCTGCCTGGCCCGCGCCGGCGTCGCCGAATTGTTCACGCCGGGCAGCCATGGCAGCACCTTTGGCGGCAACCCGCTGGCGTGCCGTGTCGGTTGCACCGTGCTGGATATTATTCATGAGCAAGGCTTGTTGCAGAACGCTGCCCGCCAGGGCGAACACTTGCTGGATCGCTTGCGCATCGAGCTGGATGGGCACCCGCAAGTGCGGGCGATTCGTGGCAAAGGCTTGATGATCGGGATTGAACTGGCCAGCCCTTATCGCGACCTTGCACACCGTGCCGCCCAGGAGCACGGGCTGTTGATCAACATCACGCGGGGCAAGATCATTCGCCTGTTGCCGCCGTTGACCCTTGATGCCAGGGAAGTCGAGATGATCGTTCGAGCCATCACCCGACTGCTGGACTGAAAGGCAATCAAAATGTGGGAATGCCGTCTGTAGGAGCGAGCTTGCTCGCGAAAAACGTCAACGATAACGCGTGCTTTCTGAATGAACACGGTGTCGGTGAGTTTCTCGCGAGCAACAGCCAGGCGCCCCCTCCCACAGAATTCTGTGCTGCTTTTCAGATTCCATTCAACCACTCCTGATTCAGGGTCTCGGTATCCCCCAGGTACTCCAGCAACCACGCCATGGCCGGCGACAGTTTGTTCTGCGCCCAGGCCACGCAGGATGGGCTGGCCGGGAAGGGGCGGTGCAGCTGCAGCGCCACCAACTCGCCGCGCTCGATCCACGGCAGCACCTGATGCGCCGGGGCCATGCCGACGCACAAACCATCGCGCAGGCAATCGAGCGCCGAGGACCAGTTGGGCACCACCAGGCGGCGCTGGTTATCCAGGGTCCAGGTGTCCCGCTTGGGCAGGTTGCGCGAGGTGTCGGTCATGCACAGTGAGGCAAAGGGGCGCAGTTGATCGTCACTGAGCAGGCCGCTGACTGCTGCCAGGGGATGTCTGGCGCTGACCACGCACAACCAGTTCAACAAGCCCATGTCACGAAAGCTGAAGTGGCTGGCCACCGGCACCGCGCTGGTGGCGCCGATCACAATGTCGGTGCGCTCGTCCGCCAGCGCATCCCACACACCGTTGTACACCTCGTACTCCAGCAGCAATTCCACGTCGGGAAACTGCCGATAGAAGTCCAGCACCAGTTGCCGACAGCGTTGCGGCTTGACGATGGAATCCACCGCCACCTTCAATTGGCCGCTCCAGCCATTGGCCACTTGCTGGCACAGGCGCCGGGTGCCGAGCATTTTTTTCATCACCCCGCGGGCTTCGTCGATAAACAGGCGGCCGGCGGGCGTCAGCTCCACGTCACGGTGGCGCCGTACAAACAGCGGCACGGCCAGCCACTCTTCGAGCTGACGCACCGTGTAGCTGATGGCCGACGGCACGCGATGCAGTTCCTGGGCGGCGGCACTGAAACTGCCGTGGCGTGCGACGGCATCGACCACATCCAGGGAGTATTCGGACCACATGGCGTTTGCCTTCAAAATTATTGATAAGACAGTCCAATTATTATCGCTTCACAGGAAAACTGCCAGCTTCATAATGGACGCCAGTCAGCAAATAGTTTGATGGCAGGATCGACAAGGCTTCAATGAAAAATTCTTTTGGTTTCACGTGGTATCTGGCGGGGCTGAGCATGCTCGGTTATCTCGCCATGGACATGTATTTGCCGGCGTTTGGCGCCATGGGCGAGCAGTTGCAGATTGGCGCCGGGGCCGTGGGCGCCAGCTTGAGCATTTTCCTTGCCGGTTTTGCGCTGGGGCAGTTGCTGTGGGGGCCGCTGTCCGACCGGCTCGGGCGCAAGCCGGTCCTGCTCATGGGGTTGAGCCTGTTTGTGCTGGGGTGCCTGGGTATGTTCTGGGTGCAGACCGCGCCGCAGCTCTGGGCATTGCGCTTTATGCAGGCGATCGGCGTGTGCTCTGCCGCCGTGAGTTGGCAGGCCCTGGTGATTGATCGCTACCCGGCGGACAAGGCCCACCGGGTATTCGCCAGCATCATGCCGCTGATGTCGCTGTCGCCGGCGTTGGCGCCGTTGTTGGGCGCGATGGTGTTGAATCACTTTGGCTGGCAGGCGATTTTTGGCGTGTTGCTGGGTGTGTCGCTGCTTCTGCTGTTGCCGACGGTGTTCCTGCGCGCCGCGCCGAAGCGTCAAACGCACCAACCCGTGCGCCTGGGCTATGCACAGTTGCTCACTTCACGGGTATTTACCGGCAACGTCATGATATTTGCCGCCTGCTCCGCCAGTTTCTTTGCCTGGCTGACTGCTTCGCCCTTCATCCTCGGTGGCATGGGCTACACCCCGAGTGACATCGGCCTCAGTTACGTGCTGCCCACCCTGGCCTTTCTCGTCGGCGGCTACAGTTGCCGCAGCGCCTTGCAGCGCTTGCCGGGCAAAACCTTGCTACCGTGGCTGCTCGCCTTCTATTGCCTGAGCATGGTGGCGTTGTACCTGGTTGCAACGTTGACGGTGCCGACACTCACCACCTTGCTGATTCCGTTCTGCCTGATGGCGCTGTGCAACGGGGCCAGCTACCCGATCGTGGTGGCGAATGCGCTGATGCCATTTTCGGAAAATTCCGGCAAGGCGGCGGCTCTGCAAAATACCCTGCAATTGGGCTTGTGCTTTCTCGCCAGTCTGTTGGTGTCGTCAATGATCGAGCAGGCGCTGTTGATCACGGTGATTGTGATGCTGGCGACCGCACCGCTGGCGGTGCTGGGTTACTGGCTGGCGCGGCCGAAGGCGCAGTGCTCTGAGCTGGCAACTGATCTGAAGTGAAAATGTGGAGAGGGGGCTTGCCCCCTCCCACATTTGGATTGAGTTTCTTCAGCTTGAACGCGTTGTGGCTCAAGACGACCGAATTGTTTTTGTAACGCCTCGGCAGGCTATCTTGTCCGAATGATTGTATACAACTCTATGGACATACAGTCTCAACATTGCATACAGTGAGCGCACAACAAAAACAGAGATGCGCTCACCATGACTATCCCGAAGGCGTCACCGCAGCGGCCCGAAGATGAAAATCTGGGGGTCGCCGCCAACATGGCCTACGGCCTGCAGCATGTGCTCACCATGTATGGCGGCATCGTTGCCGTACCGTTGATCGTCGGCCAGGCAGCCGGGTTGTCGCCGGCGGATATCGGCCTGTTGATCGCCGCGTCGTTGTTTGCCGGTGGCCTGGCCACGTTGCTGCAAACCCTTGGCCTGCCATTCTTTGGCTGCCAGTTGCCGCTGGTGCAGGGCGTGTCGTTCGCCGGTGTGGCGACCATGGTGGCGATCGTTGGCAGCGACGGGGCAGGGGGCGTGCCGGCGATTCTCGGCGCGGTGATGGCCGCGTCGTTCATTGGGTTGTTGATCACCCCGGTGTTCTCACGCATTACCCGGTTTTTCCCGCCGCTGGTGACCGGTATCGTCATTACCACCATCGGCCTGACCCTGATGCCCGTGGCGGCGCGCTGGGCCATGGGCGGCAACAGTCGCGCGGCGGATTTCGGCAGCATGTCGAATATCGGCCTGGCCGCGCTGACATTGGTGCTGGTGTTGCTGCTGAGCAAAATCGGCAGCGCGGCCATCTCGCGTCTGTCGATTCTGCTGGCGATGGTGATCGGCACGGTGATCGCTGTCTTCCTGGGCATGGCCGACTTCTCCGGCGTGACCCAGGGGCCCATGTTCGGCTTTCCCACGCCGTTCCATTTCGGCATGCCGACCTTTCATGTGGCGGCGATTATTTCCATGTGCATTGTGGTGATGGTGACGCTGGTGGAAACCTCGGCGGACATTCTGGCGGTGGGCGAGATCATCGACACCAAGGTCGACTCCAAACGCCTGGGCAACGGCCTGCGCGCCGACATGTTGTCGAGCCTGTTCGCGCCGATCTTCGGTTCCTTCACGCAGAGTGCGTTCGCCCAGAACGTCGGCCTGGTGGCGGTGACTGGGGTGAAAAGCCGGTTTGTAGTGGCAACCGGCGGGGTGTTCCTGGTGGTGCTTGGCCTGCTGCCGTTCATGGGCCGGGTGATTGCCGCAGTGCCTACCTCGGTACTTGGCGGTGCCGGCATTGTGTTGTTCGGCACCGTGGCGGCCAGCGGTATTCGCACATTGTCCAAGGTGGATTACCGCAACAACATGAACCTGATCATCGTCGCCACGAGTATCGGTTTCGGCATGATTCCTATCGCCGCGCCCAGCTTCTACGACCAGTTTCCCAGCTGGTTCGCGACCATTTTCCATTCGGGCATCAGCTCGTCGGCGATCATGGCGATCTTGCTCAACCTGACGTTCAACCACTTCACCGCCGGTAACTCCGACCAGCAGTCGGTGTTCGTGGCGGGGACTGAACGCAGTTTGTGCTTTCGCGACGTGGCGGCATTGCGCGATGGCGATTACTACCGGGGTGGCAAACTGTTCGATGCCGAAGGCAAGGAGATTCCTTTGGTGGCGGATACCTTGAGGAAAACCGCCAAACCTGAAACCACTGAGGCCTGAATGTGGGAGGGGGCAAGCCCTGATGCCAGTCTGTAGGAGCGAGCTTGCTCGCGAAAAACGTCAACGATAACGCGTGCTTCCTGAATGAACGCAGTGCCTGTGAGTTTTTCGCGAGCAAGAGCTAGGCGCCCCCCTCGCTCCTACAAAAAGCCTTAAGGCAAGCCCCCTCCCACATTGGAATTAGCCAGCCTTGAGGGCTTGGTGCGGCATTGAACATACTTCATCCAAGAACTTCACCACCGTCCCCATGCACGCCTGGCGTTCTTCCACGTGGGGCATGTGGCTGGAGTCTTCGAACAGCGCCCAGCGCACGTCCGGGATTTCGTCCAGGAACGGCTTGACCACCAGCGGCGTGGCCTCGTCGTGCCGGCCGGAGATCACCAGGGTCGGCACGTTGATCGCAGGCAAGCGACCGATCACGTTCCAGTCCTTCAAGCTGCCGATCACATGGAACTCCGTCGGGCCGCTCATGGCGTGATACACCGTCGGGTCGGCATCGACCTGGGCGAAGGTGCGCGCGACTTCTTCCGGCCACGGGTTGACCCGGCACACGTGCTGGTCGTAGAAAATCCGCGAGGCGGCCTGGTATTCAGGGTCCTGGTAGGTACCGGCGGCTTCATGCTTGAGCAGGGTTTCATGCACACCTTCGGGCAATAGCTTGCGCAGTCGATTGGCCTCGCTGACCCAGGTGCGCATGCACGTCGGTGAGTTGGCCGGGATAAAGGCGCGCAAGCCCTTGGGCTGCAGAATCGCATGTTCGCTGCCGAGCATGCCGCCCCAGGATTGCCCGAGGATCGCGTAGTTGTCGCTGATGTGCAGGTGGTCGAGCAGGTTGTTCAATTCGTCGAGGAATAGCTCGACGGTCCAGAACGAAGCCGGTTTTTCCGGCAAGTGCGTCGAGCGACCATTGCCCAACTGGTCGTAGTGAATCACCGCGTGGCCGCTGGCGGCGACATCCTTGAACGCGTCGACGTAATCGTGGGTGCAGCCGGGGCCGCCATGGATGATCACCAGTGGTGTGCGGCCGGTAGACAGCTCGCCCGTGATGCGATACCACGTCTGATAGGCGCCGAAGGGGGCGTAGCCTTCGCGGACTTTGTCGATGAATTCCATTTCGTACCCTGCTCTGAAAAAAGGATCATGGCTACGATAGTCTGCACGCGACGTTTAGGTAACTAGCAAAACAGCTAGGTTTTAGATAACGATCAATCGTCCAGCAACCGGTAGTGCGTGGCGCGCACCACCGCCTGCACGCGGTTCTTGGCGCCCAACTTGTGCATGGCAGACGCCAGGTGCAGGGTCACCACCGCCAGCGAACGGGTCAATTGCGTGGCGATCTCGGCCGCAGTCAAGCCTTCGGCGGCCCATTTCAGGCACTCGCGCTCGCGTTTGGTCAGGTGGATATGCGGGTAGGTGCGCACTGCTTTGTTGAACAAAGGATAAGCCGCTTCCTGTAACGCGTGGCCGATCACGCTGAAGTCCGACAAGGTCTGCTGCGCATCTTTCAATACCGCACTCGCCTTACCGGTGCGCAGCCCGGTCAGTGAAGCGAAGCCACCGCGGGGCAGGTGGATCGGCACGCTGACGCCGCAGGTCAACTGTTGTTCGTGCAGGTAGGAACAAACGGGTGCATGGCAGGGGTCGATGATCGTTTGCAGTGCAGTCTCGGCTTTTGCCTCATACGACCAGACAAACGGCGATACGCTGCGCAAGGCCAGGTGTTGCACCGGATCAATCTGGTAGAACCCTTCGCTGCACCACAAGGCGTGCCAGTCGGTCGGCGTGTTGCGCAGTTGCAGCACCGAGGGCGTGATCAGCACCCCGTTGAGGTCGATGGGCACCGGCGTGTAGTCGTACACCAGCGCATCGAAACCCAGCTGTTGGGCGAGGATAAACGTATTGTCTATCTGCTCGTCCAGGCTCCTGCCCGGCATCAGGCGATTATTGAAGGCAGTTAGCCTGGCCAGCATCCGTTCTGCTCCCGAATTCATTTGAATCTCGACTTGCTGCAAGTAGAATGCCACGCCCCGGCGAAGGACTGCCAGGCCAAACCTATAAGAAACGCTAGGTTATGGACGCGCGGCATCCTCGGTAGTGTTGACGTACAAACGGCCACTACCTGCCAGGCCGATACAACACAAGGAATGTATGCATGTGGCGTGAAATTGCCCCCGACCAGCAGTACAACGTGCAAGTCGACGGCCATAATCTCGTGGTCTACAGCTTTGGCGAAGGCGATGAGGTGCTGCTGTGCCTCAACGGCGGGCCGGGCCTGCCGTGTGACTATTTGCGCGACGCCCATGGCTGGCTCAAAGACCATAACCTGCGAGTGGTTGCATTCGACCAGCTTGGCACGGGCGCATCAGCCAGACCGACCGACGTTTCCCTGTGGGAAATCCGCCGTTATGTCGAAGAAGTCGAGACCGTGCGCCAGGCACTGGGCCTGGGCCCAGTGCATCTGCTCGGGCATTCCTGGGGCGGTTGGCTGGGTATCGAGTACGCCATTCATTACCCCGATGCGCTGAAAAGCCTGATTCTCGAAAACACGGTCGGCGATATTCCCCACCTGTCACGGGAACTTGAACGCCTGCGCGGCGCCCTTGGCAGCGAAACCGTGGCCATGATGCAGCGCCATGAAGCCATGGGCACGCTCGATCACCCGCAGTATCAAGCCGCCATCACCTTGCTCAACTATCGCCACGTGTGCCGCCTGGACGAATGGCCGGAGCCGGTCAAACGCTCCCTCGGCGACTGGAACATGGGGCCTTACGAAACCATGCAGGGGCCCAACGAATTCCTTTATATCGGCAACCTCAAGGACTGGAACCGCATTCCTGAAATGGCCACGTTCAAGATGCCGATATTGATCACCACCGGCCAGCACGACGAACTCACGCCGGCCTGTGCCCTGCGCATGAAAATGGCGGCCCGGCACGCCGAACTGCACGTATTTCCCAACAGCAGCCATATGCCGTTCTACGAAGAACCCGAGGCGTATTTTCCGGTGCTGCTGGACTTTCTCGCCCGCCACCGAGGCTGACGAATGAACCTCGCGCGTTACCGCTTTGTACTGTCCCGGCCCCTGCAATTGTTGCCGGTGCTATTGGGCATCAGCCTGATCACCTTTGTGCTGGTGCGCTCGATCCCGGGCGATCCGGCGCGCGCGCTGCTGGGTTCGCGCAGCACGCCGGACGCGTTGCTGAAAATCCGCGCCCAGTACGGCCTCGATGAACCGTTGTGGCTGCAATATTTCTACTTCCTGAAGAACCTGCTCAAGGGCGATCTCGGCCAATCGCTGCTGTACAAGGTCGACGCTCTCAAGCTGATCGTCACGCGTATTGAACCGACGCTGGTGCTGGTGCTCGGCAGTGTGCTGCTGGCGCTGTTGATCGCGGTCCCGCTGGCGACAGTGGCGGCGCGCAATAAAGGCGGTTGGCCAGACAACCTGATCCGCGTATTCACCACGGTCGGCCTGGGCATGCCGGCGTTCTGGCTGGGCCTGATGCTGATCCTGTTGCTGAGTGTGCAGTGGGGCTTGTTTCCGGTGTCCGGTTATGGTCGCACCTGGCTGGACAAGGCCCACCATATGGTGTTGCCGTGTCTGACCATTGCCCTGGCGCTGTCGGCAGTGCTGGTGCGCAATTTGCGCGCGAGCATGTTGGTGGAACTGCAGGCCGATCATGTCACCGCAGCGCGGGCGCGGGGGCTGTCGGAAGCCGCCGTGTTCCGCCGCCATGTCGTGCCCAACTCCCTGGTGCCGGCCGTCAACCTGCTGGCTGTGAACATCGGCTGGCTGATCAGCGGCACGGTGGTCATCGAAAGCCTGTTCGCCATTCCCGGCATCGGCCAGTTGCTGGTGCGCGGTATTTTTACCCGCGACTACATGGTGGTACAGGGCGTGGCAATGGTGCTGGCCTGTGCGACGGTGGTGGTCAACTTCATCGCCGACGTGGTCACGGTGGCCCTCGACCCACGGGTGAAAATGCAATGAACAGCCGCCCATTGATAGCGCCCTGGCGTTTGCGCCTGCGCCTGGGTTTTCGCAACGGCCGGCTGACCGCTGCGTGGGGCCTGTTGATACTGCTCGCATGGCTGACCCTGGCGCTGTTCGCGCCGTGGATCGCGCCCTACGACCCGATTGCGCAGAACACCGATATGAGCCTGCTGGCGCCCGGTGCTGCGCACCTGTTCGGCACCGATAACTACGGCCGCGACGTGCTGTCGCGGGTGATCTGGGGCGCGCGCATCGACCTGCAACTGGCGATTGTCGGGGTGATCTTTCCGTTCATGATCGGCACCTTCATCGGTGCGATCTCCGGTTATATCGGCGGGCGCCTGGACAGCGTGTGCATGCGCGTGATCGATGTGGTGCTGGCGTTCCCGTTTCTGGTGTTGATGCTGGCGATCATGGCCATTCTCGGGCCTGGACTGCAGAGCTTTTACATCGCCATGGCGCTGGTGGGCTGGGTCTCGTATGCGCGGTTGATCCGCTCGCAGATCCTGGTACTCAAGGAGAGCGACTTTGCCCTGGCCGCCAGGAGCCTGGGGTTTGGTCATGGGCGCATTCTGTTCCGGCATTTGCTGCCCAATGCCATGTTTGGCTCGATCGTGTTTTCCATGTCCGACGCGGTGCTGGTGCTGCTCAACGGCGCTGCGGTGAGCTACCTGGGCCTGGGCGTGCAGCCACCGACCGCCGAATGGGGCACGATGGTCGCCGAGGGCCAGGCCTTTATCACCACCGCCTGGTGGATCTGCACCTTCCCGGGCGTGGCCATCGTCACCCTGGCCATGGGCTTCAGCCTGCTGGCCGATGGTGTAGCGCAAGTCCTGGGGGATCGTTCATGAGCCTGCTGCAAGTGCGCGACCTCAGCGTGATCGCCGATAACGCCGGGCATGCGCTGACCCTGGTCGACCGCGTGTCCTTTGACCTCGCCGAGGGTGAAATCCTCGGGTTGGTCGGTGAAAGCGGTTCGGGCAAGACCCTGGCCTGTCGCGGCCTGATGCGCCTGCTGCCATCGCCCAACCTGCGCGTGCAGGGCGGCACGGTGCACCTGGCCGGCCAGGACCTGCTGCGCCTGGATGAAGCCGGCATGCGCGCCGTCCGTGGCGGGCAGTTGGGCATGATCTTCCAGAACCCCAGCAGCCATCTGGACCCGTTGATGCGTATCGGCGAGCAGATCGCCGAAGGCATCCGCCTGCATCAAGGCGCCTCGAAGAAAGACGCGCGCCGGCAGGCCATCGACGTGCTGCGCCAAGTGGGCATTCCCGACCCGCAGGCCCGTGTCGACAACTATCCCCATGAGTTTTCCGGCGGCATGCGCCAGCGCGCGATGATTGCCGTAGCCCTGGGGTGCAACCCGAAGGTGCTGATCGCCGACGAACCCACCACGGCCCTGGATGTGACGGTGCAGGCGCAAATCCTGCGGTTGTTGCTCGACCTTCGCGACAGGCGTGGCCTGTCGATCATCATGATCACCCACGACCTCGGCGTGGTCGCGCAAAGCTGCGACTCCATCGCGGTGATGTACGCCGGGCGCCTGTGCGAACACGGCAGCAAATACGAACTGCTGGCTCAGCCACGGCATCCGTACACCGCCGGCCTGATCGATTGCCAGCCGGCCCACAGCAGCGGCCATGCGTTGTTGCGCACCATCCCTGGCCAGCCGCCGCTGCTCGACGCATTGCCGGGCGGTTGCCGCTTCAACCCGCGCTGCCCGCAGGTCGGCGCCCTGTGTACCGAACTGTTGCCGGAAGGCGCGCGAGTTGCCTGTCACTATCCCCTCGGAGGGCGCCCATGAGCCTGTTGCAGATCAAGGACCTGGAGGTCCGCTTTGCCGCATCCGGCAGTGGCCTGTTCGGGTTGAGCAAGCAGTGGGTGAGGGCGGTGAACGGGGTGTCGCTGAATCTGGCTGCCGGTGAGACCCTCGGGCTGGTGGGCGAGTCCGGCAGCGGTAAAAGCACGTTGGGCCGGGCAATTTTGCACCTCAACCCGATCAGCGCCGGGCAGGTGCTGTTCGACGGTGTCGACATGGCCCGGGGCAGCGCTATCGATATTGCGCGCTTGCGCCGGGAAACCGCGATGATCTTCCAGGACCCCTACGCCGCCCTGAACCCGCGTCACAGCATCGGTGAAACCCTCGCCGAAGTGTTGCGGGTGCAGCGCAAGGTCGCGCCGCAAAACATCCGCGCCCGTGTCGATGAACTGCTCGAGCTGGTTGGCCTGCGCCCTGAACTGGCCTCGCGCAAACCCGGCTCCCTCAGTGGCGGCCAGTGCCAGCGCGTGGGGATCGCCCGGGCGCTGGCGGTGGAACCACGCTTGATCGTCGCCGACGAATGCGTGGCGGCGCTGGATGTGTCGATCCAGGGCCAGATCATCAATCTGCTGCTGGAACTGCAACAGCGCATGAACCTGGCGATCTTGTTTATCGCCCATGACCTGGCCATCGTGCGGCGCCTGTGCGACCGCGTGGCGGTGATGTACCTGGGCAAGATCGTCGAGGAGGGGCCGGTGGAAGCGGTGTTCACTGCGCCGCGCCATCCCTATACGGCGGCGTTGATCGAGGCGATTCCGCAGATTGACCCCCATCGTCCGTTGCCTGCGCAGCCATTGCCCGGCGAGCCACCCAGCCCGCTGAATTTGCCCACAGGCTGCGCGTTTCACCCGCGTTGCCGCTATGCCCAGGCCATGTGTTCCGTGGTGTTGCCGCCCACCCATTCAGTGCATGAGCATCGGTACAGTTGCGTGCTTGAACACCCTTTGCCCCTTCCTGCCCATCATGAACAAGGAGTTATGACATGCAATCGCGCCATTTGAAATTACTCGCCGCCGCCACGCTGACCGCCTGGTCCCTCACTGCCGGCCTGGCCCAGGCTGCTGGCGTACTGACCATCGGTTGCCGTGAAGACAGCACCACCTTTGACCCGATCAAAAGCGCGCAGAACCGCGATACCTGGGTATTTGCCAACGTCTACGACACCCTGGTGCGAGTGGACAACCTGGGCACCAAAATGGAACCGGGCCTGGCGCAAAGCTGGGAGATTTCCAAGGACGGCCTGACCTACACCTTCACACTGCGCGACGCCAAGTTCTCCGACGGCTCGCCGATCACCGCCAGCGACGCAGCGTTCAGCCTGTTGCGCATCCGCGATAACAAGGCGTCGCTGTGGAGCGACCCGTTCAGCCTGATCGACACCGCCAAGGCCCGCGATGGGAAAACCCTGGTGGTGACCCTGAAAACGCCGGCGGTGGCGTTTCTCTCGCAATTGGCGTCGCCAACGGTGTCGATCCTGTCGGAAAAAGCCATGACGACAATGGGCGAAGACGCCTACTCGGAAAACCCGGTGACCTCCGGCGCCTTCACCGTGGACGAATGGCGCAAGGGCGACCGCGTGATCCTGAAGAAGAACCCGAACTTCTGGCAGGCCGGCAACGTCAGCCTGGACGGGGTGGAGTGGGTGTCGGTCACGGACGACAACACACGCATGCGCATGGTGCAGAACAACGAGCTGGACACGGCGATCTTCGTACCCTTCTCCCGGGTTGAAGAGCTGAAGAAAGACCCGAACGTGGTGATCCATGCCGACCCGTCCACCCGCGAAGATCACCTGCTGATCAACCACGCGCACGGCCTGTTGGCCAAGCCAGAAGTGCGTGAAGCGCTGGACATGGCCATCGATAAACAATCGCTGGTGAAGACCGCCACTTACGGACAAGGCACCGTGGCCTATTCCTACATCCCGAAAGGCTCGCTCTATCACTACGCCAATAACCTGCAACGCCCGTATGACCCGACTGCGGCGAAAAAGCTGCTGGCCGATGCAGGCGCCAAGGACCTGAAGCTCAACTACGTGGTCAACGCCGGCAACGAAGCGGACGAGCAGATTGCGGTGATCATCAAGGACCAGCTGGCCAAGGTCGGCGTCACCGCCAACCTGCAAAAGGTCGACCCGACCCAGAGCTGGCAGATGCTGGTGGACGGTGAGTACGATATTTCGGTGATGTACTGGACCAACGACATCCTCGACCCGGACCAGAAGACCACTTTCGTGCTGGGCCATGACACCAACCAGAACTACATGACCCGTTACCAGAACGACAAGGTCAAGGCCCTGGTGGCGCAGGCGCGCATCGAGGCCGACCCGGCCAAGCGTGAACAGATGTACGTGGAGTTGCAGAAACTGGCGAAACAGGACGTGAACTGGATCGATCTGTACTACAGCCCGTACATCAATATCTCACGCAAGAATGTGAGCAACTTCCTGCAAAACCCGCTGGGCCGCTTCACGCTTGAGGAAGTGGTGAAAAACTGACGAGCGCTGCAATACCAATGTGGGAGGGGGCTTGCCCCCGATAGCGGTGTCTCAGCCAACAGATTCATGGGCTGATCCACCGCAATCGGGGGCAAGCCCCCTCCCACATTTTGCTTCAGGTTGTGTCAGGGGTTACTGGGCGTCGAACGCCTGCCCATTGATCCCTGCACTGTCCGGCCCCATCAGGTACAGGTACACCGGCATGATTTCTTCCGGCGCCGGCCGTTCCATCGGGTTTTCCCCAGGGTAGGCCTGGGCTCGCATGCTGGTGCGCGTACCGCCCGGGTTGATGCTGTTGGCGCGCACGGCGGCGACGTCTTCCAGCTCGTCGGCCAGGGTCTGCATCAAGCCTTCAGTGGCAAACTTCGACACACCGTAAGCGCCCCAATACGCGCGGCCCTTGCGCCCGACGCTGCTGGAAGTGAACACCACCGACGCATCCGTGGACAGCTTGAGCAGCGGCAGCAGGGTGCTGGTCAGCATGAACATCGCGTTGACGTTGACGTGCATCACCCGCATGAAGTGCTCGCCGGACAATTGCTCGATGGGCGTGCGCGGTCCGATGATCGAGGCGTTGTGCAGCAGGCCGTCGAGGCGGCCGAATGCCTTTTCGATCATCGCTGCCAGCTCATCGTATTGATGGGGCAGGGCGGTCTCCAGGTTGAACGGGATCACCACCGGTTGCGGCTGGCCGGCGGCTTCGATTTCGTCATACACCTGAGCCAGGTTGGCCTCGGTCTTGCCCAGCAGCAACACGGTGGCACCGTGGGCGGCGTAGGTTTTCGCCGCAGCCGCGCCGATCCCGCGGCCGGCACCGGTGACCAGGATCACCCGGCCTTTGAGCAGTTCTGGAGGGGCAGAATAATCAAACATACATAACCTCACATTCGAAAACGCCGAAGATCCAATGTGGGAGGGGGCAAGCCCCCTCCCACATTGGATCTTCATCGATCAGTTAAATCAGCAACTGCACACCGCGCTATCCAGCACCTTGCGCAGCTCCAATGGGTGGTCCACCACCACATCCGCCCCCCAGTGACGCGGGTTGTCGTCCGGATGGATATAACCGTAGGTAACTGCCGCCGTACGGGTGCCGGCATCGCGACCGGATTCGATATCACGCAAATCGTCGCCCACGAACAACACGCTGGCCGGGTCGAGGTCGAGCATCTTGCACGCCAGGATCATCGGCTCCGGGTCCGGCTTGCTGTTCTTTACGTGGTCCGGACAGATCAGCACGGCCGAGCGTTCGGCCAGGCCCAGTTGCTGCATGATCGGCTCGGCAAAGCGCAGCGGCTTGTTGGTGACCACGCCCCAGACCAGCTTGGCCTTCTCGATGTCTTCCAGCAGCTCGGCCATACCGTCGAACAATTTGCTGTGCACCGCGCAGTCCTTGAGGTATCGCTCGAGGAATTCCTGGCGCAGCGCTTCGAAACCTGGCGACTCCGGGTCCATCGAGAAAGTCACGGCGACCATCGCCTTCGCGCCACCGGAGATTTCATCGCGGATGTGCTGGTCGTTGACCGGCGGCAGGCCACGGTCGGCGCGCATGGCCTGGCAGATGGCGATAAAGTCCGGCGCGGTGTCCAGCAGGGTACCGTCCATGTCGAAGAGAACCGCTCGCAACTTCACAGGCTTACTCCTCGCGCAGGGTCTGGATCATGTAGTTGACGTCAACGTCGTTGGCCAGCTTGTAGTGCTTGGTCAGCGGGTTGTAGGTCAGGCCGATGATGTCCTTGACGGTCAGCCCGGCCTGGCGGCTCCACGCGCCCAGCTCGGAGGGGCGGATGAATTTCTTGAAGTCATGGGTGCCGCGCGGCAGCAGCTTCATGATGTATTCGGCGCCGATGATCGCGAACAGATAAGCCTTGGGGTTGCGGTTGATGGTGGAGAAGAACACCTGGCCGCCGGGCTTGACCATGCGGAAACAGGCGCGGATCACCGAAGACGGGTCCGGCACGTGCTCGAGCATTTCAAGGCAGGTGACCACGTCGAACTGTTCGGGCATTTCCTCGGCCAGGGCTTCGGCGGTGATCTGGCGGTATTCCACGCTTACGCCGGATTCCAGCTGGTGCAGCTGGGCCACGGCCAGCGGTGCCTCGCCCATGTCGATGCCCATGACGGTGGCGCCGCGCTGGGCCATGGCTTCACTGAGGATGCCACCGCCGCAACCGACGTCCAGCACCTTTTTGCCGGCCAGGTTGACGCGTTCGTCAATCCAGTTGACCCGCAGTGGGTTGATGTCATGCAGCGGCTTGAACTCGCTCTCACGGTCCCACCAGCGGTGGGCCAGGGCTTCGAATTTGGCGATTTCGGCGTGGTCGACGTTGCTCATGGTGAATCCTCTGAATCTGATAAATCGGTTTATTCGCTGTGCCCGCTGATGCGTTGGCCCCAGGCAATGGCCGTGGCGGTCAACTGTGCTTCATCCATGCGGGTCAATCGTCGGTCGTCGAGCAACTGCTTGCCGGCGACCCAAAGGTGTTTCACGCAGTCACGTCCGGTGGCGTAGATAAGCTGTGAGACCGGGTCGTAGATCGGTTGTTGCGCCAGCCCCGAAAGGTCGAAGGCGACGATATCCGCAGCCTTGCCGACTTCCAGCGAGCCGATCTGGCTGTCCAGGCCCATCGCCCGCGCGCCATTGAGGGTGGCCATGCGCAGCGCGCGATGGGCGTCCAGCGCGGTGGCCGAACCGGCGACGGCCTTGGCCAGCATCGCGGCGGTGCGGGTTTCGCCCAACAGGTCGAGGTCGTTGTTGCTGGCGGCGCCGTCAGTGCCTATAGCCACATTGACGCCAGCCTGCCACAGGCGTTCAACCGGACAGAAGCCGCTGGCCAGTTTCAGGTTCGATTCCGGGCAATGGATCACGCTGGTGTTGCTTTCTACCAGCAAAGCCAGGTCCTCCTCGCTGATTTGGGTCATGTGAACGGCCTGGAAGCGCGGGCCCAGCAGGCCAAGGCGACCCAGACGGGCCAGTGGCCGCTCGCCCGTCTGTTCCACGGCTTGCTGCACTTCGAAGGCGGTTTCGTGCACGTGCATATGGATTGCGGCGTCCAGCTCTTCAGCGATGATCCGGATCTTTTCCAGGTTGTCATCGTTGACGGTATACGGCGCATGAGGCCCGAACGTGATCTTGATACGTGGATGATGCTTGAGGTCGCCGAACAGCTCGATGCCCTGGCGAATCGCCTCATCGGCGGTGCTGGCGCCCGGGATGGGGAAGTCCAGGATCGGAATGGCGATCTGCGCGCGCATGCCGCTGTTGTGCACGCAATCGCTGGCGACCTTGGGGTAGAAATACATATCGGAGAAGCAGGTGATGCCGCCCTTGAGCTGCTCGGCGATGGCCAGATCGGTGCCATCGCGCACGAAGGCTTCATCGACCCACTTGGCCTCGGCGGGCCAGATGTGTTTTTCCAGCCAGGTCATCAATGGCAGGTCATCGGCCAGGCCGCGAAACAGGCTCATCGCCGCATGCCCGTGGGCGTTGATCAGGCCGGGGCTGAGCAGCATGCCCGGCAGTTCGCGCACTTCGCTCGCCTCAAGCTTCAATGCCGCCGCCCGCGGCCCGATAAACACGATGCAACCGTCGCGGATACCCAGGCCATGCTCCTTGAGCACTACGCCGGCGGGTTCGACGGGTACCAGCCAGGTCGGCAGCAGTAATAAGTCGAGCGGGGCGGCAGTGGGCGTCATCGCAGGCTTCTTCCTGGGCAGCTATAAAAGAAGGGCGAAGTATACCCGAGCGTCCCGGCGGGCGGATCGCTATAATCGGCGGCTTTTGTTCATAAGTACGGGGTTAAGGGATGCGCGACCGACTGTTGGCGGCGGAGAAGGTGAAGGCCATCGAGTGGCGTGATGGCGTGCTGCACCTGCTCGATCAGCGTGCATTGCCGGCCCGGGAAAGCTGGGTGACGTGCTCGACCGTCGACGAGGTGGCCGCCGCCATTCGCGCGAGGGTGGTGCGCGGCGCGTCGGCCATCGGTATCAGTGCGGCCTACGGCCTGGTCCTGGCTGCGCGCCAACGCATTGCCGAAGGCGATGACTGGCAGGCGGCATGGGAAGAAGACTACGCATTGCTGGCCGATACCCGCCCCACCGCATCCAACCTGTTCTGGGCGTTGAAGTGCATGCGCGAGCGCCTTGACCGTCTCAAGCAACAGGCCGACCCGTTGGCGGTGCTGGAAGCCGAAGCCATTGCGATTCATGAGAGCGATCGCGAAGCCAATGTGGTCATGGCCCAATTGGGCCTCGAGCGCATTCGCAAGCATCAGGGCAACGCCCAGGCGATCCTGACCCATGGCAACGCCGGCGCCCTGGCCTCCGGCGGTGTCGGCACGGCCCTCGGGGTGATCCGCGCGGCATTCCTGGAAGGCCTGGTCGAGCAGGTTTATGCCAATGAAACCCGGCCGTGGCTGCAAGGCTCGCGATTGACCGCCTGGGAGTTGGCCGGCGCCGGCGTTCCGGTCACGGTAAATGCCGACGCCGCCGGGGCGCATATCCTCAAGACCAAAGGCGTCACCTGGGTGGTGGTCGGCGCGGACTGCATCGCGGCCAATGGCGATGTGATCAGCACGATCGGTACCTATCAACTGGCCGTTTGCGCCATGCACCATGGCGTACGCTTCATGGTGGTGGCGCCGAGCTCGACCGTCGATCTGATGATGGCTACCGGCGATGATGTGACCCTGGAAGAGCGTGATGTCGGTGAGTTGCTGGAGGTGAATGGCCAGCGGTTGGAGGCGCAGGCATTTAATCCGGCGTTCGATGTGACGCCGGCGGATCTGATTGATGTGATCGTGACCGAAAAAGGTGTGATGGAGCGGCCGGATACCGCCAAGCTGGCCAGGTTGATGTGTCGTAAGCGGCTGCATTGAGGGCTGTGGTGTCTGTGCCATTGCTATCGGGGGCAAGCCCCCTCCCACAGGTTTGACTGTGTTCACAATTCAAGTGTGGGAGGGGGCTTGCCCCCGATTGGCCCTCAAAGTCAATAAAAGTCCCGGATCCAGCCTCAAAAAACAGCACCACCCCACCTCTGAGCCTCTCTCGTCCCCCTCAAGCCTGTCATTCATCAAATTACTAGCCTCCATGCGCATCAGGGGGATAGGTGCGTGGCGGCGATTGTGATAACATCCGGCGGTTTCCAGGGCTGCCCCGAGGGGTGGTCCATAACGTGCAGATCCGTGTCATAACTCGTTGATTTGTCGTAAGTCGTTGTCAGGCACCGTGCCGGCAGCGGCGAGCTTTGTTCGTCCCGAATGGATGTAACGAAGTTTCACCCGAAAAAGGAATCAGGCTTCTCATGGGCGAACTGGCCAAAGAAATCCTCCCGGTCAATATCGAAGACGAGCTGAAACAGTCCTACCTCGACTACGCGATGAGCGTCATTGTCGGTCGGGCACTGCCTGATGCGCGCGACGGCTTGAAGCCCGTGCACCGGCGTGTGCTGTTCGCGATGAGCGAGCTGGGTAACGACTGGAACAAGCCGTACAAGAAATCTGCCCGTGTTGTCGGTGACGTGATCGGTAAGTATCACCCCCACGGCGACACTGCGGTGTACGACACCATCGTTCGGATGGCCCAGCCGTTTTCCCTGCGCTACCTGCTGGTAGACGGCCAGGGCAACTTCGGTTCGGTCGACGGCGACAACGCCGCGGCCATGCGATACACCGAAGTGCGCATGACCAAGCTGGCGCACGAACTGCTGGCCGATCTGCATAAAGAAACCGTGGACTGGGTGCCGAACTACGACGGCACCGAAATGATCCCGGCCGTCATGCCCACCCGTATTCCCAACCTGCTGGTCAACGGTTCCAGCGGTATCGCCGTGGGCATGGCCACCAACATCCCGCCGCACAACCTCGGTGAAGTCATCGACGGTTGCCTGGCCCTCATCGACAACCCCGAGCTGACCGTCGATGAGCTGATGCAATACATCCCCGGCCCGGACTTCCCGACCGCCGCGATCATCAACGGTCGCGCCGGCATCATCGAAGCCTACCGCACCGGTCGCGGGCGCATTTACATGCGCGCCCGCTCGATCATCGAGGACATCGACAAGGTCGGTGGCCGCCAGCAGATTGTCATTACCGAACTGCCGTACCAGCTGAACAAAGCGCGCCTGATCGAGAAGATCGCCGAGCTGGTTAAAGAGAAGAAGCTCGAAGGCATCACCGAACTGCGCGACGAGTCCGACAAGGACGGTATGCGCGTAGTCATCGAGCTGCGTCGTGGCGAAGTGCCCGAGGTGATCCTCAACAACCTCTACGCCCAGACCCAGCTGCAAAGCGTGTTTGGTATCAACGTGGTTGCCCTGATCGATGGCCGCCCACGCATCCTGAACCTCAAGGATCTGCTGGAAGCCTTCGTACGTCACCGCCGTGAAGTGGTCACCCGTCGTACCGTGTTCGAACTGCGCAAGGCCCGCGAGCGCGGCCACATCCTGGAAGGCCAGGCGGTTGCGCTGTCGAACATCGACCCGGTAATCGCCCTGATCAAGGCTTCGCCGACGCCGTCGGAAGCCAAGGAAGCCCTGATCAAGATGCCATGGGAATCCAGCGCCGTGGTGGCCATGGTTGAACGCGCCGGCGCTGATTCCTGCCGGCCCGAGACCCTGGACCCGCAATACGGCCTGCGTGACGGCAAGTATTTCCTGTCGCCGGAACAGGCCCAGGCCATCCTGGAACTGCGTTTGCACCGCCTGACCGGGCTGGAGCACGAGAAGCTGCTGGCCGAGTACCAGGAGATTCTCAACCAGATCGGCGAGCTGATCCGCATCCTCAACAGCGCCGTGCGCCTGATGGAAGTGATCCGCGAAGAGCTGGAAGTGATCCGCGCCGAATACGGCGACGTGCGCCGCACCGAGATCCTCGATGCGCGCCTCGACCTGACCCTGGGTGACATGATCCCGGAAGAAGAGCGTGTGGTGACCATCTCCCACGGTGGCTACGCCAAGACCCAGCCGCTGGCGGCGTACCAGGCCCAGCGTCGTGGCGGTAAAGGTAAATCGGCTACCGGCGTCAAGGATGAGGACTACATCGCTCACCTGCTGGTCGCCAACAGCCACACCACGCTGCTGCTGTTCTCCAGCAAGGGCAAGGTGTACTGGCTGAAAACCTACGAAATCCCGGAAGCCTCCCGTGCCGCCCGTGGGCGTCCACTGGTCAACCTGCTGCCGCTGGACAGTGATGAATACATCACCACCATGCTGCCGGTCGAGGAATACACCGAAGGTCACTTCATCTTCATGGCCACCGCCATGGGCACCGTGAAGAAGACCCCGCTGGAATCCTTCAGCCGTCAACGCAGCGTGGGCCTGATCGCCCTGGAGCTGGATGAAGGCGACGTGCTGATCTCTGCCGCGATTACCGATGGCGAGCGCGAAGTCATGCTGTTCTCCGACGGCGGCAAGGTCACGCGCTTCAAGGAATCCGACGTTCGCGCCATGGGCCGTACCGCCCGCGGCGTGCGCGGCATGCGCCTGCCGGAAGGGCAGAAGCTGATCTCCATGTTGATTCCGGAAGAAGGCAGCCAGATCCTTACCGCTTCCGAGCGTGGCTACGGCAAGCGCACCGCCATCAGCGAGTTCCCGGAGTATAAGCGTGGCGGCCAGGGCGTGATCGCCATGGTCAGCAACGACCGCAACGGCCGTCTGGTCGGCGCGGTGCAGGTACTCGACGGCGAGGAAATCATGTTGATTTCCGACCAGGGCACCCTGGTACGTACCCGCGTGGCGGAAGTATCGAGCCTGGGCCGTAACACTCAGGGCGTGACCCTGATCAAGCTGGCCAAGGACGAAAAACTGGTCGGCCTTGAGCGTGTGCAGGAGCCTTCGGAAGTTGAGGGCGAAGCGCTCGAAGGTGAGGAATTCGATGGCGAGGTGATCGCAGCCGGCGATGACAACGTCGACGAGCCAACCCTCGATGCTGCCGCAGACGAAGAAGAACCGCAGGAATAAGCGGACACACAGGGGGCGGATGAAGATTCGCCCCCTTGTTGTTTGTCCCCTTTGAAATATAACGCCGCCCCCTGTAGGAGCGAGCTTGCTCGCGAAAATCGCCAACGATGACGCGGGCTGCCTGATACGCCTTGCGCTCTCGGGTTTTTCGCGAGCAAGCTCGCCCCTGCAGTGTTTGATTTCAGTCCCACCAGATCAGAGAGATTGGATGTGAGCAAGAGAGCCTATAACTTCTGTGCCGGTCCCGCGGCGCTTCCTGAAGCAGTCCTGCAGCGCGCGCAGGCTGAACTCCTCGACTGGCATGGAAAAGGCCTCTCCGTGATGGAAATGAGCCATCGCAGCGATGAGTTCGTGTCCATTGCCACCAAGGCCGAGCAGGATCTGCGCGACTTGCTGGACATCCCCTCCCACTACAAAGTGCTGTTCCTGCAGGGCGGCGCGAGCCAGCAGTTCGCCCAGATCCCGCTGAACCTGCTGCCCGAAGGCGGCACGGCCGACTATATCGACACCGGTATCTGGGGTCAGAAGGCCATTGAAGAAGCCTCCCGCTACGGTCATGTCAATGTGGCAGGCACCGCCAAGCCTTATGACTACTTCGCCATTCCTGGTCAGAACGAATGGAAACTGTCCAAGGATGCGGCCTACGTGCACTACGTCGCCAATGAAACCATCGGCGGCCTGCAATTCGACTGGGTGCCGCAAGTGGGCGACGTCCCGCTGGTGTGCGACATGTCCTCGGACATCCTCTCGCGTCCAATCGACGTGTCCCGGTACGGCATGATCTACGCCGGCGCGCAGAAAAACATCGGCCCGAGCGGCATCCTGGTCAACATCATCCGCGAAGACCTGCTCGGCCGCGCGCGCTCGGTGTGCCCGACCATGCTCAACTACAAGGTCGCGGCCGATAATGGCTCGATGTACAACACCCCGCCGGCATTCGCCTGGTACCTGTCCGGCCTGGTGTTCGAATGGCTCAAGGAGCAGGGCGGCGTGGCTGCCATGGGCAAGCTCAACGAAGTGAAGAAGCGCACCCTGTACGACTTCATCGACGCCAGCGGCCTGTACAGCAACCCGATCAACCTCGCCAATCGCTCATGGATGAACGTGCCATTCCGCCTGGCTGACGACCGCCTGGACAAGCCGTTCCTGGCCGGTGCCGACGAGCGCGGCCTGCTGAACCTCAAGGGTCACCGTTCGGTCGGTGGCATGCGCGCCTCCATCTACAACGCCGTCGACATCCACGCCATCAACGCGCTGGTTGCCTACATGGCAGAGTTCGAAAAGGAACACGGCTAATGTCTGAGCAAGAACTCAAGGCCCTGCGCGTACGCATCGACAGCCTGGACGAGAAAGTCCTCGAGCTGATCAGCGAGCGCGCACGCTGCGCCCAGGAAGTGGCCCGGGTGAAAATGGCGTCCCTGGCGGAAGGCGAGGTGCCGGTGTTCTACCGGCCCGAGCGCGAGGCTCAGGTGCTCAAGCGCGTGATGGAGCGCAACAAGGGGCCGCTGGGCAACGAAGAGATGGCGCGGTTGTTCCGTGAAATCATGTCCTCGTGCCTGGCGCTGGAGCAGCCGCTGAAAGTGGCGTACCTCGGCCCGGAAGGCACCTTCACCCAAGCGGCGGCCATGAAACATTTCGGCCATGCCGTGATCAGCAAGCCAATGGCGGCGATCGACGAAGTGTTCCGCGAAGTGGCGGCCGGTGCGGTGAATTTTGGCGTGGTGCCGGTGGAAAACTCCACCGAAGGCGCGGTCAACCACACGCTGGACAGCTTCCTCGAGCACGACATGGTGATCTGTGGCGAAGTCGAACTGCGTATCCACCACCATCTGCTGGTAGGCGAGAGCACCAAGACCGACAGCATCAGCCGTATCTATTCCCACGCCCAGTCCCTGGCCCAGTGCCGCAAGTGGCTGGATGCGCATTACCCGAACGTCGAGCGCGTGGCGGTCTCCAGCAATGCCGAGGCGGCCAAGCGGGTCAAGGGCGAGTGGAACTCGGCGGCGATTGCCGGCGATATGGCGGCGGGCCTGTACGGGCTCACGCGCCTGGCCGAGAAAATCGAGGACCGTCCGGACAACTCCACACGTTTCCTGATGATCGGCAGCCAGGAAGTGCCGCCCACCGGCGACGACAAGACCTCCATCATCGTCTCCATGAGCAACAAGCCCGGCGCGCTGCATGAACTGCTGGTGCCGTTCCACGACAACGGGATTGACCTGACGCGCATCGAGACGCGTCCTTCGCGCAGTGGTAAATGGACCTACGTGTTCTTTATCGACTTCATCGGGCATCACCGCGACCCACTGGTCAAAGGTGTGCTGGAGAAAATCAGCCAGGAGGCCGTGGCACTCAAGGTGCTGGGCTCTTACCCGAAAGCGGTTTTGTGAGGCTTTGACATGAGTGGCAACTTCCTCGCCCTGGCGCAGCCGGGCGTGCAACAACTCTCGCCTTACGTTCCGGGCAAGCCTGTGGACGAGTTGGCGCGTGAGTTGAATCTGGACCCATCCAGAATCGTCAAGCTGGCGAGTAACGAAAACCCGCTGGGCCCGAGCCCCAAAGTGTTGGCGGCGATTCGGGAAGAGTTGGCGGAGCTGACCCGTTATCCCGACGGCAACGGCTTTGCCCTCAAGTCGTTGCTGGCGCAAAAGTGTCGGGTCGAGCTGAACCAGGTGACCCTGGGCAACGGCTCCAACGACATCCTCGAGCTGGTCGGCCGGGCCTACCTGGCACCGGGCCTGAACGCGGTGTTCAGTGAGCATGCATTTGCGGTCTACCCGATCGTCACCCAGGCCGTAGGCGCCGATGCGCGGGTGATTCCGGCAAAGGACTGGGGCCACGATCTGCCGGCAATGCTGGCCGCAATCGATGCGCAAACCCGCGTAGTGTTTATCGCCAACCCGAATAACCCGACGGGCACCTGGTTCGATCAGCAGGCCTTGAACGAATTCCTGCAGGACGTGCCCGCGCACGTCCTCGTGGTGCTGGACGAGGCTTATATCGAGTACGCCGAAGGCAGCGACCTGCCGGATGGCCTGGCCTTCCTGGCGGCCTATCCGAACCTGCTGGTGTCGCGCACCTTCTCCAAGGCCTACGGCCTGGCGTCGCTGCGGGTTGGCTATGGCTTGTCCAGCGCGGTAGTCGCCGATGTGCTGAACCGTGTGCGCCAACCGTTCAACGTCAACAGCCTGGCCCTGGCGGCGGCCTGCGCGGCGTTGAACGATGCCGATTACCTCGAGGAAAGCCGTCGCCTCAACGAGCGCGGCATGCAGCAATTGCAGGACGGTTTTCGCGAGTTGGGCCTGGGCTGGATTGCGTCCAGGGGCAACTTTATCTGCGTCGACCTCGGCCAGGTAGCCGCCCCGGTCTTCCAGGGTTTGCTGCGCGAAGGCGTGATCGTGCGCCCGGTGGCCAATTACGGCATGCCCAATCACCTGCGCGTCACCATCGGTTTGCCGGCTGAGAACAGTCGCTTCCTGGAGGCGTTGGCCAAGGTTCTGGCCCGTGGTTGATTTCACTGCACTGCAACCTGCTGTGCCTAAGATTGGTCGCCTGGTGGTGGTCGGTCTTGGGTTGATCGGTGGATCCTTCGCCAAGGGCCTGCGCGAGAGCGGCCTGTGCGGCGAAGTGGTTGGCGTGGACCTGGACCCGCAATCGCGCAAGCTGGCGGTGGAGCTGGGGGTGGTGGATCGCTGCGAGGCGGACCTGGCCATCGCGTGCCAGGGCGCCGACGTGATCCAACTGGCCGTGCCGATCCTGGCCATGGAAAAGCTGTTGGCGTTTTTGGCCGGCCTGGATTTGGGCGGCGCGATCCTCACGGATGTCGGCAGCGCCAAGGGCAACGTGGTGCGCGCGGCGCAACTGGCGTTTGGTGAAATGCCGCCGCGTTTCGTGCCCGGCCATCCGATTGCCGGCTCCGAGCAGAGTGGGGTGGAAGCGTCCAACGCCCAGCTGTTTCGCCGGCACAAAGTGATCCTGACGCCGCTTGCGCAGACCGATCCTGCGGCCTTGGCCGTGGTGGACCGGTTGTGGCGCGAGTTGGGGGCGGATGTGGAGCATATGCAGGTCGAGCGTCACGACGAAGTGCTGGCGGCGACCAGCCATCTGCCCCATCTGTTGGCATTCGGCCTGGTGGATTCATTGGCCAAGCGCAACGAGAACCTGGAGATTTTCCGCTATGCCGCCGGCGGCTTCCGCGACTTCACGCGGATTGCCGGCAGCGACCCGGTGATGTGGCACGACATCTTCCTCGCCAATCGTGAAGCGGTGTTGCGTACCCTGGACACTTTCCGCAGCGACCTCGACGCCTTGCGCGACGCCGTGGATGCGGGCGATGGCCATCAACTCTTGGGCGTGTTCACCCGTGCGCGGGTGGCGCGTGAACACTTCAGCAAGATCCTGGCGCGGCGCGCCTATATGGAAACCGCAGTGGATGCCGACGAACTGACCTTCATCGCCCGTCCAGGTGGCCGCTTGAGCGGGCGCATTCGGGTGCCGGGTGACAAGTCGATCTCCCATCGCTCGATCATGCTGGGCTCATTGGCTGATGGCGTGACCGAAGTGGAAGGCTTCCTTGAAGGTGAGGACGCCCTGGCGACCTTGCAGGCATTTCGCGACATGGGCGTGGTGATTGAAGGGCCGCACCACGGGCGCGTGACGATTCATGGCGTAGGCTTGCATGGCTTGAAACCGGCGCCGGGGCCGATCTACCTGGGCAATTCCGGCACGTCCATGCGCCTGCTGTCCGGGTTGCTGGCGGCGCAGCGCTTCGACAGCGTGCTGACGGGCGATGCGTCGCTGTCCAGGCGCCCGATGAGCCGCGTGGCCAAGCCGTTGCGGGACATGGGTGCACTGATCGAGACCGGGCCGCAAGGGTGCCCGCCGCTGACCATACGCGGTGGCCAGGCACTCAAAGGCATCAATTATGTACTGCCGATGGCCAGTGCCCAGGTGAAATCCTGTGTGTTGCTGGCCGGACTGTATGCCGAAGGCAAAACCGCAGTGACCGAGCCTGCACCGACCCGCGACCACACCGAGCGCATGCTGCGCGGTTTTGGTTACCCGGTGACCGTGGAGGGCGCGACGGCGTCGGTCGAGTCCGGGCATACGTTGACCGCTACCCATATAGAAGTGCCGGGGGATATTTCCTCCTCGGCATTTTTCCTGGTGGCGGCCACGATTGCCGAGGGTTCCGAGTTGTTGCTCGAGCATGTCGGTATCAATCCGACCCGCACCGGGGTGATCGATATTCTGCGCCTGATGGGCGCGGACATTACCCTGGAAAACCCGCGTGAAGTGGGTGGCGAACCGGTGGCCGACTTGCGTGTACGCGCCGCTGTGCTCAAAGGCATCGAGATTCCCGAAGCGCTGGTGCCGCTGGCGATCGATGAATTTCCCGTGCTGTTCGTCGCCGCCGCCTGCGCCGAGGGGCGCACCGTGTTGCGCGGTGCCGAGGAGCTGCGGGTGAAGGAATCCGATCGCATCCAGGTCATGGCCGACGGTCTGTTGGCGCTGGGTGTGAAGTGTGAACCGACATCTGATGGGATTATCATTGATGGCGGCCCGATAGGCGGCGGCGACGTGCATGCCCATGGCGATCACCGCATCGCCATGGCATTGAGCGTGGCGTCGTTGCGAGCGGCGGCGCCGATTCGTATCCGTGACTGCGCCAACGTCGCTACATCTTTTCCGAACTTTCTTACACTGTGTGCCCATGTCGGCATGCGTGTAGCCCAAGAGGCTCAATTGTGAATATCAAAGCACCGGTGATTACCATCGATGGGCCAAGCGGCTCGGGCAAAGGCACGATCGCCGGCATTCTGGCCAAGCGTCTGGGCTGGTGCCTGCTCGATTCCGGCGCGCTGTATCGCCTGCTGGCCTTCGCTGCGCGCAACCATGGCGTCGACCTGACCAACGAAGAATCCCTGAAGCTGCTGGCGGCACACCTTGACGTCCAGTTCGTCGGCGCGACGGAAGGTCATCCCCAGCGGATCATCCTCGAAGGCGACGACGTGACCGACGACCTGCGTAACGAGCAAGTCGGTTCCTGGGCCTCCCAGGTTGCCGCGTTGCCCGCCGTGCGTGATGCATTGCTGCAGCGCCAGCGCGCGTTTCAGGAGCCGCCGGGCCTGGTCGCCGACGGCCGTGACATGGGCACGGTGGTGTTTCCAGAGGCACCGCTGAAAATTTTCCTGACCGCCAGCGCCGAGGAACGTGCTCGCCGCCGTTACTTGCAGTTGAAGGGCAAAGTCGATGGTGTTAGTCTGTCGAGTCTGCTAGATGAGATCCGTGCACGCGATGAGCGTGATACCCAGCGTGCGGTAGCCCCGCTCAAGCCGGCGGCTGACGCCATACAGCTGGATTCCACGGAGTTGTCCATCGAGCAGGTGCTGGAACGCATCATGAGCGAGATCGCCATTCGCGATATCGCCGGGTGACCAAGAAGGCTGCAGGGGACCAGTCATAGTCCTGTGGTGCTTCTTCTAATTGAAACTGACCCATACCGTCTGGGGTGTGGAGATGGGCGTATTCTTCGCCCTTATCAACAGGAATTAAAATGAGCGAAAGCTTTGCGGAACTCTTTGAAGAAAGCCTAAAAACCCTGAACCTTCAGGCAGGCTCCATCATCACCGGTGTTATCGTTGATATCGATTACCAAGCTCGCTGGGTAACCGTTCACGCTGGTCTGAAGTCTGAAGCTCTGATCCCGCTGGAACAGTTCTACAACGATGCTGGTGATCTGACAATCAATGTCGGTGACGAAGTTCACGTTGCTCTGGACTCGGTTGAAGACGGTTTCGGTGAAACCAAGCTGTCCCGTGAAAAAGCCAAGCGCGCTGAATGCTGGATTGTTCTCGAAGCAGCCTTCGCAGCTGAAGAAGTGGTCAAGGGCGTTATCAACGGTAAGGTTAAAGGCGGCTTCACTGTCGACGTTAACGGCATCCGTGCGTTCCTGCCAGGTTCTTTGGTCGACGTTCGTCCTGTGCGCGACACCACGCACCTGGAAGGCAAGGAACTCGAATTCAAGGTCATCAAGCTCGACCAGAAACGCAACAACGTTGTCGTTTCCCGTCGCAGCGTCCTGGAAGCAGAGAACTCCGCCGAGCGTGAAGCTCTGCTGGAATCCCTGCAGGAAGGCCAACAAGTCAAAGGTATCGTCAAGAACCTCACCGATTACGGCGCATTCGTCGATCTGGGTGGCGTCGATGGCCTGCTGCACATTACCGACATGGCTTGGAAGCGTATCAAGCATCCATCGGAAATCGTCAACGTTGGCGACGAGATCGATGTCAAGGTTCTGAAATACGATCGCGAACGCAACCGTGTTTCCCTGGGCCTGAAGCAACTGGGTGAAGATCCATGGGTCGCTATCAAAGCCCGTTACCCAGAAAGCACCCGCGTGACCGCGCGTGTTACCAACCTGACCGATTACGGCTGCTTCGCTGAGCTGGAAGAAGGCGTGGAAGGCCTGGTACACGTTTCCGAAATGGACTGGACCAACAAGAACATCCACCCTTCGAAAGTCGTACAAGTCGGCGACGAAGTGGAAGTTATGGTTCTGGACATCGACGAAGAGCGTCGTCGTATCTCCCTGGGCATCAAGCAGTGCAAATCTAACCCATGGGAAGATTTCTCTGGCCAGTTCAACAAGGGCGATAAGATCTCCGGCACCATCAAGTCGATCACCGATTTCGGTATCTTCATTGGTCTGGACGGCGGCATCGACGGCCTGGTTCACCTGTCCGACATCTCCTGGAACGAAGTTGGCGAAGAAGCTGTTCGTCGTTTCAAGAAGGGCGACGAGCTGGACACCGTTATCCTGTCGGTTGACCCAGAGCGCGAGCGCATCTCCCTGGGTATCAAGCAACTGGAAAGCGATCCGTTCTCCGAGTACGTACAAGAGAACGACAAAGGCGCCATCGTTAAAGGTACAGTGAAAGAAGTTGACGCCAAAGGCGCCATCATCACTCTGGCCGACGATATCGAAGCGACTCTGAAAGCCTCCGAAATCAGCCGTGACCGCGTTGAAGACGCGCGCAACGTTCTGAAAGAAGGCCAGGAAGTAGAAGCCAAGATCATCAGCGTTGACCGCAAGAGCCGCGTAATCCAACTCTCCATCAAGTCGAAAGACGAAGTGGAAGAGAAAGAAGCTATCCAGAGTCTGAAAGAAACTCCGGCAGCTGCAACTGGCGAGACCACCATGGCCTCCCTGCTGCGCGAAGCAATGGCTAAGCAGAACTAAGTTCTGTAAGGCTGTAGAAAAAGGGCGACTTCGGTCGCCCTTTTTTGTGCCTGTTGGTTCAGTCTGATGAGGCTTGAAGTTTGTAATCCAGTAGCACTTCAGTGAATAGCGCTGGCACGCTTGCTTGAAAGATAGATTTATTCGCGAACCGATTGTTCACGAAAGACGAAGTACTTGCATGTAAAAAACCCAAAAAATGCGACAACTATGATTGCAAAAATCTGAACAAGTTGATGAGGGTAAAGTAACTTGTCGACAAGTAGATACAGAAGTATAAAGTTTATGAGATACCCGGTTAAATGCATCTGTATGTATCGAATCAAGGCGCCTCGATTCTTTCGCTGGGAAAACGTCCATCTGTAATTGAACGTATAACTGGTGAGAACACCTATTATATAAATCAGCGTCATCGCCAGCTTTTCACCACTTCCGCAATACACGAGCAATAAGTAGCCCAGATAAAGCAGGGCGTTATTGGTCAGACCAACAATGCCATAGCGGATCAACTGTGAAAAAGCGGGTGAGGCAAAAAAGCTCATTTTGGCCTTCATTCTTTTTCGAGGCTTGATGTAGATCGAGATGTTTGTGTGTGTGCGCCAAATGTGTCTTCAGATAAATCGTATGTTTTTCGTCCTACAATATACAAGGGGCGATTTTTTGTCTGGTCAAAGGTTTTACCGACATATATGCCAACAATGCCCTGGATGGAAATGACAATGCCACCAATAAAGAATGTAGAAACCATGAGGCTGGTCCAGCCCTGTACAACGGCTCCGTGTAGCATTGTGGTGAAAATGAGGTATGCCCCATAGATAAATGCCAATGCCGCCATGGCGAAGCCTAGCTTTACTGCAAGCCGAAGTGGTTTGTCTGAGTAGGCAATTATTGTCTCCATTGCCAGGTTCCAGAGCTTTGAAAATGTATAGGTACTTTTCCCGTCCAAGCGTTCTGCATGCAAGACTTCGATCCCGGTGCTGGAAAAGCCTGTCCAATGAACCAGTGCGCCAAAAAATCGAAGTTGCTCACGCATCTGGCAGACGTTATCGACTACCTTTCGCGACATGATACGAAAGTTTCCGCTATCGCCATTATATTCAAAGTCAGCCAGATAGCTGAAGGTTTTGTAGAACAGCCAAGAGGTGAATCTCTTAAGAAGCGGATCACTTCGTTTGCCTCTCAAGGCCAAAACAATATCGTAACCTTCTTGCGCCTTGTCATAGAGACGAGGGATTTCCTCAGGGCGATCCTGAAGGTCGCAATCCATCACAACGACCCATTTGCCTCGGCAAGCATCCAGGCCTGCCGTGATTCCATAGTGCTGGCCAAAATTTCGACTCAACTGGATGCCACGTACTCTTGGGTCTGCCTCGGCGAGGCGCTCTATCATTTGCCATGAGCGATCACCCCCGCAGTCTTCTATCAATACGATTTCGAAATCGAATGAGATTTCCTCGAGGGCGGATTTTAGGCGCAAGTAAAGTTCGTCAAGTGAGTTTTCGGCTTTGTAAACGGGAACGATCACCGAGATATGAGGTAGCGTCAATTTTGCGGGCATAATATTTTGGTCTTGTTGGTGTGTGGGGTAGGCAAGCGGTTACCAAAATTTCGCATTGAAAAAAAGCTCTTGCTTGTAAAAAAATATTCCAAAAAGTGCATGCAAGAAAAACAGCGTGAGGCAGAGTGAGTACTTTACTTTGTCTACGTTGCGAATCGTCAGATGTTGTCTGTTTTTAAATAAAAAGGCGACAGAGAAGAGGAATACCAGATAGAGCCCTATTTGCCCACTCCACCAGAAGTTTCCATCGTACATTCTCGACCCGCTTTCTGCGAAGAGATAGGTCAGCACCAAACCCATCAACAGGCAGCAGCAGGAAAAAACGACCGCTTTGTCTTGTATGAAAACTCTTGGGTAGAATAAAAAAGTCAGCAGCGGAAACGCTATCGATAAAATCAGCTTCGGAAATAGGAAGTCCGAATAGTGAGCCATGGTCTCGAAGGGTAGAACAACAATATGGCTTTCAGGAGTGCCGGTGCCTTGGGAGAGATCTTGGAAGAAAAACGTTTGAAAAAACTGCAGGCCTAGCAAACCGACGATGGGAAGAAAAAACGCGAGATAGATATACTTGCTCATAAGTGCTGACTTGAGTTGGCGGGTGATCAGCAGAAAAAGTACAAAGGCGGGGAGCACGATCATCAAGAAGCTTGGCTTTGAAATCCCACTGAGAAACAAGGCTAAAGCAAGTGCGAGCCCGTTGGTTAGCGTGTTGTGTTGCGGGTTGTCTACTGACTTGAGTGTATAACAGAATGCCAGGAGCGATAGAGGCTTGAGCAGCAGCATGGTAGGGCTGTGATAAATGCTTATTCCTATGTAGCCAAAGTAAAGATGCTGATCAATAGCGAAGAAAAGTTGTAAAGGCGTAATGATGAGCAGGCAGATCGAGAAAAATATAGCGGTCAACGTGGACGTATATATTTTCAAGATGTTGTAATTTAAAGCAGCAAGGAAAAATATTGAAAGTACTATGACCAGTGTTGACGACTGAGGGTAGCTGATGGCAAATGTTTTTTTGGTGAAGATGGCCAGCAGATGATATAGCGGGTGAGGCAGTATCAGTTTTTGACCATTCTCCATGTCGGCTGCCCACTTCAAATGGGTCACATAGTCGTACGCGTTTGCAGACAGAGTGCTGATAAGAGGCTCAAATAATAGAGTGCAAATTCCCAAGAGTATTGCATAAGCCACTAATTGAGTGGGGTACTTTGAATGGGGCGCGTCGGATATGGTTTTATCGTTTACCCTGCTATTTTTTTTAATTGGTTTAGCAGGTTTAAATAACGTCATTGCTGCTGCATCCCTTTGGCGTTCATTGTGAAAATTCGGACCGGATTAGCTTGAATTATACCTTCTGAGCGATGCAGGTGCGCTTTTTGCTGGCTTCTCATCGTAAGGGCTTGCTACCCGATGGCGTTAGCGGCGCTGCTGCGCTGATCTTCCGAAGGTTACGGGATGTCCGTGCATGCATAGGCGATGTCGATTCGCATGTAACGCGGCTTACGACTGTCTATCGTCATCCTGTGTGTGGTGGATTTGTCACGCACGAATCGGGATGCGCGCGCCGTCGAGACGCGGGGGCGGAGAGGGCGCTTCGAAGCGTTGTATGAATGATATAGAGACCGGGCAATGACCGACCCGGCGCTTTCTGTCAGTTCTGAAATCAAGTGAATCAAATACCTAGAACTAACGCGTACGTCTCAAGGTCACAACTGGCTATAGTCTTTAACTGTTCCACATTGCCGATTCAATAAGGGGTTGAATGAACATGTTTATTGTAGTGCTGGCAGTGCTGACGCTTACAGGCTGCTCCGCTACCAGCGCCAAGACTCATGCGATGCGGGGCGGCAGCGGTATTGAGATCGACTGCTCGGGTCTGGGAAATAAATGGGAAAAGTGCGATGCGCGTGCGATGCGTGAGTGCAAAGCGCGGGGTTACAAGGTCATCGCCCGGTCCAGTGAAGCCAAGGATGACGCCGAAGACTATCCGTTCGGTTGGAACCCGGCTGGCGCGCTTACGCGCACTATGCTGGTGATCTGTAATTGAAGATTTGGGCGTTTACGGCCGTCCTGGAGTAGACAGGCAGATAAGTTAATACATGGGCTGTTCAAAATCCTCAGGTCATGCTAAAACCTTCGAAGCGATTTTCCTAGCTGCTTGAAAAAGAAGGGAAAAATATGACGAAGTCGGAGTTGATCGAACGAATTGTCACCCATCAAGGGCTGCTCTCATCCAAGGATGTCGAGTTGGCTATCAAGACTATGCTTGAGCAAATGTCCCAGTGCCTGGCCACTGGGGATCGTATAGAAATCCGCGGCTTCGGTAGCTTTTCGCTGCATTACCGTGCACCGCGAGTAGGGCGTAACCCCAAGACTGGCCAGTCCGTCAGTCTTGACGGGAAGTTCGTTCCTCATTTCAAACCCGGTAAAGAGTTGCGCGACCGGGTAAATGAAGATGAGGAAGAGGGCATCTGATTGTTTGCCAGGAGTATGTTATGCGTCAGTTCAAGCGTATTTTCACTGTCATCATTGCTTCGATCGTTGCTCTCGCAATCGTAGGCTTTGTGCTTGAAAACCAACAGTCAGCTTCGCTTTCGTTCTTGGGGTGGTCCTCCGCCACGCTGCCTGTTTCAGTATTCGTTACGCTGGCACTGATATTCGGAATGTTACTGGGCCCAGTGCTGTTCCTCCTTTTCAAGCCAAGGCAGAGCCGAAGAAAGATGCCGGCGGCGTGACCTGGATCTGCTCCGTTCAGAGAGACAAGATGACCCGTGACGGGAGCGGTTTGCCGTTTGTCGGATCCACCTGGTCGTTTTTCACATGGAAAGCGCTGATGTACACCCTATAAATGAATATCAGAATTCAAAGCGGCAGCTTTTTTGGTAGCGACTGCGGGTCGAATCCATTTTTCGATTAATGATAATGACAGTATTTAAGGGGAGCGGTTGCGCGCTGCTAGCTCTGCGGAAATATCCTACGCGCAGGCCGGAAGCGTCTCATTGACTTGTCAAGTCTTGCAATGTAGCGAAGAGATGGCAAAATGCAACATATTCTCGAGAACAGTCATTTTGTGCGCTCAAGGCCAGGCAGCGAAGCTGGGTCTCGTTGGGCGGTTGATGGAAAAATCACGCAAGATAGTCTGCATAACGAGCCCGCAGTTTCTCATTGAAGGCAGGTTTTTGTTGTGAGTAGTAGCTTCCGCGCCCCCCCTGTGCCCTCGACTGGTGAAGTCGACCTCTTTGCGCTATCTCAAATCGTCTGGCGACAGAAAAAAACAGTCCTGATAACCACTGCAGGCGTGGCGCTGCTCGCAGCGGCGTACGCATTCCTGGCGACTCCTGAATATCAGGTGAGCAGTGTTCTAAGGCCTGCCGCAATCAATGAACTGGATGCGTTAAATCGCTCAGAAGTTTACAAGCTGCCACCGAGTGAAGCGCTTTTAAAAGTTGGGGCTTCCCTTGAGTCTTATGAAACTCGCTTGAATTTTTTCAGAGCTAATCAGCAACTCTTTAGCGAGTTTGAGCGTCCAGGACGTACCCTTGAGCAGAGCTTTGAAGAGTTCAACCGTAATTCGATCAATTTGATCGTGCCGGACTTGAAAAAAGCTGAGTCGCTGAGCGCATACATCAAGCTTGAAATGAATTATCCGCAAGGCGTTGATGGTGTAAAAATTCTGAACGACTTCGTTCAGTATGCAATTGCCAGCGAGCGTAAGCAAATAGCCGCCGATATGGATGTCATTGTAAAAAACCGGCTTAACGAAATCACCGGTAAGTTTAACGCTGCACGAGCCAGTTATGAAACCGACAAGGAAGCAAAGATAGCTTCATTACTTGAAGCCGATAATCTGAAGCGCGCACAACTGTTGGATGAATTGAAGGCCTTACGTGCCCAGTTGAAAACATTGCGTACCGATCGCATGTCGCAACTGTCTGAGGCAATCGGTATCGCCAAATCACTGGGCATTAACAAACCGACGACGCCTTCTTCGTTGGGAGACGCTGAGCGCGCAAGCTCGAACAGCGTGATGCGCACTGAAGTGAACAACCAGCAGATACCTCTTTATTTCATGGGGGTAGAGGCGCTCGAGGCAGAAAAGCGGGCACTCAATCAACGAAACTCCGATGACTTCGCTGAGGCGCGTATCGCCCAAATCGCCAAAGAGCTCCAGCTGCTTCAGACCAATCGGCAAGTTGAAGTACTCAATCGTCGCGAAAACGAAGATATTTTCCTGGCCGGGGTTGAGCCGCTGAGAGCGGAAATGGCGCGTTTGCGTAATTTGAATATCGATATGAGTCGCATAAAGTTAGTGGCTATCGACCGAGCCGCTATGGAGCCGTTGAGCGCAATAAAGCCCAAGAAGTCGCTCATTATTATAGGTGGCATTATTGCAGGTTTGGTTCTCGGTATTGCCCTCGTGTTGTTCTCCAGTGTTTTTCGCTCCAAAAGGCTTGCGTAAGGGGTGACTCCTGGAGCACACCTTGCTAGGCGGGCTAGCAAGCACCTGCAAAAATGCGGCCCTCAGTTGCGGTGGGTGATGGCTAATCGCTCTCTATCTGTAACGGGCCTGAGATTCGACTGATTTGTTTGGTCACCACAGGCGATTATGCTATTGCGCCAGGAAAAACAAGTTTAAAATTGCCTATACATTTTGAAGCGCCTGTCAGCAGCGTCCGGCTGCGGAATCGTGCGTAAGGTTGCTGACAGTATTGGCGAGGTGTGGAGAGGTTATGGCTTATCAAACAAGCAGCTGGCTCAGACAGGCTTCAAGAAGCTTGGTAAAAATGTGAAAACAGCGGCCGATCCAGCATTTATAACGCTGATAAATGGGATAGGCGATTTTTCGCGAAATACGTTGTTTTGTCATTTCAGGCAACGTTAATAAAGAATTTATGGTGAGTTCGATGAAAGTTCCATTCAATAAGCCGCCTTATACCGGTAATGAGGATCAATATGTCACTCGCGCTATGCGCAGCGCGAAGATGTCAGGGGATGGAGACTTCACGATAAGTTGCCAGCGCTGGTTCGAAGAAACTTTTTCTTGCAAAAAGGCATTATTGACGCCCTCTTGCACCCAAGCCCTTGAAATGGCGGCAATACTGGTCGATATACAGCCGGGTGATGAAGTGATCATGCCCAGCTACACATTTGTAAGTACCGCTAATGCCTTCGTGCTGCGCGGGGCAAAAATTGTATTTGTCGATATTCGTCCCGATACTATGAATATTGATGAAACATTGATTGAAGCGGCCATTACGAAAAAAACCAAGGTCATCGTGCCAGTTCATTACGCAGGCGTGGCGTGTGAAATGGACACCATCATGGACATAGCACATCGACATGAATTGTTTGTTGTCGAGGATGCGGCGCAGGGCATGATGTCCACCTATAAAGGGCGCAAGTTGGGCACTATTGGTCATCTGGCTGCTTATAGTTTTCATGAGACAAAAAACTATACCAGCGGTGGCGAGGGTGGCTTGCTACTTATCAACGACGAGCGCTTTATCGGGCGCGCTGAAATTATCCGTGAAAAGGGCACTAACCGTAGCCAGTTTTTCAGAGGGATGATCGATAAGTATACGTGGGTGGATATTGGCAGCAGTTACCTGCCTGGTGAACTTCAAGCGGCCTATCTATTCGGTCAATTGGAACGGGCGGATGCAATCAACGAGTTCCGATGCAATGTGTGGAATCGCTACAATGCTGCTTTTAAAGATCTAGTCGATGCCGAACTAATCGAAACGCCGTCAGTTCCTGAGAACTGTGTGGCTAACGCGCACATGTTTTACATCAAGGTCAAGGACATCGTCGCTCGTACAGCAGTGCTTAAGCACCTGAACGCCTCCGGCGTGGGAGGGGTTTTTCATTATGTGCCTCTGCACAGCGCACCGGCGGGTATTCTGTTGGGACGTTTTAATGGTGAAGATCGTTTTACCACTAAGGAAAGTGAGCGCCTCCTTCGCCTGCCGATCTGGTACGGGATGTCAGACGTTGAAATTCAGCACGTCATTGATTCTGTTATAGGTGCAGTTAATGCCGCCGGTCGGTAAATTAAACGAGAAAAGGGCGGGACTGCTGGCGGGCGCTTTTTTTACGAGCGCCGCTCAAGCATCAAAAATCCTGGTAGGTTTCTGCGTTCTTAAGCTGATTGCCTTGTATTTGGGTGCAGATGGCCTAGGGAAATTAGGGCACTTTATGAGCCTGGTCTCCATCGCGGTCTTGTTGGCGGGGGGGGGATTAGGGCACGGTGTCATCAAATATGTAGCCGAGTTCAAGGACAGCAAGTTCAAACTGAACAGGCTGTTTTCTACCTCGGTATTCTATGCCCTGGGGGCCTCCATACTTGTCTTGGTGGCCTTGTTTTCATTTGCCGAGAAGATATCGGTCCTGGTGTTTGGAGAGGCTCGCTTCTACTGGGTGATCCTGTGCCTTGCAATCGCGCAGGTTGCATTCGCGTTCAATATTCTATTTTCCGGTTTCTTCAATGGGCTCGGTAAACTAAATGTGAATGCGCTGGTGCAGGTTGTTTCAAACATCCTGGCACTTCCATTGATATGGTTTTTGATTTCAAGCTATAAAATGCCAGGTGCGGCGATTGCAATGCTTGCGATTTTTGTCATGCCGATCACTGTGTCTTTATTTTTTGTCAAGGGCATGCCGCTGCTCAGAATGCTCAAGTGGCGAAAGTTTGATGTTGAAATAGGAAAAGGGTTTACCAGATTCGGGTTGATGCTGCTGGTGAGTGCGGTCATGTTTCCCGTTGTGGAAATTGTTATCAGGGAATCGCTGATCACGGACGTGGGCTACAGAGAGGCAGGGATATGGCAAGGAAGTATAAAGCTCTCAAGTGCTTATATTGGCTTTTTTAGCGTCTTCTTGGCGTCCTACTACATGCCCCTTATATCGGCGACGCGAGAAAAGAAGGCGATAACACGTCAAGTTATAAAGTTTATGTCGCTGGTAATGGGCGGCTTTCTTATCGGTGGGAGTGTGCTTTATTTTGGTCGGCATTTCTTCATCCCGCTGCTGCTGTCCTCCGAGTTTCATGAGTTGGAAAGTTATATAATTTTTCAATTGGTGGGCGATTTTTTCAAGGTTTCAGCATACGTGATCGGTTTCGTGGCAGTGGCCAAGGCAGCGACCAAGTTATATATATTGTCTGAAGTTGTTCAGGCGCTGCTTTTTGTTGGACTCACATTTTCGCTTGGAAAAAATATCGGCGGTATTTATGGCGTAATGTACGCCTACATGATGGCTTACATCATATTTTTTGTCGTTTCTATCATCGGCTTTGCCTGCTGGGCGCGAAGATAATGGAATTTGAATTTACTCTCCCGTTGTACTTGGCCTATGGCTTTTTAGTGCTCGTGGCGGCATTTGATACGTTAAGTGATAGAAAACTACCAGCGATAGTAATTTCTGTGCTGATGGCCATTCCGCTTGTTTTTTTGGCTACGTTCAGAGCAGTTGGGGTTGGCAGCGATGATGCCGCGTATCTTGAGATGCTCTATCAGATACCGTCGGTATTGGATTGCCAGAACGTATATTGCGATTATAGCTACGGGACGTTTAATGTCGAATTCGGCTTTTTTATGTTCCTGTCAGTATTGGCGGCACTCGGCAAAAACTCAGCTGTACTATTCGGTTTCAGCTCGTTAATTGCGGTTACGTTAAACGTTCGCAGTATCAGGTATTTTTCTCCTTATTTTGCGCTGGCAGTGCTGGTTTACTTCACGCATTTTTATCTGGCAAAGGAACTCAATGCAATACGGCTGGGTCTGGCATCTGGTTTGCTATTCCTGGCAGCAACTTATCTGGATCAACGAAAGTACAAAGTGATGACGATGCTGATCGTTGTCGCGACGTTAGTTCATGTGTCGTCGGTGCTTTTCATTGTGCCAGTGGGGCTGTATTTTTTTCGGCCGAAACGCAGTTTATATCTTTTAGTCAGTGCTGTTCTGCTGGCGATCGCTGCGGCCATTGACCTTAAAGCTGTGCTGCGTCAGATGGCACTCTTCGGTTTTGTAGGCGATAAAATCGAACTGTACCTCAATGCCGATATGTACAGCTACTCATTGCCGCTTTTTGACATGGTGAACATTAAGAACTTGCTGGTTGTCATCGCAGGCCTTGTATTTTGGAAAAAGTTGGAAAATCGATATCAGAGTTTCAATCTGATTTTCTGTGTTTTTTATTGTGCGGCCTTTTTACGTATTGTGTTGGGCGATTTCGCAATCCTCGCCGGTCGGGGCTACGCAAGTATTTCGATGTTTGAGTACGTGCTGATCCCCATGATCGCTGTGCAGGTGTGCGGCAAAAAAATAGGCTTTTTGCTAGTGGCGGCTTACACCTTTGCTACTTTGTACCTGAACCTCAATAGCAATTCAGGGTGGTCAGGTGGGTCCCAAGTGTTCTTCGATTTCTTATAGATTATGGTTGAGGGTGTATGAAAAGTATATTGTTTGTAATGGGAGGGCTCGCTATGGGCGGGGTTGAGACGTACGTGGTCAGATTGGCCAAGTATCTCAAGCTGTCCGGGCACTCCATTAGCGTGACTTTACTGTCCGATAAGTATGATAAGGGCCTGTTCGCCGAACTTTCCCAACACGCGACAATTAATATTGTAGAGCATGTTCCGTTTTTGTCTGCGTCCAGTTGGATCAACGCGTTGATGCCGGCAAAAACAGATACAACTGTTTACGATATTGTTCATGCGGTAGATCTGCTGACGTTGGCGTATGTTTATTTAAACAAAGATCAGTTGAATTTTAAATCGGTCAGTGTCGGCATTTATCACTCCAGGGAGATAAGTTGGTGGCGCGGTCGTAATATCTATTTCAGGAAAAAAATGCTGGAGTTGTATGATCGCAACGTCCACCTCACATTATTTCCTAACGAAAGAACGGCTGAAATGGCTGCGGAATTCAGTGGTTCCGATGTGTCGAGCCTGGATATTCTACCGTTGGGTATTTCTTTTGAAAGCTACAGTGCTCGCCAGCCGCTCCAATCATCCTTGCGTATAGTTTCCGTTGGTCGTTTGGTTGACTTCAAGATCTACAATCGCCATGTCATCTCGCAGCTGGCTGAGCTTCGCAAACTCGCCGATTTTGAGTACTTCATATATGGCGATGGCCCTGAGCGCAGCGCGCTGGTTGCCTTGGCTCGGTCGCACGGCGTTGAGGCCCACGTGCATTTTTGTGGTGAGGTAGATTACGCCGAACTGCCTTCTATCCTGGATGGGGCATTTTGCTTTGTAGGGTCGGGGACGACGATCATCGAAGCCTCGGCGGCTGGTATTCCCTCTGTCGTCGGCATTGAGTCGATTGAGAAACCGCTCACGTGTGGTCTGTTTTCGGACGTTGTGGGATATTCCTATAACGAAGAGTCCGCGACCACCAACCGCGTAGGGATTTTTGATACCATTGCAGCGCTGCACGCGATGAGCCCTTCCGAGTACATGCAGGTTTCCGAGCGTCACCGTACGAAGGCCAAGCTTTTTGACATACTGGAAACCTCTGCTCAGTTTGTAGAGAAATCCAATCGCGCCCCTCGTTTCGATATTAAAATTAACCGGTGGGTTGCGATGGTTTCATTCATTAAATCTGTGATTTTTTTGGGGCCTAAAGCGCTCAAATCCAGATTCGATAGTGTGAACTGACATGTCTCTAACTATAGCAATCGTTACTCAGTATTTTTATCCTGAGAGCTTTATCATCAATGATATTGTTGAAGAGCTGGCGTCGCTTGGCCATACCGTAGAAGTATTTACGGGACAACCTAATTATCCGGACGGTAATACCTACGAAGGCTATGAGAGCGATTCGTGCAGCGAGCACCTTTATAAAGACTCGATAAAGGTCCATCGTGCACCGTTAAGGCCACGTCGTGCAGGCGGTGCCAAGAATCTGGTCCTTAACTACCTGTCATTTGTAGTTAATGGCATCAAGCATTTTCCAAAGCAAAATGCGGGAAAAAAATTCGACGCTATCATTGTGTTCGCCGTGTCTCCCATCACTGCTGCGATCCCCGCAATCGTATTGAAACGCTCTACGAATGCGCACCTGATGATCTGGGTGCAGGATTTGTGGCCCGAAACGCTGAAAGCAACCGGGTTTATAAAGAACCACTGGGCGCTGAAGGCGGTGGGTGTGCTGGTTCGGTTCATATATGCCAAGGCAGATACCGTATTGGTACAGTCTGAAGCATTTATATCGTCTGCCGAAAAGTATGTGGACAGAAGCAAGCTTGTTTATTATCCCAACTCCTATCGGCTGTCACCCGCGCCGCCAGCAGGCGCCGTCAGTGTTTTACCTGATGAAATCAATCAGCTGTTAACCTCCAATTTTTGCATCGTGTTTGCTGGTAATCTCGGATTTGCGCAATCTTTGGAAACTATCGTCGATGCGGCGAAAGCCCTGACTCACCTTGGTTGCAAGATCGTGGTGGTTGGCAGTGGTAGCCGTCTTGAATGGATGAATGAGCAAAAGCGTCTGCATGCGCTGCACAACCTGGAGTTGGTGGGGCGTTTGCCATCTGAATCAATGCCGGAATTATTCTCCAAGAGTGAAGTCCTGTTGGTGACGCTCAAAAAGGACGAAATATTCACCCTGACCATTCCCAGCAAAGTCCAGGCCTATATGGCAGCAGGCAAGCCCATCTTGGCCGCCCTTGACGGCGAGGGTGCGAGAGTCGTGCAGTTGGCGGGCGCCGGCCTTTGCTCTCCCGCAGGTGACGCGGCTGCGCTGGCGAGTAACATCGAAGAAATTTATCGCAGCGAGCCCGAAAAAAGAAGCGCCTACGGGGCCGCAGGGTATCGCTTTTTCTGTGATAATTACGAAATGAAAAGCCAATGCCACCGGTTGGTCGAAATTATTCAAGATCGAATTAAAAATACCTAGAGATCCAATATGAAAATTTTAGTGCTGGGTGTGACAGGGATGCTCGGAAGTGCTGTTTTCAAGTACATCGCCAGCCATACCTCACATAGTGTGTTTGGCACCATGCGTGGTAGAGGGGGGCGTAAGTACTTCGACGAGAAGTACGCAGAAAACTTCTATTCCGATGTTGATGTCCTGGACTACGAAGCCTTGGTCGGTGTCTTCGAGCAGGCACGTCCGGATGTCGTTATCAACTGCGTGGGCTTGATCAAGCAGTTAGCCCAGGCCAAGGACCCGCTGTCGACGTTGCCGCTCAACTCGATGCTGCCGCATCGCCTGTCGAAGTTGTGCGCGCTTATTGGTGCCCGGCTTGTCCATGTCAGTACCGACTGCGTCTTTACAGGCGAGAAGGGAATGTATTTGGAGTCTGATATTTCAGACGCGGTCGACTTGTACGGAAAGTCCAAGTTTATTGGTGAAGTTCAAGACCAACCTCACGCCATCACCTTGCGCACCTCAATCATCGGCCATGAGCTGGCAAGCAGTGCTTCGCTGGTTGACTGGTTCCTTTCCCAGGAAGGTGCCGTAAAAGGTTTTACGAAAGCCATATTTTCGGGTGTGCCGACCTCAGAACTCGCTCGCATCATTACCGATTTCGTGATTCCCAATCCGCAGCTGTTCGGTCTCTATCATGTTTCCGCTGAGCCTATCGATAAATTCACGTTGCTGAATGAAATCGCGAAGATTTATGAAAAGAAAATCGACATTGTGCCGGATGACCATCTAGCTATTGATCGGTCTCTGGACTCTACGCGATTCCGCCAGGCTGTGGGCTACGTTCCGCCTGCTTGGCCAGACCTTATTCAATTTATGCGCGCTCAGCGATAATTAGGAGATTTTACAGATGTTCGATAATAAAGTTTTGATGATTACCGGCGGTACCGGTTCGTTTGGTAACACCGTGCTGAAGCGATTTCTCGATACCGATGTTAAAGAAATCCGTGTGTTCAGCCGTGACGAAAAGAAACAGGAAGACATGCGCATTGCGCTGGGTAACGACAAGGTAAAGTTTTACATCGGCGATGTGCGTGACTATGCCAGCATTTCCCAGGCGATGGTCGGGGTCAATTACATCTTTCACGCCGCTGCGCTCAAGCAGGTTCCCTCTTGCGAGTTCTATCCGATGGAAGCGGTCAAAACCAACGTGATGGGCACGGAAAACGTGCTGAACGCGGCGATCGCCAACAATGTAGAACGCGTAGTGGTTCTAAGCACGGATAAAGCCGTCTACCCAATCAATGCGATGGGTATTTCCAAAGCCATGGCGGAAAAGCTGGTCGTTGCCAAGTCCCGGATGATCCCGCAAAACGGTCCTGTCATTTGTTCCACGCGCTACGGCAACGTTATGGCTTCCCGAGGTTCGGTGATCCCCCTGTTCATCAATCAGTTGAAGCAGGGCGGCGAACTGACGGTAACTGACCCCAACATGACCCGTTTCCTCATGTCCCTGGAAGATTCGGTTGATTTGGTTTTGCATGCTTTTGAATATGCCGAACAAGGCGATATTTTCGTACAAAAGGCGCCTGCATCGACCGTCGAAGATTTGGCTCAAGCGCTCAAAGAGCTGTTCAAGTGCATGAATTCGATCAAGGTGATCGGCACGCGTCACGGCGAGAAGCTTTACGAGTCGTTGATTTCTCGCGAAGAAATGGCCAAGGCAGAAGACATGGGCCGTTATTACCGGATCCCTGCGGACAATCGCGACCTGAACTATGAGAAATATTTCGTAGAGGGTGAAACGCATATTTCGGAGTTGGACGACTACACATCACACAATACTGAACGCCTGGACGTTGAGGGTGTTAAAGCGCTGCTGATGAAGTTGGAGTTTGTTCGGGAGCAACTCAATGCTTAAAGTCATGACCCTGGTGGGCACTCGGCCGGAACTCATCAAAATGAGCCGCGTGATCGCAGAACTGGACAAACAGACCCACCATATTTTGGTGCATTCCGGTCAGAACTACGATTATGAGCTTAACCAGGTATTTTTTGATGACCTGGATATTCGCAAGCCCGACCATTTCCTGGGTGCTGTAGGTGATACTGCGGCCCAGACGATCGCTCAGGTTATCGCTAAATCGGATGAGTTGTTCGAGTCGGAAAAGCCGGATGCACTCCTGCTCTACGGGGATACCAATACCTGTCTGGCTGTCATTTCTGCCAAGCGCAGAAAAATCCCGGTTTTCCATATGGAAGCGGGTAACCGTTGCTTCGACCAGCGCGTGCCCGAGGAGCTGAATCGCAAGGTTCTCGACCACCTCAGCGATATAAATATGGTGCTGACCGAACACGCCCGTCGCTATCTGCTGGATGAGGGCGTGCGCCCGGAAACGATCATCAAGACCGGGTCGCACATGGCAGAAGTCCTCGACTTCTACATGCCCAAGATCCAAGCCTCCGATGTACTGGCTCGCGAAGGGCTGACCTCCGGTGGCTTCTTTATTGTCAGCACGCATCGTGAAGAGAACGTAGATACCCCGGATAATCTTCGGGATCTGATTGGTTCGCTGAAGGCACTGGCCGACGAGTACAAGCTGCCTATTATTGTTTCCACACACCCAAGGACGCGTAAGCGCCTTGAAGCATTGGGTGAGTCGCTTGACCATCCACTGATTCGCTTCGTTAAGCCGTTCGGTCTGCTCGACTACATCAAGTTGCAGATGGAAGCGTTTTGCATTCTGTCCGACAGCGGCACCATCACTGAAGAAGCGTCTTTGCTGAACCTGCCGGCGGTGACGATTCGCAACGCTCACGAGCGGCCAGAAGGCATGGATGAAGGCACGCTTATCATGTGTGGCCTGACGACTGATCGCGTGCTGAACGCTGTCAGGGTCGTGACCAGCCAGCATGTACGTGGCGAACGAGTGATGTCGGTGGTAGGCGATTATTTGGGGGGCGCCGTCTCCAAAAAAGTCGTGCGCATTGTGCACAGCTATACCGATTATATTAATCGCACCGTTTGGTCTAAATCCTAAACAAGGAGTTTGGTGTGCGCATATTTGTGACTGGGGCATCTGGATTTGTTGGTAGCCGGTTGGTCCAAGTGTTATCCGCTCGTACAGATGTTCAGGTCACGGTTGCCGTCAGAGACCCCGGTTTTTCCTGTCCTGGCGCCGATCAAGTGGTTCAATTCGACGACCTGTCGAGCGCTGATTTTTCGGGCGTTCTGACCGGGGTTGAAGCGGTTGTTCATTGCGCGGCCCGCGTTCATGTGATGAACGATGCCGAGGCCGATCCGCTTGAAGCCTTTCGCCGCGTCAATGTCCAGGGCACCCTGGCCCTGGCGCATCAGGCGGCGCAGGCTGGTGTGCGACGCTTTGTGTTCCTCAGTTCAATCAAGGTCAACGGTGAAGGCACGGTCTTGGGCGCGCCTTATACCGCCGATCAGCCGCCGGCACCGTCGGACCCTTACGGCATATCGAAGATGGAGGCCGAACAGGGTCTCCTGGAGATGGCTGCAACGACAGGGATGGAAGTGGTGATCATCCGTCCGGTGCTGGTTTATGGCCCGGGTGTAAAAGCCAACTTCCTGAGCATGATGCGTTGGCTGCACAAAGGTGTGCCATTGCCTTTCGGCGCCATTCATAACGCGCGCAGTCTGGTCGCGCTGGATAACCTGGTTGATCTTTCGATTACCTGCATCACTCATCCAGCCGCCGCCAACCAGGTATTCATGGTCAGTGATGGCGAGGATCTTTCAACCACTGTTTTATTACGCAAAATGGCGTCCGCGCTGGGCAAACCCGCGCGTCTTCTTCCCGTTCCGGCCTCGTTGCTGAGTGCGGCCGCAATTACCCTGGGCAAACGCAGTCTGTCCCAACGGTTGTGCGGTTCCTTGCAGGTCGATATTGGGAAGACGCGTGCCCTTTTAGGCTGGACGCCTCCGCTGTCGGTTGACGAGGCGCTCAAGGTCACGGCGTCTGCTTATATGGAAAGTCAAAACACATGAGTTATTGGTGGATCGTTCCGGTTGTTGCGTTTGTCTCGTTTGTCATGACCGCTGTGCTTAGGCGCTACGCGTTATCTCGAAGCATCATTGATATACCGAACGCACGGAGTTCACATTCTGTTCCTACGCCAAGGGGCGGCGGGGTAGCCATTGTATTGGCCTTTCTTGCGGTACTCCCGCTGGTCGGGTGGCTGGACCTGGTCCCGTGGCCTTCGCTCGTCGCAGCAGGCGGCGCCGGCATGGTAATAGCCGTCCTGGGCTTTATGGATGACCATGGGCACATTGCAGCTCGCTGGCGTTTGGCAGGGCATTTTGCAGCGGCGGCATGGGCGTTGTTCTGGATCAACGGACTTGCGCCGCTGAACATATTCGGATGGGCCCTGGATCTGGGGCTTGTGGGTACTGTGCTGGCGGCTGTCTATATCGTCTGGATGCTCAATCTCTACAATTTCATGGATGGAATTGACGGTATCGCCAGCGTGGAAGCGATTTGCGCCTGCCTGGGCGCCTGTTTGCTTTACGTATTGGGCGGTCACCCGCAGATGATCTGGCTGCCTTTATTGCTGGCGGCGGCAGTGGGGGCATTTCTGGTTTGGAATTTTCCGCCGGCCAAGATTTTCATGGGGGATGCCGGTAGCGGTTTCCTGGGGATTACCCTGGCGTTCTTCTCACTGCAGGCAGCCTGGGTCAAATCGGATTTTTTCTGGGCATGGTTGATTTTGCTCGGCGTCTTCGTCGTCGACGCGACCTGCACGCTTGTTCGTCGATTGGTAAGGGGTGATAAGGTTTACGAAGCGCATCGCAGTCATGCTTATCAATTTGCCTCGCGCAAATATGGCAAGCACTTGCCAGTGACCATGGCCGTTGCTGCCATCAACGTTTTTTGGCTTTTGCCTATTGCGGCGGGTGTAGTCTTGAGCGGATGGGATGGTACGTGGGCGTTGGTTGTTGCCTACTTGCCGTTGGTCGCGCTGGCGATAAAGTTTCATGCCGGCGAGCTCGAGATGATGGTCGCGCAGAAGTAAAGGTTATCGTAGTCGGTCGGCGAGTCCTGAAAAGCCCGTGGATGGCTTTGCAGTATTAGGCATTGGAATGTACAGAGGTGTTCGAAGGGGTTATGGATAAGTTACGGGCGTTCTTAGTCGGTTTGCCTCGACGCAAAAAGCGGCTGATTCAGGTCAGTACCGATGTAATGGTGGTCTGGGCTGCATTGTGGCTTGCTTTCGTCGTACGTCTGGGCGTCGATGAAATGGCTAATCCAATCATCGCTCACCTTTGGCTGTTTATTGCCGCACCGGTCGTGGCGATACCCCTGTTCATTCGTTTCGGTATGTACCGAGCGGTGATGCGGTATTTCGGTAACGATGCGCTGATTGCGATTATCAAGGCGGTCAGCCTTTCATCGCTGATTCTCGGCGTGGTCGTATATTGGTACAGCAATCACCAGAATGTGGTCCCGCGCTCGATCATTTTCAACTATTGGTGGCTCAGCCTGATCATGGTCGGCGGCCTGCGTCTGGCGATGCGCCAATACTTCCTGGGTGACTGGTTTACGGCGGCTCAGCACGTTCCGTTCACTAGCCGGGAAGATGGTCTGCCGCGCGTTGCTATTTATGGCGCGGGCGCAGCCGGCAACCAATTGGTCGCGGCGTTGAGGATGGGCAGGGTGATGCGCCCTGTTGCGTTTATCGACGACGATGAAAGCATCACTGATCGCGTCATTTCGGGTCTGCAGGTGTACAAGGCCAAACATATCCAGCGAATGATCGATACCACTGGCGCCCAGGAAATACTGTTGGCCATCCCTTCCTCCAACCGTGGGCGTCGCCGTGAAATCCTTGGTTTCCTCGAAGGCTTCCCGCTCCACGTACGAAGCGTTCCGGGTTTCATGGACCTGGCCAGCGGTCGCGTCAAGGTCGATGACATCCAGGAAGTCGACATCGCCGACTTGCTGGGTCGCGACACGGTGCCTGCACAGGACGAGCTCCTGGAACACTGCATCAAGGGCCAGACTGTTCTGGTCACTGGCGCAGGCGGTTCGATCGGTTCCGAGTTGTGCCGGCAGATTCTGGCGTTGCGTCCGACGACGCTGCTGTTGTTCGAACACAGTGAGTTCAATCTCTACAGCATCCTGTCGGAACTTGAGCAGCGCGTGGTCCGTGAGTCGTTGCCCGTCAAGTTATTGCCCATCCTTGGTTCTGTGCGTAACCAGTCCAAACTGCTGGATGTGATGAAAACCTGGCGCGTGGATACGGTTTATCATGCCGCAGCGTACAAGCATGTACCGATGGTTGAGCACAACATCGCAGAAGGTGTGCTGAACAACGTCATCGGGACGTTGAATACTGCCCAGGCCGCACTTCAAGTTGGTGTTTCCAACTTTGTTCTGATCTCTACGGACAAAGCCGTACGCCCGACCAATGTCATGGGCAGTACCAAGCGTTTGGCCGAACTGACCCTGCAGGCGCTCAGTCGTGAACTGGCTCCCGTATTGTTCGGTGACAAGTCGAATGTCTCACGCGTCAACAAGACCCGTTTCACGATGGTTCGTTTCGGCAATGTACTGGGTTCTTCGGGCTCGGTGATTCCGCTCTTTCACAAGCAGATCAAGTCTGGCGGCCCATTGACGGTCACCCACCCGAAGATCACGCGTTATTTCATGACGATCCCTGAAGCGGCGCAGTTGGTGATTCAGGCAGGCTCCATGGGCTTGGGCGGTGATGTGTTTGTACTGGACATGGGCGAGCCGGTGAAGATTGTCGAGCTGGCCGAAAAAATGATTCATCTGTCCGGCCTGAGCGTGCGTTCCGAAAAGAATCCCCATGGCGATATTGCCATCGAATTCTCCGGCCTGCGTCCCGGCGAAAAGCTTTACGAAGAATTGCTGATTGGCGACAACGTCGTCGCGACCCAACACCCGATGATCATGAGTGCCAACGAAGATTATCTGTCATGGGAAGTCCTCAAGGGCAAGCTCACTGAGTTGCTTGCAGCGGTGGATGAAGACGATTACACCCGTGTCCGCCAGCTTCTGCGCGACACGGTCAGCGGCTATGCGCCCGACGGCGAAATCGTTGACTGGATCTATCAGCAACGTCGCCTGGAGCCGTGAGTTAACACCCTGTTACTCAACCGCTTTTGACACCCTCCAACCATCGCCTAAGTTAGAAAAGCAGCTTCGGAAAGCTGCTTTTCTCTTACCGATGTCATGGAGCGTCACCGATGCAAAACACCTACGTTTCCTCCCTTGTCTTTGCCTTCCTCGCCAGCCTCTCTGCCGCCACCACCGCAGCCCCATCCGTCAAACCTGAAGCCCCAACCCCCATCTCCGCGCAAATGGTCAAAGCCGAGCAATCCGCCAAGGTCAACCTCAACGCGGCCGATGCTGAAACCCTGCGACGCGACTTGTTCGGTATCGGCGCCGCCAAGGCGAAAGCGATCGTTGCTTTTCGCGAAAGCAATGGCCCGTTCACTGCGGTGGATGAGTTGCTGGAGGTAAAGGGTATTGGCAAGGCCCTGCTGGAGAAGAATCGCGACAGGTTGGTTATCAACTGAAGGACGTAGCCAGGAAGGCCGATCATTGATCGGCCTTTTAGCCTGTGTGTTTCCCGCCCAGTCCTGGCATGAAATGTGGTTACTTCAAGATTATCGATTGTTCGACAGTCACCCTTGATGGAGGATCGCCCCATGTACAAAGACTATCCGGCCGCCTACCAAGTCAGCAAAGGCTCGACATTACAGGTGGATACGGCGTTCTACGAGCGCATCCGGGATCGCCGGGACCAACGCACGCTGATCGAACAGTTCGAGGTTCCTATCCGCACGGGCAGGGCATGGAAAGTCCCTGCCGGGCATGTCTTCCGCGTGACCACTCCGGTGGGCCCGCAAGTGGGGGATTTCAACGTGTGGAACGCCAATGATCCGCGCGAGCGCTTATGGGCAGCTCGCACCCGGCAACTTCAAGGTGCCCATGTCAGCACTCACGACCGCTTGTGGTCGAACCTTCCATTCCTGCGGCCACTGGTCACCATTACCGATGACAGCCTGGCAGGCTACGGCATCGATGAACATGGCGGGCGCCTGCATGATTTGCTTGGCACGCGCTGCGATCCTTATGTGAACCGTATGCTCACCGGTGAGGACTTTCATCATCATTGCCATTCGAACCTGACTCGCGCGGTATTGCCCCACGGTCTGACGGAATTCGATGTGCACGACGTGCTGAATATTTTCCAGTGCACCGGACTCAATCACGATGACATGTACTTTATGAAAGCCTGTCCGGCACAGAAGGGCGATTACCTGGAGTTTTTCGCCGAGATTGATTTGCTGTGCGCGCTGTCGACGTGTCCGGGTGGGGATTTGTCACTGCCGATGTGGGGGCCGGACGCGCAGGACCCGTTGACGGTGTGTCGTCCGTTGGGGGTCGAGATCTACCAATTGGAGGAGGGGTTGCTTGAAGGCTGGAGTCAGCCCGAGCGTGCTGCCTATAAAGGGCAGCACGGGATGCAGATTGCCAAGGCGGCTTGGGAGTAACCCAAGGCTCAACGATCCTGGGCATCCTTGGCATCCGCCTGCGCATTGCGCTCGGCCACGCGTTTGCGTTGTTCGTCGGTGAGTTCCACTTTGTTGGCGCTGTCGCGCAGCATCATCAATCCACCGACGATCGATCCGATCGCAACAACCATAATCAACCACGCATACCACGGCATAAGGCTCTCCTTGAGGCAGGTTGCCGGGGGAGAATTTTCCCACGGTAATAACTGCTTTGAGTTACGGGCGTTCTGAGTAGTTCAGTGTAGGCCCGTTCTGCCTCACAAGTCTTATAGCCCGGTCAACATCGCATCTGCCGGCGCATCGGCGCGGTCTTGGGCGGTCAGTTGGAAGTAGATGAAGCCCACGGCCATGAAGCCAAGGAAAATCAAGCCGATCAGTGTATTGAACCAGGCCATCGCCACCAGGCACACCACGGCCAGTACCAGCGCGATGCCCGGCACGATGGGGTAGCCCGGTGCTCGGAAAGTCCGCTCCAGCAGGGGTTCGGTTTTGCGCAATTTGAACAGGCTGAGCATGCTCATGATGTACATGACGATGGCGCCGAACACCGCCATGGTGATCATCGCGGCGGTCAGGGTCATGCCGCCCAGGTTGATCAGGCCGTCGCTGTAGATGGCCGCGATGCCGACCACGCCGCCGGCGATGATGGCGCGGTGAGGTGTCTGAAATCGCGACAGTTTGGCCAGGAAAGGCGGCAGGTAACCGGCGCGCGCCAGGGCGAAGAACTGGCGCGAGTAGCCGAGGATGATGCCGTGGAAACTCGCCACCAGGCCGAACAGGCCGATCCATACGAGCATGTGCAACCAGCCGGAGCTTTCGCCCACCACGGTTTTCATGGCCTGGGGCAGCGGGTCGTTGATGTTTGACAGGGTGCGCCAGTCGCCCACGCCGCCCGCGAAGAACATCACGCCCATGGCCAGGATTACCAGGGTGAGGATACCGCTGATGTAGGCTTTCGGAATGGTGCGCTTGGGATCTTTCGCTTCTTCGGCAGCCATGGCCGCGCCTTCGATGGCGAGGAAGAACCAGATGGCGAAGGGGATCGCGGCAAACATGCCGGCAATCGCCGGGGCACCGAAGGTGTCGGCGCCGGCCCAGCCGTTCAGGGCGAAGTTGCTGAAGCTGAACGCCGGGGCGACGACGCCCATGAACACCAGCAGTTCGGCGACGGCGAGCACGCAGACCACCAGTTCGAAGGTGGCGGCGAGTTTCACGCCGAGGATGTTCAGGCCCATGAACACGATGTAGGCCCCGACGGCGGCGTGTTTCGGGTCCAGTGCTGGAAACTGCACGTTGAGGTAGGCGCCGATGGCCAGGGCGATGGCGGGTGGCGCGAAGACAAACTCGATCAGGGTTGCCAGGCCGGCGATCAAACCGCCTTTCTCACCGAAGGCGCGGCGGCTGTAGGCAAAGGGGCCGCCGGCGTGGGGAATCGCCGTGGTCAGTTCGGTGAAGCTGAAGATGAAGCAGGTGTACATCGCGGCGACCATCAATGAGGTCACCAGAAAGCCCAGTGTGCCCGCTACGCCCCAGCCATAGCTCCAGCCGAAGTACTCGCCGGAAATCACCAGCCCGACAGCGATGCCCCATAGATGCAGGGTGCCCAAGGTGGGTTTGAGTTGTGTGTTCATTGTGAGGAGTTCCCTGAACGGTTGGAATGATTCAGGGTGTTGCAGTGGCTATGCCAGGCTACGCAAGCCTGTCGCAAAGCGGCGCCTATGTCGCCTGCGAGACGGTTTAGCGTTTGAATGCGGCCTGGCGCGCACCAGATAAGGGCGGTATTGCCTGGACTGCCGCCATCGCGGGCAAGCCCGGCTCCCACAGTGGACCGCGTCGGGCCTGAAAAAAACGCGATCAAAAGGTGGGAGTGGGCTTGCCCGCGATGAGGCCCTCTCAGTCACCGCCAATTCCCCCGTAAACCCCGCATAAAGCCATTCTTTACGCCATCTTTACGCCCCGCGCCCCGCCTCGCTCTCGTTCCTTTACACCCCTCCTGCGGACAATTGCCCCACACGCGGCACTCGCCGTTAAACGGAGAAACTTCCATGAGCGTTCTGGACGGGGTGTCACTGCTATTGGCCGTGGCGCTGTTCATTTATCTGCTGGTTGCGCTGTTACGCGCGGATCGGAACTAGGAGCGGGCTATGCACAGTTATGACTATTGGCTGATCATCGCCTTCTTCGCCGTGGTACTGGTGCCGGCACCGTTTCTGGGGCGGTTCTATTACAAGGTGATGGAAGGCCAGCGCACGTGGCTGACGCCGGTGCTGGGGCCAGTCGAGAAAGCCTGTTATCGCCTGTCGGGTGTGGACGATCAACAAGAGCAAAGCTGGCAGAAGTACATGCTGGCCTTGCTCGCGTTCAACTTGGCGGGCTTCGTGCTGTTGTTCGCCATCCTGTTGTTTCAGGACTATCTCCCACTCAACCCGCAGAAATTGCCGGGCCAGGAATGGACGCTGGCGTTCAACACCGCGGTCAGTTTCATGACCAATACCAACTGGCAGAACTACAGCGGCGAAGCCTCCCTGAGCTACCTCAGCCAGATGGTCGGCCTCACCGTGCAGAACTTCGTCAGTGCCGCCACCGGCCTGGCAGTCCTGGTCGCGCTTTGCCGTGGGATCGGTCGCAAATCCACCGCGACCCTGGGGAATTTCTGGGTCGACATGACCCGCGCCACGCTCTACGGTTTGCTGCCGCTGTGCCTGGTGCTGGCGCTGTTCCTGGTATGGCAGGGGGTGCCGCAGACGTTCGCCCATTACGTTGATGCCGTGACGATGCAGGGTGTGGATCAAGTCATTCCCCTGGGCCCGGCAGCCAGCCAGATTGCGATCAAGCAACTGGGCACCAATGGCGGCGGCTTCTTTGGGGTGAACTCGGCGCATCCGTTTGAAGACCCGACGGCGTGGGCCAACCTCTTCGAAGTGGCGTCGATCATTCTCATCCCGGTCGCCCTGGTGTTCACCTTCGGTCACTACGTCAAAGACCTGCGTCAGAGCCGCGCGATTCTGGCGTGCATGCTGGCCTTGTTCCTGATTGGCGGCGCGACGTCGCTGTGGTCCGAGTACCAGCCCAATCCGACCCTGAACCACCCGGCCGTGGAACACACCGCGCCATTGGAAGGCAAGGAAACGCGCTTCGGCACCACCGGCACGGTGCTCTGGTCGGTGACTACCACCGCGGCGTCCAACGGTTCGGTCAACGGCATGCAGGACAGCCTCAACCCTCTGAGCGGCATGGTGGCGCTGGTCAACATGATGGTTGGCGAAGTGATTTTCGGCGGCGTCGGCGCCGGTTTGTACGGCATGTTGCTCAACGTGTTGATCGCGGTGTTCCTCGCCGGCCTGATGATCGGCCGCACCCCGGAATACCTGGGCAAGAAGCTTCAGGCCAAGGAAGTGCAATTGCTCGTAGTGACCCTGCTGGTCATGCCGGTGGGTGTGCTCGTGCTGGGTGCCATCGCCGCCAGCCTGCCCGGCCCGGCCGGAGCCATCAGCAACCCTGGCCCTCATGGCTTCAGCCAGTTGCTCTACGCCTACACCTCGGCCAGTGCCAACAACGGTTCGGCGTTCGGCGGTTTCAGCGGCAACACCGCGTTTCACAACCTGATGCTCGGGCTGGGCATGTTGATCGGCCGGTTCGGTTACATCCTGCCGGTCCTGGCCCTCGCCGGTAGCCTGGCGATGAAGAAGACCGCACCGATTGGCCAGAACAGTTTTCCGACCCACGGCCCGTTGTTCGTGACGCTGTTGACCGTGACCATCTTGCTGGTGGGCGGCCTGACGTTTCTGCCGACACTGGCGCTGGGCCCGATTGCTGAACACCTGAGCATGGGCTTCTAAGGGGATATGAGAATGAACATGTCTGTAAAAAATGCTGCCCCCGCGCACACTCAGGAGCCCGCCAAAACCGCGATCTCTGCGTTGTGGCGCCCGGCGCTGGTCCAGGCGTTCGTCAAGCTGGATCCCCGTCAATTGCAACGCTCGCCGGTCATGCTGGTGGTCGAGCTGACCGCCATTCTGACCACCGTGCTGTGCTTTGTGCCCGATACCAGCGTGCCGACTTTCGTAGCCGTGCAAATCGCGGTGTGGCTGTGGTTCACCGTATTGTTCGCCAACTTCGCTGAAGCCTTGGCCGAAGGCCGTGGCAAGGCCCGCGCCGACAGCCTCAAGGCCGGCAGTGAGGGCCTGAGCGCGCGCCGCAAGGAGGCCGACGGCAGCTTCAAGGTGGTACCGGCCACCAGCCTGCGCAAAGGTGATGTGGTGCGCGTCGCGGCAGGTGAAATGATTCCCGGCGACGGCGAAGTGATCGAAGGCATCGCCGCGGTCAACGAAGCGGCGATTACCGGGGAGTCCGCCCCGGTGATCCGCGAGTCCGGCGGCGACCGCTCTGCCGTCACCGGTAACACCCGGCTGGTGTCGGACTGGCTGCTGGTCCGCATCACTGCCAACCCCGGCGAGTCGACCCTGGATCGCATGATCGCTCTGGTGGAAGGCGCCAAACGCCAGAAAACCCCCAACGAAGTTGCACTGGATATCCTGCTGATCGGCCTCACCCTGATCTTCCTGCTGGTGGTGGTCACCCTGCAGCCGTTCGCACACTTCGCCAATGGCAGCCTGCCCCTGGTGTTCCTCGTCGCACTGCTGGTGACGCTGATTCCCACGACCATTGGCGGCTTGCTCTCGGCCATCGGCATTGCCGGCATGGACCGTCTGGTGCGGTTGAACGTGATCGCCAAGTCCGGTCGCGCGGTGGAAGCGGCAGGGGATGTGCACGTATTGCTGCTGGACAAGACCGGCACCATCACCTTCGGCAATCGTCGTTGCACCGCCGTGGTTGCGGCGCCCGGTGTCAGTGGTCGGGAAGTGGCTGAAGGCGCGTTGTTCGCCTCCCTGGCCGATGACACGGCGGAAGGCAAGTCCATCGTCGAATACCTGCGCGCCTTGCATCCCCAGGCCGAGCCGACGCTGGAGCAACTGACCGCCGTACCGTTCAGCGCGGAAACCCGCTTATCCGGTGTCGATTACCAGGGCCGCGTCTTTCGCAAGGGCGCGGTGGATTCGCTGCTGGCGTTTATCGGCCAGCAACGCAGCGACCTGTTACCTGCGCTGTCGCGGGAAATCGACAAGATCGCGCAGAGTGGCGGCACGCCGTTGCTGGTGTGCGCCGATGGCAAGTTACTCGGTGCGATCCATCTCAAAGACGTGGTCAAGCCCGGGATCCGCGAGCGTTTCGCCGAGCTGCGCAAGTTGGGCATTCGTACCGTGATGGTCACCGGCGACAACCCGCTGACCGCCGCCGCGATTGCCGCTGAAGCCGGCGTGGATGATGTACTGGCTGAAGCCACGCCTGAGAAGAAACTGGCGCGTATCCGCCATGAACAGAACGACGGCCGTCTGGTCGCCATGTGCGGCGACGGCGCCAATGACGCCCCGGCACTGGCCCAGGCCGATGTCGGCATGGCGATGAACGACGGTACCCAGGCTGCGCGGGAAGCCGCGAACATGGTCGACCTCGACAGCGATCCGACCAAGCTGCTGGACGTGGTGCAGATCGGCAAGGAGTTGCTGGTGACCCGGGGCGCGCTGACCACCTTTTCCATCGCCAACGATGTGGCCAAGTACTTCGCGATCCTGCCGGCGCTGTTTGCCTCGATCTATCCGCAACTGGGCGTGCTCAATGTCATGCACTTGCAGAGCCCGCAGAGCGCGATCCTGTCGGCCATCGTGTTCAACGCGCTGATTATCGTGGTGCTGATTCCCCTGGCCCTGCGCGGTGTGCGTGTGCAAGCCGCGAGCGCGGCCGCGCTGTTGCGCCGCAACCTGCTGATCTACGGCCTGGGTGGGCTGCTGGTGCCCTTTGTGGGCATCAAGGCGATCGACATGCTGCTGACGGCGCTGCACCTGGTTTGAGCCTGATCATTCCCACGCTCAGCGTGGGAATGCTGCCCCGGACGCTCCGCGTCCCACCGCATCACTGCACCGAGGAGTCTGAAATGTCCAACATCATCCGCCCAGCCCTGAGCCTGCTGGTACTCATGACCCTGATCACCGGCGTCGCCTACCCGCTGGTGGTGACCGGCATCGCGCAAGTAGCCTTTGCAGACCAGGCCAATGGCAGCCTGGTGCGCGATGCCAGCGGCAAGGTGCGCGGCTCCAGCCTGATCGCCCAGGATTTCAGCGGTGACGGCTGGTTCCACCCACGCCCTTCGGCCGGCGCGTTCGCGACGGTTTCCAGCAGTGCCAGCAACCTTGGCCCGAGCAACCCCGCACTGGCCGCGCGTATCCTTGACGACGCGACCAAACAACAGGTGCCAGGCCAGGGGCCGGTACCGTTGGCCTCGCTGACGACCTCCGGCAGCGGGCTCGATCCACACTTGCCACCCGAGGCAATTGCCTATCAACTGGCGCGAGTGGCGGCCGCACGAAATGTACCGGTGTCGACCTTGCAGCGGCTGTTGGATGAACACATCGAAAGCCCGTTGGTAGGCCCGCCCGTAGTCAACGTGCTGGCCCTGAACATGGCCCTGGAAAAACTCTGAACCCTGTGGGAGGGGGCTTGCTCCCGATAGCGCTGGTTCAGTTGAAATAGCTGTTACTGACACACCGCTATCGGGAGCAAGCCCCCTCCCACATTTGATCTTCATTGAACCTGACTACTTTGAACACCTGAGGAACCCCCGCGCATGAGCGACTCCGGCCGCGCCGATGCCCTGCTAGCCGATCTGCCCCGCAACGGCCGTGGCCGGCTCAAAGTTTTCCTCGGCGCCGCGCCCGGTGTAGGCAAGACCTACGCCATGCTCCAGGCTGCCCATACTCAACTGCGCCAGGGTGTGGCTCTGATCGCCGGGGTGGTCGAGACCCACGGCCGCGCCGAGACCGAAGCCTTGCTCAGCGGTTTGCCGCAACAGCCGTTGTTGCGCAGCGAATACCGGGGCGTAATGCTTGAAGAAATGGACCTCGACGGCCTGCTTGCGGCCCGGCCCAAGCTGGTGCTGGTCGACGAACTGGCCCATAGCAACGCCCCCGGCAGCCGTCATGAAAAGCGCTGGCAGGACATCCAGGAACTGCTGGCGGCCGGCATCAACGTGTTCACCACGGTCAACGTCCAGCACCTGGAAAGTCTCAACGACCAGGTGCGTGGCATCACCGGCGTGCAGGTGCGTGAAACCCTGCCGGACTGGGTGCTGCAGGAGGCCGACGAGCTGCTGCTGATCGACCTGCCATCCCGCGAACTGCTCGAGCGCCTGCGCGACGGCAAGGTGTATGTGCCGGAACAGGCGCGTGCGGCCATCGATGCGTTTTTCACCCAGACCAACTTGATGGCCCTGCGCGAGCTGGCCATGCAGACCGCTGCCGCCCATGTCGACGACGATCTGGCCCAGGGATATCGCCAGCTCGGCCAGGCGGCGCCGGCGGTGCGGGGTCGCCTGCTGGTGGGTGTCGATGGCGATGCGCAAGCCGAACGCCTGGTGCGCCATGCCAGCCGTGTCGCCCAGCGGCGGCATTTGCCATGGAGCCTGGTGCATGTCGACAACGGCCGCGCGCGGGATGAACAGTCCCGGCTGCGCCTGCAGAATGCCCAGCAACTGGCTGAACGCCTGGGCGGTGAGGTGGTGCTGCTGCGGGCCGGCGAGGTGGCCAGGACGTTGATCCAGCATGCCGCCGAGCGCCGCGCCAGTCTGGTCTTGGTGGGGCAGTCGCGCATGTGCTGGCGTCGGCGCCTGTTCGGTGGCGGCCTCGCCGCACGCTTGCTGCGCGATGCGCGGGGCCTGGAAATCAACGTACTCGACAGCGACGATATACCTGCGGCACCGCGCTTGCCGGATGTGTGCGGGCTGCGCTGGTTCGATTATGCCCTGGCCGTGGTGGCCACCCTTGTCGCGGCGGGCCTTGCGTGGGGTGTGTCCAGCCTCTTGCCGTTACCGAATATCTCGCTGGTGTTCCTCGCTGCGGTGCTGCTGGTGGCGGTGCGCAGCAGCCTGGGGCCTTCGCTGGTGTGTGCGGCGTTGTCGTTCATGACCTACGACTTTCTGTTTATCCCACCGAATTTCTCCTTTTCCATCCAGCGTGAAGAGGACGTCCTGACGCTGTTGTTTTTCCTGTTGATGGCGGCGCTCACCGGCAACCTGGCCGCACGCCAGCGTCAGCAATTACAGGCGCTGCGCGATACCCAGGAAGAAACCAGCGAGCTGCTCGACCTGTCACGCAAGCTCACCGCCGCCACGGACCGCCAGGCGGTCATCAGTGCAGCGGCTCATCACCTGCAAGGCTGGAATGAGTTGGATCTGTGCCTGGTCAATCGCGACGGCCAGGGCGGTTGGACGATCGAGACCGGTGGCCCGCTGACCCTCACCGAGGCCGAGCGTGCCGCCGCCGACTGGGCCTGGCAGCACGACCAACCGGCAGGCATGGGCACAGGCACCTTGCCGTTTGGACGCTGGTGGTGGTGGCCGTTGTCGGGTGAAGAGGGCCCCCTGGGCTTGCTGGGCGTCAGCGCGAAAGCCGGCATGGAGTTGAGTGGCCAACGCCGTCGCCTGCTCACGGCCTTGAGTCAGCCGTTGGCCCAGGCGTTGGCGCGTGCGCAGTTGGCGCAGGAATTGGAGTCCGCGCGTTTGCACGGTGAGACCGAACAACTGCGCAGCGCCTTGCTCGCCTCCGTCTCCCATGATTTGCGTACGCCGCTGACCTCCATGCGCGGCAGTATCGACAGCCTGCTGGCGCTGGGTGAGGCGATCCCCTTGGAGGACCGTCGCGAATTGCTCGAAGGGACCCGTGATGAAGCCGAGCGCCTCGACCGCTATATCCAGAACCTGCTGGACATGACCCGCCTGGGCCACGGTGCGCTGAAGCTGGCGCGCGATTGGGTGTCGCCCGGGGATATCGTCGGCAGTGCCCTTGGCCGCCTTCGCGCCGTGCTGGCGCCTTTGCAGGTCGACACCGATGTGCCGCCGGACTTGCCCTTGCTCTATGTGCATGCGGCGTTGATCGAGCAGGCCCTGGTCAATGTCATGGAAAACGCCGCGCGCTTTTCGCCGCCCCAGGGCCGCTTGCAGTTGAGCGCCGGCGTGTCGGACGGCCAAGTGTTTTTTGCCGTAGCCGATGAGGGGCCGGGAATTCCGGAGGACGAACGGGCAAAAATCTTCGATATGTTCTACACCGCTGCGCGCGGTGATCGCGGCGGGCAGGGCACCGGCCTGGGGTTGGCGATCTGCCAGGGCATGGTCGGCGCGCACGGTGGGCACATCAGTGTGGCCGACGGTATTGAAGGGCGGGGCACCTGTATTACCTTGTTCCTGCCATTGCCGACACAACCTGCCCTGGAGCAAAACCTGTAGGCGCGAGCTTGCTCGCGAAGGTCGTTAACGATAAAGATGGCTTCCTGAATGTACGCGGCGCCTAGACGTTTTTCGCGAGCAGGCTCGCTCCCACATGGGTTGGTTTTTTAATTGATTTTAACTGAGACACCATGAGCCAGACCGCGACGATTCTCGTCATTGATGACGAACCGCAGATCCGCAAATTCCTGCGCATCAGCCTGGCCTCCCAAGGCTATAAGGTGATCGAAGCCGGTAGCGGCAACGAAGGCCTCGCTCAGGCGGCGTTGAGCAAACCGGACTTGCTCGTCCTTGACCTGGGCTTGCCCGATATGGACGGCCAGCAGGTGCTGCGCGAGTTTCGCGAGTGGTCGACGGTGCCGGTATTGGTGCTCTCGGTGCGGGCCAGCGAAGCGCAGAAGGTCGAAGCCCTTGACGGTGGCGCCAATGACTACGTGACCAAGCCGTTCGGTATCCAGGAGTTCCTCGCCCGTGTGCGCGCATTATTGCGCCAGGCGCCAGCGGGGGAGGCTCAGGAGGCCGCATTGAGTTTCGGCCCGCTGACCGTGGACCTGGCCTACCGCCGCGTGCTGCTCGACGGCGTCGAAGTGGCGCTGACCCGCAAGGAGTACGCGGTGCTGGCGCAACTGGCGCGGCATGCGGGGCGGGTGATTACCCAGCAGCAATTGCTCAAGGATATCTGGGGGCCGACCCATACCGAAGACAGCCACTACCTGCGCATTGTGGTGGGGCATTTGCGCCAGAAGCTGGCGGATGACCCGATGCAGCCGAGGTTTATCGTGACTGAGGTGGGGGTGGGGTATCGGTTGCTGGGTGCTTGAGTTTGCCGGGGCCTGAGGCGGCCTCACACACTTTGAATGTATTCACAGATCAAAATGTGGGAGGGGGCTTGCCCCCGATGGCGGCCTCAGGGCCGACCAGGATGCTGGATCAGACCGAGTACATATCCATTATTTAGGTAACGGCCACTTAGGGTTCCGCCCTGACGGCGGCTCACTTTGGAAAAGCCCCAAAGTAAGCAAAGGGCTCTTGCCCCACCACTCGGCACCTC
>NZ_CVTN01000065.1:863196-870149 GCF_900004915.1 Pseudomonas sp. 31 R 17
CCCGGCGTCCTGCCGGGTTGCCCACGGATTCAAGCCTGCGTTCGGCCAGCGTGGTTTAACGGGGCGCCTGAGATCAAAAGCAGATCAAGATCAAAAGCGACTCGCTTCGCATCGTGGGTACCGTTGGCTGCTACGGCCTACAACGTTGTGTCGATGGCTATGTCCCGATGAGGGCTAACAGCCAGAGTTTCAGGCCTGCTCACTCTCATACCGATCCAGCGTATCACTGGCAATTTCCCGACCCAGCGCGATCAACTCCGGCGCCTTGTAGAACTCGAAAAAACGGCACACTCGCTTTGGCACGTTGATCAGCACATCCGGCGGGTAACCGGCGATTTTGTATTGTGCCAATGACGTTTGCATCACTTCGAAACTCTGGTTGATCAGGTCCAGCAGTGAGGCGGGTCCGACATTGTCGATGATGAACGAGCCCGTGGCCGACTTCGGCGCGCCGGCTTTTTCCGGGGCGGCGGCGGGTTGCTGGGATTCGGGCTCGGCCGAGTCCAGCCATGGGTTGATCTCGGCGGCCTGGGCCTGCAAGGCTTCCTGCTCGAGCTTCATCAGTTGCTCGGCCTGTTTACGCCGAAACGGCAGGTGCGAGCCCAACGATTTGGCCAGGCTGTTGAAGCGGCTTTTGAATGCCGGCGGGCGCTGGATCACCGGCAGGTGATAGTGCTTCTGGTTGGTGGCGTTGAGGTTGACCGCAATGATCAGGTCGCAATGGCTCGACACCACCGGCACGATAGGCAACGGGTTGAGCAAACCACCGTCCACCAGCATGCGGTTACCTTGCATCACCGGCGTGAACAGGCTGGGGATCGCTGCCGAGGCGCGCATGGCCTGGTGCAGGCAACCTTCCTGGAACCAGATTTCCTGCTGGTTGGTGAGGTCGGTGGCCACGGCGGTGTAGGGGATGCGCAGGTCTTCGATATTGATTTCGCCGACGATCTTGCGGATCTGCCCGAACACCTTTTCACCGCGAATCGCGCCCAGGCGAAAGCTCACGTCCACCAGGCGCAATACGTCGAGGTAATCCAGGCTTTCGATCCAGTTTCGATACTCGTCCAGCTTGCCGGCGGCATAGATTCCGCCGACCACGGCGCCCATCGAGCAGCCGGCAATACAGGCGATGTCGTAGCCGCGTCGTTCGATTTCTTCGATCACGCCGATATGGGCGTAGCCCCTGGCCCCGCCGGAGCCCAACACCAAGGCAACACGTTTTTTCATGACCAGACCCTTCGCAAAACAGGTGCCCACAATGCACCCATCCAGGGGGCCGCTTCAATCCTTGGTGAGCCCTGAGAATATTTTTCCAGAATCGCTACGAGGCTCGGGTATGCTCTGGCAATAGGTACTACTGATTTCAGGCTAGGGACAAGGCACTTTTCCCTGTAGGCAACGTCTACAGGCTACGACAGATTTTGTATATTTTGAGGTGTCATCAATGAAAGCCTGGATGTGTGTACCTGTGATCCTGCTGGCCTTGGCGGGCTGTGCCGGGAAGACCGCGTATCGCGACAGCTGCGGGTCGCAGTTGGATGCCGCCTGGAAAGAACTGGACCTGGCCAAGGCCGAGGGCTTCGCCGGCACTGTCAGCTATTCCAAGGCGTTGTCGCTGTTGACGGGGGCCAAGACCCAGCAGCAATTCGAAGCGTTCGAAGGCTGCTCCAACAAGGCCGAGAAGGCGCGCTTCTATATTCGTGAGTCACGCGCCGGGCGTTGATCAGCCACGCATAGCATTTTTCATCGCAAAGGGAGGGCAGGATGTCAGCGCTGGTCAATCAGTTAGTTGCTCAGGTCATTGGCCTGGAAGTAGGGTTGCTGAGCTGCCAGGCTCGTCTTGTCGCCGTCACCGACGATGAAGCCTTGCATGATCTGCGCACCACGGTGCGCCGTCTGCGCAGCCTGTTGCGGCCCTTGCGCGGGTTACCGGGTGTCGAACAGCTTGAATCCGCCGCCCGCACGGTCGGCCAATTGACCACCCCATTGCGTGACCGCGAAGTGCTGGCGGCGTACTTGCAACAGCACGGGCACCAGCAGGCGGCTGAGCGTCGTCTGCGCCTGCAACCTGAGGCCTATCGCCAGGTCGCGCAAAGCCCGGAACTGGCCCACCTGCTGCAAATCCTCGATGCGTTTCCACGGTTTATCCGTGCCTCCCAACACCAGAAATTGCTCGGGGGCCTGCGCTCGCGCATCCAGAAGCGCCTGGCCAAGCAATGGAAAACACTCGATCACGCGCTCAAGGACCCAGAGCATGATCGCCACCGTTTGCGCTTGCTGATCAAGCGCGTGCGCTATGCGGCCGAAGCGTATCCCGAATTGGACAAGCTGCCGGCCAACGTCGTGGTCGGTTTGAAAAAAGCCCAGGGCGCCCTGGGTGATTGGCATGATTGCTGGCAATGGCTGCTCCAGGCCGAGCACCAGGCGGACTTGCAGCCCTGCATTGCGACCTGGCGTGCCGGCATGGTCAAGGCCGAGGCACGGGCGGATCGTGTGCTGGACAAGCTCAGCGCCCATTGTTTCTGAACCGGTCCGGCTTTTGGCCGGAATAGGCGCTGTACCTGGCGGGGTGGATGGTTAAGATCCCCTCATCATTCGCTTGATGTGAGGTCGCCATGCGCTTTAGTGATTTGCTCGACGCTGCTCGCAGCCATCCGCTGGATGTCACCATTCCCGCCGAATGGGCCCAGGGCCGCGCCACCTTTGGTGGTCTGGTCGCCGCCTTGCAGTACGAGGCCTTGCGGGCGCAGGTGCCGGCCGACCGACCGCTGCGCTCACTGGCGATCACCTTCGTCGGCCCGGTAGCGCCGGATGTGCCGGCCAGTTATGAAGTTGAAGTATTGCGCGAGGGCAAGGCCGTCAGCCAACTGCTGGGCCGTGTGGTGCAGAACGGTGAAGTGGCGACCCTGGTCCAGGCCAGTTTCGGTGCGTCCCGCCAGTCGGAAATCGACGTGGCGAGCGAGCCGCCACCGGTGTTCAAGCATTGGGAAGAATGCCAGGAGCTGCCCTATATCAAGGGCGTCACGCCCGAATTCATGCGACACCTGGCCATGCGCTGGAGCGTCGGCGGCCTGCCGTTTACCGGCAATAAATCCCGTGAAATGGGCGGTTGGGTGCGTTTGCGTGGGGATGTGAAGGAAGAGCCGCTGACCGAGGCGCATATCCTCGCACTGGTCGATGCCTGGCCCCCGGCGTTGCTCCCGCACCTCAATAAACCAGCGCCGGGCAGCACCCTGACCTGGACCATCGAGTTCATCCAGCCACTGCAGAACCTGACCACCCTCGACTGGTGCCAATACCACGTCAACATCGAACACGCCCGCGACGGCTACGGCCACGCCGCCGCCGCGCTCTGGAGCCCGACCGGCGAATTGATCGCCCTCAGCCGCCAGACCGTAGTGGTCTTCGCCTGACGCTCAACGCGGGTGGCGCAGCCGCCAGGCGCGCCACCAGCCACCGCTGAGCACAAAGCGCGGGAACGTCACGAACTGCTCGACCACCAGGCGTTGCACCGCGTCCTTACGGTCGCTGAACGGCTCACTGGCCCGGGCTTCCAGGCTATGGCCGTGACGCTGCAACGCCAGGCCCGCCACGATCCCGATCACGCCGATGGCGACACTGACCAGGCTCAGGCTGAACACACCGGAGACGATCAACAAGAAACCGATGATGAACAGCGGCACGGCAATCAGGTGCAAGGCCAGGTTGGCCGGGTGCTGATGGTTTTGTGGGTAATGACGCCATTGCCAGGCGGGGAGATTGGGGTGACGTTTGCCCATGGTGGTGAATCCTCTGTCCGTTGAAACAACTTGGAGGGAGTGTAGGCGGGAGAGGGTGGGGCGGCGAATTGGGGTTGGCTATGGGAGTTATAGAGGAGGTGTGGTGAACCTTTTCAAGCCCAAATGACACAGTCATGATCATCCATGTGTACTAGGAACGTTAGTTGTCTATCCGTTATCCAGAATGGGTATCCAGAGGTCTCACCTAAAATCGACGTAATAGTTTGCGCGTCGTCAACTTCCCAACCTCTATATCTTGAATCAAACACCAGAAAAATCAGGTGCTTTTTGGGAGCGCGGTACTGTATTTCCTTCCAAAAACTAGGGTTGTGTTCCGTGCTTTTCTCGTTCAGTTCGACGGGGTCGAGCACGTTGCTCTGAAATTTGAAAAATCTTCTCGTAAGAGCATTTATCAGCGTTGTGAGTTCGTCCGGTCCAAGCTTTTTGGCATCGATTGCCATAGCTGCGCAGGCATCGTCTATTTCCTCTTCCAGGTAGTTCATCAGGGGTACCAATTTTAGACCGGCTAACGGGGACCAGCTTTAGAAGTATATGGCATCTTACGGCGCCCCAGTCCTGGTAACCCGGTTCAGTGCAGTTTATGTAAGCGGGCGGACTGGCTAAAGATAACCATCTAATCTTCAGCTTTAATGAATGTATAGAGGTTTTTCCAATATAAGCTGGGTGACTAAATACTCTGTTGGGAAAAATAGCTTTGTCAACGTAATTTCAGTATTTCATTTCTCGTCTCTGCATAGGTAATAGTCTTTTGTGCCAAAGAGCGCTGTTGGTTCGAGGGTGCCTCATGACGTAGATTTAATGAGCTCATCGGTCACTTTTTTGTTTATATCTCAGAATTGTTGTGCGTCCGCCAAGTGTATTTTCTAGTTATGAGCTAATTAAAGTAGTAGTCGTCTGGCCCGTTGGTGTAAGTGGTAGGGTCATTAAGAGAAATAAATTTAGCATTAAGTGTTATGGAAGCGCTGTCGCTGATGGCTTCGAATGTAAAATAATCACCTTCTTTGTTGATGTAGATGGTAAAGAGCTCATGTGCAGGAATATTTGATATTTTCAGGTTTTTAATATCATTGAAAATGATGCCGACCCTACACGTGTTATGTCCTTTGTTTTTCCATTTTTCTGGTAGGTTGTCTGGGAATTCGGGTATATCAAAACCCATGCCGATACAAGGTTGATCATTTTCTATTCTTATGGAGAACAAGGCTATTTTTCCAATTTTAACTGGAAAGCTGAAGATCTTACTGAAAAGTTTGCTTCCGTCTAACTCGTTCCAGTATTTCATGATCATTTCCTGAATGGATAATGTTTTTTGGCGCCCTCAATATAACCTTTTCGAGGTTTTTCGATTGGGCGCAAATTGAAGTGTGACGAATGGTCCCCAATACCATCTACTCTACCAAATTTATGTCCAGCCGAGTGATCTTGGATAAGGATCTTTGAGCCGTCTGATCTTGTGAATTGATAAAACTTTGTGTCGATAGGTCTACCAGTGTCATCCAGGATTGTTTTTCCGTTTTTGTCCGTCATTTTTTCAGTGGCGTATTGTTTAGTCTTTCCTGTTTCTGGGTCTACTAACATGTCTGGGCTTTGAACCATTGGTATTCCCGCGTCTCTTTTCGCTTGTCTGAAGGCGCCTTTGCGTGAAATATCAGGTGCGTCCGGTTCATCCGGTATTTTACAGGCTGGCTGGCTTGCCCCTTTCGGCGGACAGTTGGTGCTCAGCCCAAGCGGGTCTATCCAACCCGTTGGGTTGGGCACGTACCGGTACGCATTGATCCCACCTGCCAGCTTTACCGGGTCCGGCGTCAGGTAACGACCGATATCCGGATTGTAGTAGCGATGCCGGTTGTAGTGCAGGCCGCTTTCCTGGTCGTAGTACTGGCCTTGAAAACGTAGTGGGTTGTCGATTTTGCCGACGTCGAGACGGCTGATTTCGCCGTAGGCGCGGTAGTGGGCGGACCAGACGATTTCGCCGTAGGGCGTTGTAAGTTCCTGCGGTGTGCCGAGGTGGTCGAGTTGGTAGTGGTAGGGCTTTACGTCTTCTGGACCGAAGCCTTCCAGCAGTGCCAGCGGGCGGAAGCTGTCCGGTTCGTAGAGGTAGCTGCGATGGTGATCGGCATGGTGTTCGGCGATGAGCTTGTCGCCTTGCCAGAAGAACTCTGTGGTTTTCTCTTCGATGGTTTTGCTGATGCGTCGACCAAATGGGTCATAGCGATAACTGGCGGTCTGGCCGTTGGGTTGGGTGACTTCGATCAGCCGGTGCTGGCAGTCGTAGCGGTATTCGGTGACGAGTTGCTGGCCCTTGCCACGCTGTTCGCGGATCAGGTTGCCGAAGGCGTCGTAGTCGTAATGGTGGTCGCCCTGGATCATCAGGCGATTACCCGCCACGATGTCCGGGCCCGGCCTGTCCTGCATGAGTAAATTGCCGGCGGGGTCGTGGCCGAAACGCTCCTGCACATCCTGCGAGTGATCGGCGCGAGTCAGGCGCTGGAGCGGGTCGTAGCGGTAACGGTGTTCGCCCTTGCGGGTGTCGAGCAGGCGGGTGAGGTTGCCGGCTTTGTCGTAGTCGTATTGGCGTTGGTAGAGGTGGTTTTGCTGTTGGGTGACAGCGTGGGCGTGCAGGCGGTTTTGGTCGTCGTAGTGGTAGTGACTGAGCAGTTGGCCTTGTTGGCGTTGGTGTTCGCGGCCGGCGTTGAATAGATGCGAGGTGAGCACGTCACCGTTGAGTTCGACGGTGGAGAGGTGGCCGCCTTTGTCGTGGTTGAAGGTGACGCGGTTGTTGTCCGGCAGGCATAAATGCTGAAGTTGCCCGCAGGCATCGTAGCCGTAGCGCAAAGTGCCCCAGCCTTGATGTTCTGCAGTGAGACGGTTTTGTTTGTCGTACTCGTAGGCCAGCGCCCAGTGGCCATCTTCGACGCTGAGCAGGTTGCCTTGGCGGTCGTAGATGTAGTCGACCGTGTTGCCATCGGGCAAGGTTTTTCTTACAAGATGACCGGCATGATCGCGCTCGTAACGGGTAACAAGCTGACTGCCATCGTCGCCGTGTTCGGTCTTTTCCTGCAGGTTGCCGTTGAGGTCGTAGGCGTAGGCGGTGCGTTGGCCGTCGAAGCCGGTTTCCTGTCGGATCAGGCCGTTGGGGTGGTAGTCCAGTTG
>NZ_CVTN01000067.1:0-8216 GCF_900004915.1 Pseudomonas sp. 31 R 17
GGCTAACCCGGCGTCCTGCCGGGTTACCCACGGATTCAAGCCTGCGTTCGGCCAGCGTGGTTTAACGGGGCGCCTGAGATCAAGATCAAAAGCGGCTCGCTTCGCATCGTGGTTACGGTGGGGGCTACAGAGTTGTGTGGGTACGTCAGGCAACTTTTGTTGCTGATGTACCGCTATCGGGGGCGAGCCCCCTCCCACATGTTGATCTGCATTTTATGTTGGATTTGGTTTGACCCCAATGACACCCAGAACCAACACACCCTCCGTCGGTCAATGTGACCAGCTCCGCAGCAGCTTGGTCGGCGCTGATATATAGTTCACCCTCGGTTTCCTCTGACTATGAGTGCCCCATGCTTAACAAAGGATTGTTCCTGGCCTGTGCGCTGGCCCTGCTGAGCGCCTGCGATTCTTCCGATAAACCGTCCGCGCCCTCTGCCCCGGCGGCGAGTGTGGCGCCCAAGCCGGCCAAGGCGGCGGTGGATGTGGCGGCGTTGAAGCAGCGGTACGCCGGGCGTGAGTTAAGCGTGGTGGATGTGTCCGAGGTGCAGTTGGACGGGGCCAGCACCCTGTCGGTGAGTTTTTCCATTCCCCTGGACCCGGATCAGAAGTTCGCCGACAAAGTCCATTTGGTCGACAGCAAGTCGGGCAAGGTCGATGGCGGCTGGGAGCTTTCCGATAACTTGATGGAATTGCGCCTGCGCCACCTGGAGCCGCAGCGCAAGTTGGTGCTGACGGTGGATGCCGGGGTGAAGGCGGTCAACGACAACCTGCTTGCCGCCGAATACACCGCTCGCCTGGAAACCCGCGACCTGCAAGCCACCGTCGGCTTCGCCAGCCGTGGCACGCTGTTGCCCACACGCCTGGCTGAGGGCCTGCCGGTGATCGCGCTGAACGTCGACAAGATCGACGTTGAATTCTTCCGGATCAAGGCCGAGTCCCTGCCGGCGTTCCTGGCGCAGTGGGGGCGCAACACCAGCCTGCAAAGTTACGAATCCCGCGAATTGCTGCCGATGGCCGACCTGGTCTACGGCGGCCGTTTTGACCTCAACCCGGCGCGCAATACCCGCGAAACCCTGCTGCTGCCGATCGCCGGCCTCAAGCAATTGCAGCAGCCGGGCGTGTACCTGGCGGTGATGCGTGCCTCGGGCACCTACAACTATTCGCAACCGGCCACGCTGTTTACCTTGAGTGATATCGGCCTGTCGGTGCACCGCTACGCCAATCGCCTGGATGTATTTACCCAGGCGCTGGAAGGTGGCAAGGCGTTGAACGGCGTCGAACTGGAAATCCTCGATGCCGAAGGCCGCGTACTCGGCCAGGGCAAGACCGAAGACGGTGGCCACGCCGAGTTGCCGCTGCCGAAAAAAGCCCAGGTGTTGCTGGCCAAGCAGGGTGAACAAACCAGTTTGCTGCGTCTGGACAGTGCCGCGCTGGACCTGGCCGAGTTCGATATCGGTGGGCAGCCGTCGCACCCGTTGCAGTTCTTTGTGTTCGGCCCGCGTGACCTGTATCGCCCCGGTGAAACCGTGCTGCTCAACGCCCTGTTGCGCGACAAGGACGGCAACGCCGTCAAGCCGCAACCGGTGAGCGTCGAAGTGCGGCGCCCCGATGAGCAGGTCAGCCGCAAATTCGTGTGGGAGGCCGACGCCTCCGGTCTCTATCAATACCCGCTGCAACTGGCCGGCGAAGCACCGACCGGGCGCTGGCAGTTGGTATTCGACCTGGGCGACGGCAAGCCGCAGCTGTATGAATTCCTCGTCGAAGACTTCCTGCCCGAGCGCCTGGCGCTGGAGCTCAAGGGCAGTGACACGCCACTGAGCCCGGCGGATGACGCGGTCATCCAGGTCAATGGCCGTTATCTGTACGGCGCGCCGGCCTCGGGTAATCGGGTCAGCGGGCAGGTCTATGTGCGCCCGCTGCGTGAGGCGGTGAAAAGCTTGCCGGGCTACCAGTTCGGCTCGGTCACCGAAGAAGAGCTGAGCCAGGATTTCGAGCTGGACGAAAGCACGCTGGACGCCAAGGGCCAGGAAGAACTGACCCTGGAAAGCAAATGGGCCGAGGCCAAGTCGCCTCTGCAATTGATCGTGCAGGCCAGTCTGCAGGAGTCGGGCGGGCGGCCGATCACCCGACGCCTGGTACAGCCGATCTGGCCGGCCGAGCAGTTGCCGGGCCTGCGCGGGCTGTTTGATGGCACTGAAACCAACGGCGACGGCCCGGCGGAGTTCGAAGTGCTGGTGGCCAACCAGGACGGCCAGAAACTTGCCGCGCAGAACCTCAAGGTGCGTCTGGTGCGTGAGCGCCGCGACTATTACTGGAACTACTCGGACAATGATGGCTGGAGCTATCACTACAACGAGAAATTCCTCAACCTCGACGAACAAACCCTCGACATCAAGGCCGGCGACACCGCCAAGGTCAGCTTCCAGGTGGAGTGGGGCCCCTACCGCGTCGAGGTCGAAGACCCGCAGACCGGCTTGATCAGCAGCCTGCGCTTCTGGGCCGGCTACCAGGCCCAGGACAACACCGAAGGCGGCGCCGTGCGCCCCGATCAGGTCAAGCTGGCATTGGATAAACCCGCCTATGCCGATGGCGACACCGCCAACGTCACCGTCACGCCGCCGGCGGCCGGTAAAGGCTACCTGCTGGTTGAGTCCGCCGAGGGGCCGCTGTGGTGGCAGGAAATCGACGTGCCGGCCGAAGGCAAGAGTTTCGCCGTCAAGCTCGACCCGAAATGGTCGCGGCATGATCTGTACGTGAGCGCGCTGGTGATCCGTCCCGGCGAGCGCAAAGCCAATATCACCCCCAAACGCGCGGTGGGCCTGCTGCATCTGCCGTTGGACCGTACCCAGCGCAAGCTTGGCCTGACGCTGACGGCGCCGGAAAAAATGCGCCCCAAACAGCCGCTGACGGTGAAGATCGCCGCCAAAAACGCCGACGGCAGTGTGCCCAAACAGGTGCATGTGCTGGTGGCCGCAGTGGACGTGGGCATTCTCAATATCACCGAATACCCTACACCCGACCCATACTCCAGCCTGTTCGGCCGCAAGGCCTATGGCGTGGACCAGTTCGACATCTACGGCCAGTTGATCGAAGCCGGGCAGGGCCGTCTGGCCAGCCTGGCGTTCGGGGGCGATGCGGCACTGGCCAAGGGCGGCAAGCGCCCGGACACCAGCGTGACCATCGTCGCCCTGCAAAGCGCACCGGTGACGCTCAACGAGCAGGGCGAGGGCGAAGTCAGCGTCGATATTCCGGATTTCAACGGCGAGCTGCGCCTGATGGCCCAGGCCTGGAGCGATGACCGTTACGGCATGGCCGAAGCCAAGACAGTGATCGCCGCGCCGCTGATTGCCGAGTTGTCGGCACCGCGCTTCCTGGCCGGTGGTGACGAGACGACGTTGGCGCTGGACCTGTCCAACCTGTCGGGCAAGGCGCAGAAGCTGGACGTGCAACTGAGCGCCGAAGGGCAGTTGCAGCTGGTCAACGGCGGCGCGCACAGCGTCGAGTTGAAACAAGGCCAGCGCACCACGCTGCGCATCCCGGTGAAAGCCTGGGGCGGCCTGGGCAATGGCAAGGTCAAGGTGACGGTCAACGGTTTGGATCTGCCCGGTGAAAACCTGCCGCCGTTCAGCCGGGAATGGACCCTGGGCGTGCGTCCTGCTTACCCTGCGTTGCTCAAGCATTACCGCGCCGTGCTCAAGGACCAGCCGTGGAGCTTGCCTGCGGGCACGCTGGAGCAGTTCGACAGCGCAGGCAGCGAGGCGTTATTGAGCCTGTCCAGCCGGCCGCCGTTGAACCTCGGTGCGCAGATCAGCGCGCTCAAGGCCTACCCCTACGGTTGCCTGGAGCAAACCGCCAGCGGCCTGTACCCATCGCTCTACGCCGATGACGCGTTGCTTAAACGCCTGAGCATCAAGGGCGAGCCGGATGCCGAGCGTAAACGCAAGATCGAGCTGGGTATCGAACGCCTGCTGGGCATGCAGCGCTACAACGGCAGCTTCGGTTTGTGGGGCGCCGACGGCGAGGAAGAATATTGGCTGACCGCCTATGTCACCGACTTCCTGCTGCGCGCCCGTGACCAGGGTTTTGCAGTGCCGGCCGAGGCGCTGAAGAAAGCCAGTGAGCGTCTGCTGCGCTATGTGCAGGAGCGCAACCTGATCGAAGTCGACTACAGCGACAACGCCGAACACACCCGCTTTGCCGTGCAGGCCTACGCCGGCATGGTTTTGGCGCGCAGTCAGCAGGCGCCGCTGGGGGCCTTGCGCAGTATCTTCGAGCGACGCAGCGATGCGCGTTCCGGCTTGCCCCTGGTGCAGTTGGCCATTGCCCTGCAGAAAATGGGCGACCAGCCGCGTGCGGACCAGGCGCTGCTCGCCGGCCTGGCCGCGCAGCGCAGCGCCAAGGAATGGCTGGCCGACTACGGCAGCCCGTTGCGCGATCAGGCGATGATCCTGGCGTTGCTGGAAGAAAATGACCTGGCCAAGGGCAAGCGCGAGGAACGTCTGTTCGCGCTCTCGGACCAGTTGGCGGCCAGCCCGTATTTGTCGACCCAGGAGCGTAATTCGCTGTTCCTCGCCGGGCGGCTCGGGCTCGCCCAGCCAGAGGCGAACTGGCAAGTGTCGCTGACCGGCAGTGGTGGTGTGCGTGAACTGAACAACCAGCAATCAACCCTGCAACTGGATGACAAGCTGCTGACCAGCGACTTGAGCCTGAGCAATCAGGGGGACACGCCGGTGTACCAGCAACTGACGATTTCCGGTTACCCACAAGTGCCACCGGCAGCGGGCGGTGAGAACCTGAGCATCCGTCGCGAATACCTGGGCATGAACGGCCAGCCGCTGAACCTGCGCAGCCTCAACAGCGGCGACCTGGTGCTGGTGCATTTGGCGGTCAGCGCCAAGCAACGCGTGCCGGATGCCCTGGTGGTCGACCTGCTGCCCGCCGGCCTGGAACTGGAAAACCAGAACCTGGCCCAAAGCGCGGCCAGCCTGGAGAACGCCAGCAGCCAGGTGAAGGAATGGCGCGAGTCGATGCAGAACGCGTCGCTCAAGCATCAGGAGTTTCGTGATGACCGCTACGTGGCGGCGATGAACCTGGACGGTTACGGCGGCACCACGCACTTGCTGTACCTGGCACGGGCAGTGACACCGGGCACCTACCGCGTGCCGCCGCCCCAGGTGGAGTCGATGTATCGGCCGAACTGGCAGGCGGTGGGCGAAACCCCGGCAGATATGGTGATCAAGGGCCGCTGAAAAACCAATGTGGGAGGGGGCAAGCCCCCTCCCACAGGGATTGTGATCAGTGCACAACCCAGCTCAACAACCACAGGCCCAGCACCAGCCAGATGATCCCGATAATGACCGAGGCCCGCATAAAGGCGCGTACCGCCGAGTACAAAAAGAGCAGCCCGACGATCAGGGTGATGATGCTGATGATCGAGGTGTCCATGCCCAGGGTGCGCGACAAGCCATCGATAAAGTTGCCGCCGGCGTGGGTCAAGGCTCCGAACAAGCCGCTCAGACCGTCGACGATAAAGCGGATGACGGAGCCGAGCGCCTGGCCCAACCATTCGAAAAAGCTTTCTACCTGCATGTGCGTGTCCTGATTAAGAAGGTGGGCGTAACTGTGCCTTTGGTCGTTGTTGCGACAGGCGAGTTCCCTGCAAGCATAGAGGTTTGCCCGGTTGAATTTGCGTTTTGTTGCTCGCTGGACACTGGTGAGCCTGTTGTTGGTCATTGCCCTGCTATGGCTGGCCGACCGTATCTGGCCCTTGCCGTTGCCCCAGGACGACCTGGCCCGGGTGGTGCTGGCCGAGGATGGCACGCCATTGTGGCGCTTTGCCGATGCCGATGGCGTGTGGCGCTATCCGGTGCACACCCGCGAGGTCTCACCGTATTACCTGGACGCGGTGCTGACCTACGAAGACCGTTGGTTCTATCGCCACCCCGGGGTCAATCCGTTGGCGCTGGTGCGGGCGACGTGGCAGAACCTGACCGGCGCGCGGGTGGTGTCGGGCGGCAGCACCTTATCGATGCAGGTGGCGCGCTTGCTCGACCCGCATTCACGCACCCTGCAGGGCAAGTTGCGGCAACTCTGGCGTACCGCACAGCTGGAATGGCATCTGTCCAAGGACGAAATCCTCACCCTGTACCTGAACCGCGCGCCCTTCGGCGGCACGCTGCAGGGCGTGGCGGCGGCCAGTTGGGCCTATCTGGGCAAATCCCCGGAGCAACTGACCCACGCCGAAGCCGCCCTGCTCGCGGTATTGCCCCAGGCACCGAGCCGCCTGCGCCCGGACCGTCACCCGCAACGCGCCCAGCAGGCGCGGGACAAAGTGCTGCGCCGCCTCGCCGAGTTCCAGGTATGGCCGCAATCGGCGGTCGATGAAGCCCTGGAAGAACCGCTGCTGCTCGCGCCGCGCCTGGAACCGAGCCTGGCCCCCTTGCTCGCGCGCCGCCTGAACCGGCCCGACAGCCCGCCCTTGATCCGCACCACCGTGGACGCCACCCTGCAACGTCGCCTCGAAGACCTGCTGCTGGGCTGGCGTGCGCGTTTGCCCGAACATACCTCGGCGGCGATCCTGGTGGTGGAGGAAGAAACCATGGCGGTGCGCGCTTACCTCGGCTCGGTGGATATCAATGATGCCAAGCGTTTTGGCCATGTGGACATGATCAACGCGCTGCGCTCGCCCGGTTCCACCTTGAAACCCTTCCTCTATGGCATGGCCCTGGACGACGGCCTGATTCATTCCGAGTCCCTGCTGCAGGACGTGCCGCGACGCTACGGCGATTACCGGCCGGGCAATTTCTCCATGGGCTTTACCGGGGCGGTGCCGGCGAGTACGGCGCTGTCCAGCTCGCTGAACCTGCCGGCGGTGCAATTGCTGGAAGCCTACGGGCCGAAACGCTTTGCCGCGCAGATGCGCATCGGCGGCATGCCGCTGGCGTTGCCGGCGTTGGCCGAGCCGAACCTGGCGTTGATCCTGGGCGGTGCCGGCAGTCGCCTGGAAGAGCTGGTCAGCGGCTACAGTGCATTGGCCCGCGACGGCAAGAGCGCCACCCTGCGCCTGCAGCCGGATGACGCGCTGCGCGAACGGCCATTGCTGTCGCCAGGGGCGGCCTGGATCGTGCGGCGTATCCTCAGCGGCCAGGCGCGCCCCGACCGCGACCCACGGGCCGAACTGGTGCAGCGCCCGACGCTGGCCTGGAAGACCGGCACCAGCTATGGCTTTCGTGATGCCTGGGCGATTGGTGTCGGCCCGCGTTATCTGATCGGCGTCTGGATCGGTCGTCCGGACGGCACGCCGGTGCCGGGGCAGTTTGGCCTGGCGTCGGCGGCGCCGTTGATGTTGCAGGTGCACGACGTACTGACCAACCGCGACAGCCAGCGCGGCATCAGCGCACCCGTCAAGGCGGTGCCGGCCAATGTGGGCGTGGCGGCAATCTGTTGGCCGCTGGGCCAGCCGATGAGTCGCAGCGATCCCAACTGTCGTCGCCAGCGGTTTGCCTGGACACTGGATAACACTACGCCGCCGACGTTGCAGGCACTGGATCAGCCGTTGAGCGTGGGGTTGATGGAAAACCTCTGGGTCAACGCCAAGGGCTTGCGCGTGGACGCCCATTGCCCTGGCGCCGAACCGAAGCATATCGCCCTGTGGCCGGCGCCGCTGGAGCCCTGGCTGCCCAGGGTGGAGCGCCGTGAAGCACGCATCCCGGCCGCCGACCCGGAGTGCCCGCCGCCGGCACTGGCCGCCGCTTCGCCGTTGTCCATTGTGGGCGTGCGCGAGGGCGATCAACTGCGTTTGCCCGCTGCCAGTCAACAGGCGCTGCGCCTGAAAATCTCCGCACTGGGCGGCAGCGGGCGGCGCTGGTGGTTTCTCAATGGTGCGCCGTTGGGGGATAGCGCCAATCAGGACAGCATCAATGCCAGCTTTGAGCGGTTGGGGCGCTATCAGCTCAGTGTGTTGGATGAGGCCGGGCAGACTGCCAGGCTTGAGTTCAGTGTTGTGGATTAGGGCCTCATCGGGGCAAGTCGAATCGTCGCACCGCTCCTCCCACAATTTTGATCTGTGAACACTTTTCAAATGTGGGAGGGGGCTTGCCCCCGATGGCGGCCTCTGGGCTGGCCAGGATGCTGGATTGGACCGAGTACATATCCGTTTCTGCGGTAACGGCTGCTATGGGTTCCGCTTTTACAGCGGCTCACTTTTGAAAAGCGCA
>NZ_CVTN01000067.1:8268-11047 GCF_900004915.1 Pseudomonas sp. 31 R 17
GCGTCCTGCCGGGTTGCCCACGGATTCAAGCCTGCGTTCGGCCAGCGTGGTTTAACGGGGCGCCTGAGATCAAGATCAAAAGCAGATCAAGAGCAAGAGCGGCTCGCTTCGCATCGTGGTTACGGTTGGGCGCTGCTGAGTTGTGTAGATACCTATGCTCATCGGGGGCAACACCGCTATTCACTTGCCTTCACTCCCCATCCCCCTGAAGCTATACCCATTCAGGAGCCCCCAATGAACCTCGAACACCTCACCGAACGCTTGCACCGCATCCGCGATACCAACGATTGGAAGCAATTCCACAGCCCGAAAAACCTGGCCATGGCCGCCAGTGTGGAAATGGCCGAACTGGTCGAGATTTTCCAATGGCTGACCGAAGACCAGTCGCGCCAATTGCCGGCCGATAAACTCGCTCATGCCGGCCAGGAAGTCGGCGATATCGTGCTGTACCTGCTATTGCTGTGCAGTGAGCTGGGCCTGGACATGAACGAAGTGGTGCGCGCCAAGCTGGCCGACAGCGAACGGCGGTTTGCCCATGAGTGACCGGCATTTCGACCAGTTGGCCACGCGCTTCGCCGAGAAAATCTATGGCGGTGCCAAGGGTGCGATCCGCCTGGCGGTGTTGCAGGCCGATCTCGCCGAGGCGTTGCCGGATCGCCCGTTGCGCGTGCTGGATATCGGCGCGGGGTTGGGGCATATGTCGTTGTGGCTGGCCGAGCGTGGCCATCAGGTGACCCTGGCCGAGCCTGCCGCGCCCATGCTCGACGGCGCGCGCCAGCGTTTTGCCGACGCCGGGCAGAGCGCCACGTTCATCCAGGCGCCCTGGCAAGACTTGCTCGGCCAGCTCACCGAGCCCTACGATCTGGTGCTGTGCCACGCCGTGCTGGAATGGCTGGCCGAGCCCCATGCGATCCTGCCGGTGCTGCATCAATTGACGCTGCCCGGCGGTTGGTTGTCCCTGGCGTTCTATAACCGCGATGCGCTGATCTATCGCAACCTGCTCAAGGGCCACTTTCGCAAGATGCGCAAGAACGATATGGCCGGCGAAAAGCAGAGCCTCACGCCGCAACAGCCGCTGGACCCAAGGGAATTGGCGGCGCAACTCGAAGGGCTGTGGCAGGTCGAAAGCCAAAGTGGCGTGCGCGTGTTCCATGACTATATGCCGGTGGAGTTCCAGGCGCGCGCCGAGCTGCAGGATCTGTTGGAGATGGAGCTCGCTCACCGTCGTCACCCAAGCTTTGCCGGACTTGGGCGTTATTTGCACTGGGTGTGCCGTCCGGTTTAAGCAGCCCAGTCTGCGGAGGTCGAAATGCGTCGTCTCTGTTTGATCCTGTTGTCCCTTGGGCTGGGCGCCTGCTCGAGCCCCAATCCTTATGTGGCCGCGTCGGCGCCAATGCCACCGGCCCCGGCCCAGGCGGCCACCACCTTTGACGCCAGCGCTTACCCGGCGCCGGTGCGCGACTATGGCGCCTACCGCAATTGGGCCTGGCGCAACGGCCAGTTGCCGGCCGGCACCGCCTGGGCGGATTCGGCCCAGGTGGCCGAAGCTGTCAGCGGTGCGCTGGACCAGCGCGGCCTGCGCCCGGTGCATGACACGCGTGCGCCGGACCTGCTGGTCAGCGCCGATGTACGCCTGGAGAAGCGTCTGCGTCAGGTTCAGGACGATTATGGCTACGGTTATGGCGGCTACAACCGCTATGGCAATGGCTACGGCATGTACAACTCGGTGCCGATGGTGCGCACCTATGAAGTGCAGGTCGTGGTGGTGCGCGTCAATCTGTTCGACGCCCGCAGCGGCCAGCCGGTGTGGAGCGCGAGCGCCGAAACGGGCAGCCAGGGTAGCCTCAGCGAGCGCGCCGATGCGTTGCGCCAGGCGGTGCAGAAGGCAATGACGGCGTATCCTCCGCGTTAACCGCTATGCTCAACTGAAGCCGGACCGATCATCGGAGAACCCTCATGTTTCGTCGTATCGCTACGCTTGCCGTTGTCCTGCTGCTGGGCGGTTGCCAGAGTAATCAGGTCAATCATGACTTTGACGCCAGCCGCGACTTTGGCGCCTACCGTAACTGGGCCTGGAAAGAGCCGGCGCTGCAATATCGTCCGGATGATCCGCGTATCAAGAGCGACCTGACCGAGCAGCGTATTCGCCAGGCGGTGGGCGAGCAGCTTGACCAGCGCGGTCTGCGCCCCGCTGGGCCCGGTAGCAAGGCCGACCTCTCTGTGCAGGCCTATCTGATCGTCGAGGACCGTCAGCAACAGGTCACCACTAATTACGGCGGTGCCTGGGGCGGGCCGTGGAATGGGTATTGGGGGGCGCCGATGTATAACGAAACGCGCAGCATCTCTTACAAGGTGGCGACGCTGCAGATTGATTTGCTCGATGGCAGGGACGGTAAGTTGGTGTGGCGGGGCAGTGATGAGCAGATCATGGCCAGTTCGCCGAATCCGCAGGACCGGAGTAATGCCATTCGCAGCACGGTGGCCAGGATACTTGCCAACTATCCGCCGCGCTGACCTTGTGGAAAGGGATCTGCTCCGGTGAAGGCCTCCCGGCCTCCTCGGTCATAATGTGGGAGGGGGCTTGCCCCCGATGGCGGCCTCTGGACCGACCGGGATGTTGGTGTCGATCCCGGTCCAAATGTGGGAGGGGGCTTGCCCCCGATGGCGGCCTCTGGCCGACCAGGATGTTGGATTGGACCGAGTACATATCCGTTTCTGCGGTAACGGCTGCTAATGGTTCCGCTTTTACAGCGGCTCACTTTTGAAAAGCGCAAAAGTA
>NZ_CVTN01000067.1:11097-59060 GCF_900004915.1 Pseudomonas sp. 31 R 17
AAAAGCAAAAGCGCGGCGGCCTTAGAGCCGACCGGCATCATTTGCCAGTCCGCGATCCAAATGTGGGAGGGGGCTTGCCCCCGATGGCGGCCTCTGGGCCGACCAGGATGCTGGGGGCATATCCGCTCCTGCGTTCAGCCAGCATGGTTTGACGGGGCGCTTGATATCAAAAGCAGATCAAGATCAAGAGCGACTCGCTTCGCATCGTGGTTAGCGTTGACGGCTGTAGCCTGCGAAGTTCTGTAGATATTGTTCATCGGCGGCAACCCCCTTCCACATTGACCCTTGCCAGCCGCCACTCTTGTCTACACTCATCCATACCCTCAGGAGCGTAAACGCTCGGCGACTCGCCGGCACAGGAGTGCTCGATGTCTCCCCGATTTCATGGCAAGCAACGTGGCGCTATCGGCCTGATGGCGGTGGGTGTGTTGGGGCTGGTGTTGGCGTTTACGTTGCTGGCGGTGGACAGCGGGCGGCTTTACCTGGAAAAACGCAAGCTGCAAGGGGTCGCGGACACCGCAGCGCTGGAGGCCGTAAGCCGCAATGGCACGTGTGCAGCGGGTTTGAGCGCAGCAGCGTATGCGACGCAAAGTGGCGCGCGTAATAAATTTGTGACGGGTAACGGCAATACCTTGGTCACCCGCTGCGGCGCGGTAACCACGGCGGCTTCCGGCCGACGGGTGTTTGCTGCCAACCCGGCGCTGTCGTCAGCCATTGAGGTGGTGGTCGCCAAAACCGTGCCCACCAGCGTGGCCGGTGGCATCTGGTCGCTGATGTCGGGTAACTCGGTCAACCTCAATACCCGGTTGAGCGCGACGGCAGTGGCGGCCAAACCCACCCCGCCGATTGCGCAGTTGAGCATCAGGAGCACGTTGGTTAACTTTGATACCGCCAGTGCCAGCATGATGAACGCGGTGTTCAGTGGGCTGCTCGGTGGTGGGGTCAATGTTTCTGTGCTCGGCTGGAACGGCCTGCTCAACAGCAATATCAATATGCTCAGTTACCTCGATCAATTGGCCGTCGACCTGCATGTCACCGCCGGCGACTACACCCAACTGCTGAGCACCACGGTGAGCGCCTCGCAATTGGTTCAGGCGGCAATCACCGTGCTGGGCAGCGACCCGTTGACGCTGGATGCAGTCACCGCGCTGGGTGCTATCAAAGGGGCGACGCTCAACAATCCGTTGCCGCTCACACTGGGCAAAATCCTGCAGCTGCAGACGGGTATCACCGCCGCCGCGCTGAATGCCAATCTTCAGCTCTTTCAGCTGGTCCAGGGCGTGGTGCAACTGGCCGGCAACCAGAGCGCGGCGGCGGTGACGCTGCCCGTGAGCCTGTTGGGGCTGGCCAATATCACCACGCAGATCAAAGTCATGGAGCCGCCGCAGTTATCGGCCATCGGCAATCCGATGCTGGCGGCGGCCAACCCGTTGGGCCCGAATAAAATTTATGTGCGCACCGCCCAACTGCGCACGCAGATAACCGTGAGTTTGCCGGTGCTCGGCAGTTTGTCCGGCTTGACCACGGCGGTAAATGACCTGGTGGGGCCGCTGACACCGGTCCTCAACGGCCTGTTGAGCTTGAACCTGGTGACCACGATTAACTCGACGCTTTGCCTGTTGGGCGCCGGTTGCCAACAGTTGGACGTGCTGGCACTGCCGGGCAACCTGCCGCTGAAGATCGTGCTGGATGCCGGCGGCGCCAGCAGCTATGTCACCGCCTATAGCTGCCCGGCGGCAGGCGCGGGCACCAAGAGCTTGACGGCCTACACCACCACCTCGGCGGCATCGCTGAACGTGGGCAATATCAGCAATGCATTTTCATCCACACAGCCAATGACCGTGGAGCCATTGGCCTTGATCGATTTCGGCATCAAGACGTGCCATAAGATCCTCGGCATCGGCAGTTGCGACCCTCGCGTACCGTTTGCGGGGGGCGGCGTCGGGATCAAGGTACAAAGCCCGATTGCGGGCAGCAATAGTATCCAGAACCTGGTGTTTTCCAGCACCACGCCCTTTGCCATGCCCGCCAATGTGGGGCTGGCCCCCAGCTATCAAACGTTTGCACCGGCCACCAACCTGGTCAGTGGCCTTACCACAGCCCTCAATGGCGTCGGCATTACTGCTTATCAACCGGTGGGGAGCAACCCCTTGGGAAGCGTGATCGCCGGCACGGTATCGTTGCTCAGTGGCGTCAGCACGCTGGTGACGCCCATGTTGAACAATGTGCTGAGCCCGCTGCTCAATCCGATCCTTAACAACCTGTTGAGCAGCTTGGGTATCAGCCTGGCAAGCGTGACCGTGGGCGCCAACCTGAGCTGCGGCCAGGCCGGCGAGGCCTATCTGGTGATTTAAGCATCGGTGACCCTGGGCAGCTCCACGCAGAACCGCGCGCCGTGTTCGCCGTTGCTGACGCTGAGGCGTCCGCCCATGTTTTCAACGATGCCGTAGCTCACCGACAGGCCCAGCCCGGTGCCCACGCCAATCGGCTTGGTGGTGAAGAACGGCTCGAAGATGCGCTCCAGCAAACGCGGGTCAATGCCGCCACCGTTGTCTTCGACCCAGATGCGCACGTGGCGGCTGTCGTGTTCGGTGTGCAGGGCGATACATGGGCGCAGGTCCGGGTGCTTTTGCTTCAGGCTCAATAGCGCATCGCGGGCATTGACCATCAGGTTGATCAGCACTTGCTCCAGCTGGTCGGCGTAGCCTCTGACCTGCACAGGCGTATCGGCCTGGGTCAGTTTGATTTCCACGCCCTTGCCGCGCAGGCCTTCGCTGAGCAGTGACAGGGTACCTTCCACCGCCTGCGCCGGGTCGAAGGGCTGCTGCTCGACTTCCGAGCGGCGGCCGAATACGCGCATGTGGTCCACCACCCGCGCCGCGCGTTGTACCTGCGCGTCAATGCGCTGGAGTTTTTCCGTCAGGTAGTCGATCTGCGCGTCGCCATTGCCCAGGCGCTTGAGTACGTTGACGATGGCCATGCGCATCACGTTCAGCGGCTGGTTGATCTCATGGGCCAGGCCGGTGGCCATTTCGCCGAGGGTGGCCATTTTCGCGCTTTGCGTCAGTTGCTGTTGCGAGCGCCGCACTTCGGTGTTGTCGCGGCCCACGGCCTGCACTTCGAGCAGATTGCCGTGTTCGTCGAACACGCCACGGTCCGACCACACCCACCAGGCATGCTCGCGCCCCGGCAGTTGCAGGCTGATTTCCGCCGTGCTGACGGGAAATTCCGGGGTCAGTTGCTCGATGCGCGCCACGAACGCCGCGCGTTGCTCGGGCGATAACCAGTGCCCAAGGTTCAGCCCCGGCAATTGGCCGGGCAGGCACTCCAGGTAGTTGGCCAGGGGCGTGTTGCCAAAGGTCAGGGTCAGGTCCGGACGGTAGCGGCAGATCATCGCCGGGGAGTCTTCCACGAGGATGCGGTAGCGTTCCTCGCTGTCCTTGACCTGTTGCGCGGCCAGGGTGGCCTCGGTGACGTCCAGCCACAGGCCGACCGCCTCCACCGGCAGGCCGAGGTCGTCGCGCAGCAACTTGGCTTCGTCGAGCAGCCAGTGGTAGTCGCCGTGTTTATCCTGGACCCGGTAGCGGCTGCGCACACTGCCTTCGCGCAGCAGTTGGCGCGTACGCTGGAAATACAGGTCGCGGTCATCCGGGTGGACCCATTGCACCAGGCTGTCGTGGCTGCATTCGGCGAGCGTGCGGCCCAGCAGCGGCAGCAGGCTGTCGCTGAAAAACACCGGCTCCAGGGCGCCTTTCACGTAGCGCTGCACATAGATCACCGCCGGCGAGCTGGCGATCAGGTTGTCCAGGCGGGCGTGGGCGGCGTCGGCTTGCAGTTGCTGGTTCTTGACGTCGCTGATATCGAGCATGAAGCCGATCCAGCGGCGCTGCTCACCGGCGCCCAGGGCCTGGCCCTGCACGCGGTACCAAGTGGGTGGCTGGTCGCTGTCGCCACGGTTGAGGCGCACGCTGGCGAGCAAGGGTTTGCCGAGGGTCTGCAAGTCGTGCAGGCGGCTGTGCAGTTCCTGGCGATCGGCCGGGTGGATGAGGTTCAGCCAGGTTTCCAAGCGTTGACGGGTAGGGCTTTCTTCGCCGCTCAGGTTGCGCATCAACTGCGGTGCGAGCTGGATCTCGCCGCCGGCGGGCAGCAATTCCCACCAGCCGGTGCCCAGCAAACCCTGCAGGGCTTCCTGGCGTTCCAGTTGCAGATGGTGGTGCTGTTCACGCAGACGGCTGAGCAGCGGGGCGGCGAGGGCGGCGGCGAGGTCCAGCCAGTCGCGCTCACGTGTGTCGGCTTCACCGCTGAAGGCTGCGCACAACAGCCACGCGGCGACACCCTGGGCATCGCGGTAGGGCACCAGGAAACCGTCGGCATTGCCGAACACGCTGTGCAGCCGCGGGTGCTCCCCGTGACCGTAAGTGACGTGCAGGCTCGAGGGAACGGTGCCGTCGAGGCAGTCCAGGCACGTGCCAAGGCGCTGCCCGGTGTGCCACAACTGCGGCGCGTCATGCTGGGCGTACTGGCTGTAGATCACCCAGCCCTGGTCCTCTTGATCAACAAGCGCCAGGGCGATACACGGGATTCGCCAGCGCTGCGCCACGCTGCACAGTTGGTCGTTGAACACCTCGGGCAAGCGGCTGAGGCTGCACACGCGCAATTGCTCGCTGGCCTGACTGGTCAATTGCTGGTTCTGTTCACGCTGCTCGGCCAGTCGTCGGCCGCTGAGCAGATCGCCGATATCCACCGCATGCAGCCGCCACCCGGTGTCGTGCGGCTCGAGGGTGGCACGGGTGTGCAGCACCTGCCCGGCGATGCCCTGGAAATCCAGGTCAAGGCTATGGCGCTGCCAGTCGGCGGGAACGCCCTCCACCGTCAGGGCGCTATGGGCGCGCAGCAAGGCTCGCAGCGGCGCCGCCTCGGCATGGGGCGCCAGCTGTGAGCGCAGTGTGCCGCTGATACCGAGCACCTGGCCCTGCGCATCCAGTTGCACCTGCAAACCGGCCGAAGGCGGCGCAGCGGGTAGGATTGCCAGCGCAGCGCTACGGCCAAGCAAACGCCCGAACAGCGTGTCCCCCGACGTCAAAACTGCAAGCTCGACTGGGCCCGCAGCGTCGCCGGCAACTGCGGCACGCTGCCAATGCCGGGCAGCACGATGAAGGGCATCACCGCCTGTAGATTGGCTGAGGGATAGTCGATCTGTACCGACAGCAGGCCATTCACGAACGTGGTGCTGACATGGGTTGCCGCATCGAAGTGATAGGCGCTGGGGATCCACTTCAGGCGGTCGCTGATTGCGCTTCTGGCGGTGGTTTGCACGGCGCTGCTGTAGCCCTGCATCGCCGGGTCGAGCCCCACGCTGAGGCGTACCGCTTCGGCGGTGGCCTGGTTGAACGACTGCAGCAACAGCAGCGGCAGGCTATAGCTGACCATGCCATAGAACACCGCGAAAAAAATCACGAAGACGGCCACGAACTCGATCGCGGCTGTGCCTTTCTGCTTGTGGGGGAGGCTAGTTTTCATCACCGCGTCTACCCTGACGGCTACTACTTGATATCAGCATAGAATCAATCAGCGAAAAGGCAGGTTTTTTACGTGATCCAGGGTGTAGTGGTGATGGTGTGGTTGGTGGTGTGTGCGGTGCAGGACACGCGGCAGCGATTGCTCGCCAACCGCCTGACGCTGGGGGTTGCATTGCTGGGCGGGGTCTACCTGTTCTGGACCGGCAGCACCTGGCTCGGCGCCTCGGTCGGCCAAGGCCTGTGGGCATTTGTGCTGGCGCTGCTGTTGACCTTGCCGGGTTACGCCCTGGGCCGTCTCGGCGCCGGGGATGTGAAGCTGCTCGCAGCCCTGGCATTGGTCTCGGACGCCGAGTATTTATTGGGTGCGTTTATCGGCGCCGCCCTGACGAGTGTGCTCTGGCTGTTGCTGGCGCCAAAGCTCTGGCCGCTTATGGGTCAAAGGCTTACGGATTGCCTCGGGCACCTGGCCCCCGAACCGTCAAAAAAACTGCCGTTTGCACCCTTCCTGCTGGTGGGATTTACGCTGGTCTGGTTTTGGATCCACTGAGCGCCGCAGGGCTCTGGCGCTATGTACAGAGTCGGGAAGTACGTCTACGTTTAATAAGGCGTTGTATAGGAATTGAGTGGTTTGAGGATGGGTCAATCTTTGGCTTGCCAGGCATGGAGTAGCGCGTGAACAAGCTTAATTCTGCGGTAAAAGTGCTCGTGGTCGACGATCAGCCGCTGATCGTGGAAGAGCTGTGTGAGTTTCTTGAAAGCAGCGGGTTCCGTTGTGTCCCCTGTGAGTCCAGTCAGCAAGCCTTGAAGCGCTTTAGCGAAGACAGTGAAATCGGGTTGGTGCTGTGCGATCTGCATATGCCGGGCATGGACGGCATCGAGTTGGTCCAGGCGCTGCAAAAGATTGCCGGCAGGCAGCGGGTGTTCGAGTCGATCATGTTGACCGGGCGCTCCGACAAGCAGGACGTGATCAAGGCCTTGCGCGCCGGCATCGCGGACTACTACCAGAAGCCAATCAATCTGGACGAATTGCTCGAAGGTTTGCAGCGCCAGGAAGTCGCGTTGCAGGAGCGCAGGAAAGACCTGCAACTGGGCAACCTGAACCAGAAGCTGCAATTTCTCTCCGAAACGATCGACGACCTGTACCAGGATCTCGATAAAGTGCGCCGCAGTCCGCCCGGGCCGGACGCTGAAGAGGCCTCGACGCAGGAGGCGGGCCAGGTTGAAATGCCTGCGATTTTCCACCAACTGTCACCGCGCCAACTGGACGTGGCCAGGCTGGTCGGAAAGGGACAGACCAATTATCAGATTGCCTGCGAGCTGGGCATCACCGAGAACACCGTCAAGCTGTATGTTTCCCAGGTGCTGCGGCTGACGCATATGCATAACCGCACGCAGTTGGCCCTGGCGTTGGCGCCCAACAACGCGACGATGCGCCAGCGGGTGACGGCGCACTGAAGGCAACGGTCGATGATGATGTAGGAGCGAGCTTGCTCGCGAAAAACGTCAACGATAACGCGTGCTTGCTGAATGAACGCGGCGCCTGTGAGTTTTTCGCGAGCAAGCTCGCTCCTACATTTTTGCGTGCTCAGTTGCCGCCCTCGGTTTTTCCGCCGACTTTCTGCTCGAAAAACTCCGGAATCTCATGCTTGAAGCTGTCCACCCAGCGCTGCGCGGCCAGGTCGCGTTCGGCGGCGGAGGCTGCCTGTGGCGTGGTGGATGCAGCTCGGCCACTGACCTGCAGGGCCAGCCAGTCCTCCGTGGCGGCCTGCTGCGGGGAGGACGGGCCAGGCTCGATGGCCATGACGCTGAGGGGCAGGGCCAGCGCGGCCAGGCTGGCAAGACAGGGCAGTTTCATCGTCAATTCCTCGGGTTGCTGTGGGCTTCACTGACCGTGGCGATCTGATCCTTGGCCTTTGCGGCCTTGACGCTTGAGGCCTTGAGTTGCTCGGCGCGGGCCTGGGCCTGGGTGACTTGTTCGGGGCCCAGGCCTGTCTGGCTGACCACCTGCGCGGCCTGCTTCCAGTTGTCTTGATAGATCAGCAGCGTCACCAGATTGATGGCCGCCAGCGGGTCACTCTGCTTGAGCTCCATGGCGGTCATGAATTCAAACCGTGCATCTTCCAGGCGCAGTTGGTTCAGGTACACCACGCCCAGGTCATTGCGGATTTTCTCGTCGGTGGGCGCCAGCCGCGCCGCGCGCTGCAAATGGGCCATGGCCAGGCCGTTGTCGCCTTTGGCCGCGGCCATTTGCCCCAGGCCGTGTTCGCCTTCGGCGGCCATGCAGGTGCCGAGCAGGCTGCGGTACAGCGGCTCGGCGCTGCGCCCGAGCAAGCGATACGCCTTGGCCTGGCGCAGGCGCACCTGGGGCAAACTGGCCGGCAGGGTGTGCAGGTTGGCCAGGCTGGCGTGCAGTTTGCCGTCGTTGGCCATTTCATCGGCCAGGTTCAACGACAGCGTCTGTTCGGCGTCGGGCTTGGGGCAACTGCCGGGGGCCGTCAGGGCGCTCCAGGGGGGTTGGCCATCGGTGGCGCAACCACCGAGCAGCAACAGGCTCAAACCGGCGATCAAGGCTTTCATCGAGCATTCCTCATAAGTTACTCAAGGCCCGGGTGATGCCGATGAATGCCGGCCCCCCGAGCACGATCAGCAAGGCGGGAAACAGAAACACCATCATCACCACCGACATCTTCGCCGACATCTTCGACACAAATTCCTGGATGCGGGTCAGGCGCCGGTCGTCGAGCAATTGCTTGAGCGCCAGCAACGACTTCATCGCGCCGGCGCCCTGATGAACCAGTTGCTGGAGGATGATGCAGGTGTCGGTGAACTCGTCCACGGCCAGCAGCCTGGCGGTCTTGCCCAACTCTTCACTGAGCTCAAGGCCGGAGTCGACCCGGTTCAGTATCAGCCGCAGTTCATGGGTCAGCGCCGGCAGCAGGCGTTGCGCTTCGATGCTCAATACACGCAGCGCCTGTTCGACCGCCATGCCCGATTCGAACAGGATGCGCAGCAGCGGAATGAACGTCGAGACTTCCTGGGAGATGCGCTGCTGGCGGGCCTTGGCCACGCTGGCCAGGATACGCTTGGGCAACAGGTAGCCGATGCCGAGCGCGATCAGGGGCACCAGCCATGGCGAGTCGCCCTTGGGAAACAGCACCTGCTGCGTGATCAGGGTCACGATCAGCAGCAGCACCGGCGTGCCGATCTGGAAGGCGGCGAACATCGAGCGCTGGTTGGCTTTGCGCCAACCCACGCGGTTGAGCAGCGTCTGGGTTTCGTTGTCCAGGCTGACCGAGCGTTGCGCCAGCGGGCTGTTGCCCAACTGCCGCATCATCGCACCGAGACGGTGTTCGCGGCCCATCCGGCCTTGCAGGCGCTGGGCAACCAGGCGCTGACCACGCCGATGTTTGATCAGGTTGGCCAGCACCAGCGCCAGGGCGGCCAGAAACAACACGGCGCTGATCAGCAATGAAATAGCCATCTCATACGCTCCGCAACATGCGCCACAGGGTGAAGCAGCCGAGCACCTGCATGATCAGGGCGACGAACAACAGCAGGCGGCCGGTGCCGTCGTTCCACATGGTCATCAGGTAGTCCGGGTTGACCGCCAGGAAATAGCCCACCATCGAAATGGGCAACGCGGTGAGCACGTAGGCGGTCACCCGGGTTTCGCCGGTCAGGGCGCGCAGCTGGCGCGCGGCTTGCTCGCGCTCGCGGATCATCTTGATCAGGTTTTCCAACAGCTCGCTGGCATTGCCGCCGTAGCGGTGATTGACCTTCAAGCCCAGGGCGAACAAACGGAACTCGTCGCGTTCGTAGAATTCGGCGAAATCGTGGGCGGACTCCGGCAGGCTGACCCCCAACTGCACGTTGCGCCGCATTCGGCCCATGGCATTTTTCAGCGGGTCTTCGGCCACCTCGATACCGCCCAGCACCGCGTCGGCCAGGGTGCGTCCGGCCTTGAGACTGCGCACGGTGTGGTCGAGCAATTGCGGCAGTTGCTCGATCATGCGTTTGATCCGGCGCTGGTAACGCCAGGCGAGGTACAGGCGCAGCAGCACGGGCGGCAACAGCAGCATCACCAGCAGGCCGAGCCAACCGGCGAGCATCACCCCCAGCACGGCGCCCAGGCCCCAGGCGGTCAGCCACAGGCGCAGGTTGTCACTGGGTTTGCCCAGGCCGGCGCGCAGGAACATGCGTTCCACGCCGCTCCAGGAAGCGCTTTCTTCGACGAGCTGCGGCTGGCCTTCGGCGAGGCGGTCCAGCACGCGTTCGGTACGGGCGCGGCGCAAGCCGTTCTGGAATGAGCGGACCGACAGGCCGATCAGGATCAGGCAGATGCACAGCAGGATGGCCCCGGTCATGCTCGATTCCCCTCCAGGGCTAGGCCGGTTCGCGGCGCAGTTTTTCGCCGGCCGGGTTGAGCGCCTCGCGCACGAAGCCGAAGCCGGTACGCCGGTCATGGCGAAACAGCGTGTTGGTCACGTACACGTCGTCGCGGATGCCCACCACTTCGACCACCTCGCTGACGCAACGACGACCGTCCGGCAGGCGGGTCAACTGGACCACCACATCCAATGCCGCGCAGATCATCTGGCGCAGGGTCTTTTCCGCGACCACGCGACCGGTCAGGCCCACCAGGGTTTCCAGGCGCAGCAACGCATCGGCGGCATTGTTGGCGTGCACGGTGCTCATGGAACCGTCGTGGCCGGTGTTCATTGCGGTGAGGACATCGATCACTTCCACGCCGCGAATTTCGCCGAGGATGATGCGGTCGGGGCGCATGCGCAGGGCGTTGCGGATCAGGTCGCTGGCCTTGACCTCACCATGGCCTTCGGCATTGGGTGGACGGGTTTCCAGGCGTACGACATGGGGGTGGGCCAGTTGCAGTTCGGCCACGTCCTCGATGGTGACCAGGCGTTGATGGGGGTTGATCAACTGACTGAGGATGTTCAGCAGTGTGGTTTTACCGGTGCCGGTGCCGCCGCTGATGAGGATGTTGCAACGCTTGCCCACCGCTTCCTGGAAGAAGTCGAAAATGTTCTGGTCGATGGTCTGCATGGCCACCAGATCGCTGCTTTTGAGCATGTCCCTGCGAAATTTTCGAATCGACAGGCACGGCCCGTCCAGGGCAATCGGCGGGATGATCGCATTGACCCGGCTGCCATCGGGCAAGCGTGCGTCGACCATCGGCGACGACTCATCCAGGCGCCGCCCCAGCGGCGCGAGGATGCGCTGCATGACGCGCTCCACATGGTGCGCGTCGATAAAGCGCAGGTCGCTCTGGTGCAGCAGGCCGTCACGCTCGATAAACACCCGGTGCGGGCCATTGACCAGGATTTCGGTGACGGCCGGGTCGCGCAGCAGCACTTCCAGCGGACCGAAACCGGTCAGTTCGTCGACGATTTCTTCGGCCAGGCGCTCCATCTCGTAGCGCGAGATCGCCAGGTGCATGCGGTTGATGTACTCGGCGACTTTGTCGATGACAAATTGCGCCAGCGACTGGCGCGAGCCTTCCAGCAGGTTTTTCCCCGACTCTTCGATGGCATCGATGATGTAGCGGTGCAGCACCAGTTTCAGGCCGTCGTGGTCGGTGTTGCCACCCACGCCTCGTGCGGGGGCGCCGAAGAGTTTTTCGCTGGTCATTTATCGGCTCCCAACAAGCGCTCCAGCCAGCGGCTGGAGGATTTTCGATTCGCGTCCTGCGAACGTTTCGCCAGGCGCTCGCCCAGGGTCTTGAGCGCCTGAGTCAAGGCTTCGCGCGGTGTCAGCGCAAACAGGGTTTGCCCCTGGTTCTCGGCGTTCAGCCGGACCTCCGCGCTCAGCGGCAACACGGCAATCACTTCCAGGCCGAAGCTTTTGCTCAAGGCATCGGCGTCCGGCGCGCAGCTTTTGATGTAGCGATCGATCAGCAGTCTGGCATGGTCGAGCTTCATGCCTTTTTCGCGCCACAGGTTCAGTACGGCGAGGTTGCGCCGGCAGTCCAGCACGCTCTGATCGGTGTACCACAGCAGCTTGTCGCAATGGCTGACAAAGGTGCGCAGGGCTTCGCTGTCCGGCTGGCCGGCAAGGTTCACCACAATGTGCTGGAAGTGTTGGCGCAGCGCACTGAGCAGCATGTAGAGCTCGGCGGCGCTGGTGCGCTCCAGGGGCTCGTCGTTGTGCGTGTAGGCGAGAATGCGCAGGCCGCCTTCGACCGAGGTAAAGGCGCTGTTGATCAGGGTGGTGTCCAGCCGCCTCAGGTGGCGCAGGGCATCGCCGAAGTTGAACGAGCTTTCCAGGCCCAGCAGCGCCAGGCTGTCACCGCGTGGCAGGCCCAGATCGAGCAACAGCGTCTGCTGGCCGCTCTTTTGCACCACCAGCGCCAGGTGGCTGGTGAGCAGTGCGCCGTCGGAACTGCCCTGGGTGCCGTACAGTACCGAGAGGCCGCCCAGCAGCGTGTTGGTCGCCACCGGCGGCAGGCGCTTGCTCAGGCGGCGTACCAGGCCTGCGACTTCACTGGAGCGCGAGCCGTAGGCGACGAAATCCCGCGCTCCAGCGCGCATGGCATTGAGCACCAACTGGTTATCCATGCCGTCACCGAGGGCGACGATGGCCAGCATCGGCTTGGCTTCCAGGGCGCCTTCGATCAGCGCGCTCTGGGCCACCAGGTGCTCGCGGTCAAGGCCGACGAACACCAGGTTGGCGAAGGTTACATCGACCAGGGCGAGCAATTCATCGAGGGTGCCGCTGCCGGCGCTGACCACTTGGCCAAGGGGCGCCAGCGCGCCCTGCAGCCACTCCAGGTCGGTGGTGTTGCGGGTGATTGCCAGGAACGTCTGGCTCAGGTTGTCGCTCATTGGGACAGCCCGTTGAGCCGGTCGAAATTACCGTTTTCCAGGAAGAACAGGCGGTACCAGTTCGGGTCGTAGTTGCGCACTTTTTCACCGGGCAACGCCGGCAGCTGGGCATTGGCCGCCAGTGGTTGCACCAGGTGCGGCGTGACGATCATCAGCAGCTCCTTGTCTTCGCGTCGGACCGAGGAATCGCGAAAGAACGCGCCCAGGATCGGGATGTCACCCAGGCCGGGAAACTTGCCGATGTTGGTGGTGGTGTTGCTGCTGATCAGGCCGCTGATCACAAAGCTTTCGCCATCGGCCAGGGACACGCTGGTATCGGTGCGGCGGATGGTCAGGGCCGGCACGCGGATATTTTCGATGACCACGGCGTTGGTGTAGTCGAGCTCGCTGACCTCCGGCGCCACCTTGAGGGAGATGCGGTTACGGTCGACCACGGTCGGCGTGAGGGTCAGGCGGATGCCGAATTCCTTGTACTCGATCGAGATGGTGTCGCTGCCGCTGCTCGGCACCGGCACCGGGATTTCACCCCCGGCGAGAAAGGTTGCGCTTTGCCCGCTCATGGCCACCAGGCTTGGCCGGGCAAGGGTGTAGGCGAAGCCGCTGCTTTCCAGGGCGTTGATCATCGCCGAGACGCGACCACCGCCAAAGCCGATATTGAAGTTGTCCGCGCTCACCGGCAGTTTGAAGGTGCTGGGTGTGGGGAACAGCAAGTTCGGGCTGCCGAGGAAGAAGTTGTTGCCGATGCCGAGGATCTTGGTGCTGGCCTCCTTGAGTTTGGTACGGCTGACTTCGACGAAGCGGATGTCGGTCTGGACCTGGCTGGGCAGCAGCGGATCATCGGCCGGCGACAGCGACAGGCTGGTCAGGGCGCTGTTGGCCTTGCCCTTGACGAACACCATGCTCTGGCGCGGCGTGGTCGAGCAGGCGGTCCAGACCATCAGGCTGGTGGTGCCGGGGCCGACGCCGGTGAGCAGGAAGCCCCGGTCGCCATTGAGATGAACGTCGGCGATTTTCGGATCGCCAATGGCCAGGCGCGTGATCGCCACCGGCGATTGCAGTGCCTGTTGCAGGCCCTCGCCGACCGACAACGCGGCGGGCAATTGCCCAAGGCTGGCGCAATTGCCCTGAGCGGCCACGGCCAGGCTCATGGCCAGGTGCGACAGCAGCAGGGCGCAGGCGATTTTCCCTGTGAACACCGGTATGAAACGTCGGCTCATGCACAGCATCCTTGTTCAGTCGGGTGTTTGTTGGGTTGCTTGATTGCCACGGATCACCTCGACACCGGCCCGGCGCGGGGCACTGCTCTGGGCCACTTTCCTGGGGGCCTGGGTGAAGGCCAATTGCGTGAACTGATAAAGGTCGCGGTTAGCGTTCTGCAGGTTGCCCGGCGCGTCGCCTTCGCCGGCCCAGTAGCGGCTCAGCAAGCGTTCGTCGGCGCTGCGCACGGCCAGGCGCAGGGTGCCGGCCTGGGTGGCCAGCATCAACCGGCTCAACAGCTGTTCGGGCACGGCCAGCACCACCGTGCGTGAGGGGGCCTGGCGCTGGGCTTTCTCTTCGGCGGTGAGCGCACGAGCAGACGCCGGAGTACCGTCGTTGGTCAGGCCCATCTGGTCACCGACACTGAGCAGGCGTATGGCGGGGATCACCACTTGGGCCGATTGTTCAAGGTTGGCGGCGTCCTGGCGCAGGTACAGCAGCACGTCCACATAGTCGCCGGGACTCAACTGGCCGGCGGCGCCAATCACTTCATCGACGGCGACGGCCAGGGCGCGTTCATCGGCACGGATCATGCGCGCCAGCGGCCCACCGGGGGTGAAGCTTTCGTCGTTCAACCAACTGCCGGCGCCGAGTGCGCGCCACGGTGTACGGCCGATGGCCTGCTCGACACTGCTCATACTGCCGGCCGGTGCCGTGCGCAGTTTTTCGATGCTCAGATCAGCGGCCACCAGGGCGACGAAGGGGGGCACATCGTGGGCCAGGACGACGACCGATTGACGGGTCTGGTCTTCCACCGCGGCAACGGCTTGTTCGGCGGGAGCTGCCGCGGGTGGCGGTGGCGGCGCCGGGGTGGGCTCACGGCTGAGGACCAAGCCCCAATAGCCGGCAAACAGCGCACCGACCAGTAACACACCGGCCAGTACCATGCTCAGACGCGTGTTCATGACGGCTCTCCATTTCCTGCTACACCACAGCCCGCCTATCCAGCAGGCTTACGTCGCAGCCTGGCTGCTATGAACAGTGACTAACTATTTCGCTATTTGACGGTAGTTCAGCTAGGACGAAATGCCATTACTGACGCAAAGATTTCTTCGGCATGCAAGGTGCGCCCCCTTTGAAAACACGCATTTACGAGGTCAGAGAGGCCCCTACTACTTTATGACTAGTCAATTCTTACAGTTGTGAGGCCGGGGTTTGTTGGCAATGCTCAGGTGGCACATCGCAATTACTGTGCAGCACCGGGATAGGGCGCTTGGTCGCCTGAGGAGAAGTGTTTATGTTGCTTGACCTGTTGATTCGACTTCACGTGCAACTTCAGTTGCTGTTTCAGCGCAAGGAAGGGGCTACGGCCATCGAGTACCTCATTCTGGTCGCCATCGTGGCATTGGTCATACTGGCAGCCGGGACCACCCTGAAGCCTCAGATCACCGCGTTCTTCACCAAAATCACCACCGCGATTACCCCAACGCCTTAAGCAGTCGGAGCGCAAGGAGCAGGATCATGATCCTCAATCTGTTGATGAAACTCTGTGTTCAACTGCGGGTGCTCTTTGCGCGTAAAGAGGCGGCCACAGCGATTGAATACCTCATTCTGGTGGCCATCGTCGCGCTTGTGATATTGGCAGCCGGGACTACACTGTCGCCACAGATCACCGCGTTGTTTGAGAAAATTACAGGCACCATCACGCCCTGACCCTCAGGCAGGCAGCACTGCGCGGGTACTTTAGGTTTTTGATTGGCAAGATCAGGACGTGCCCATGAACGCTGCTGTATCCCCCCGCCAGCAAATCCTGCTGGTGGACGACGAAGAGGATGCCCTCGTTGAACTGGCGGAGTCGCTGGAGAACGAGGGCTTCGTTTGTTTTACCGCCACCTCCGTGACATTCGCCCTGCAGGAACTCACCCTGCACCCCGATATCGCCCTGGTCATCACCGACCTGCGCATGCCCGAGGAAAGCGGGATTTCCTTGATCAAGCGCCTGCGCGAGCACACTTCCCGTTCCCACCTGCCGGTGATCGTGATGTCCGGCCATGCCGAGATGGATGACGTCAGCGACATGCTGCGCCTGCAGGTGCTGGACTTGTTTCGCAAACCCATCTATCTGGTGCGGCTGATCGATACGCTCAACAGTCTTTTCCCCCAGACAATTCATCAACTGTAGGTGTAGGAGCGAGCTTGCTCGCGAAGAACGCTAACGATGACGCGGGCATCCAGGTTCCCCGCGTCGCCTTGACGTTCTTCGCGAGCAAGCTCGCTCCTGCAGGGATGTTTGGCGTTTACAGCTGATAACTGAAGCTCAGCGTGTACCGCGCACGCCGGTTGAAGCTGTCCAGGGCGATGTCCGACATCGGCTTGGCGGCCTCCAGGGCGATGTTGTAGTACTTGTTATCGCCAAAGCGCAAACCCACCGCCGCCGAGGACATGTCGCCGGCCTTGACCGGCAGGTCGTTGAACCAGGTCCTGGCGCGGTCGAGCACCACGTAGGGTTGCAGCACCTTCAGCCAATCGCCGGTGCGGTTGAAACTGTAGTTGACCTCGTACGCCACGCCCCATCCCTTGTCGCCCGAGCCCTGGTCGTCGGGGTAGCCACGGCCGAAGTTCTGCCCGCCAAACGTGGCGCGTTCGCTGTCGGGCAGGCTGTTGTCGCTCCAGTAGAGCGCACCCGAGAGCACGCCTTGCCAGTTGTCGAAGAACTTGTCGCTTTGTACGCCGGACAGGCGCAGGCGGAAGAAGTCGAGGTCCGGTTTGGCCACGTCCAGGTCACTGCGCGCCTTGGCGCCCACACCGTCGATGCCGTGATACAGGCCGCCGGTGAGGATGCGCAGCTGTCGCGCGTCGGCCTTGCGCCAGTCGCCCTCGAACGCCAGGGCACGCAGGTTGGATTCGATATCGAAGCGCAGCGGGTAGCCCACCAGTTTGTAGCGGGTGGTCTGGTCCACCGCGTACAGGCGCGTGCCCAGGGTGAGTGACTCGGTGGGCGAGGCAATGAAGGGATGGCTCAGGCCGACGGAGTAGCGATCGATCGACTGATGGGGCTTGAGTTCGAAGCCGCCGTCCAGTTGCACACGGCTGTGGGGATCGGCGCGATAACGCTCTGCGGCGAGTGCCAGTTGGGTGCCTTCGGCATTGATGAATTGGTTGTAGTCCACGCGGTAGTAGTGCTCTTTGTCCTCGCCCGGTGGGAACAGGCCACTGACGCTCAACTGTTCGCCCAGGGCGGTTTGCGCATGGCTGGTGGCGCTGAGCAAGGCTTGGGTGCCGCCCCGACTTTTCTGCACCAGGCTCATGCTGCTGGTGAAGGGCTTGCGGCTGGCCTGGATCTGCATGTGCGTGGCGCCATCGGTGGTGCCCGGCGGCGGCACTTGCGCTTGTACGGTGAGGCCGGGGATGCGGCTCATCAGGGTGGTGTAGCGCTCGAAGGTCTTGCGCGTGAGGGGGCGTTCGGCGAGGAGCTTTTGCGCCAGTTTGTCGACATAGGCCGACACCGCACCGACATCGCCGCTTTGCTGGTAATCCTTGATGTAGCCTTCCACCAGTACCACGCGGACCAGGCCGTTTTCGAAGGTCTGTTGCGGCAGGAACGCGTAGGACAACAGGTAGCCGTCCTGCTGGTAGCGACGGGTGATGCCTCGGGTGGCTTCGATCAATTGCGCAAGATTGGTCTCATGGCCAATCAGCGGTGCATAGGCCTGGGCCGTCTCGGTGAGCGGATAGATCGTGCCGCCTTCGATCTGCAGTTTGCGGATGGTCACCCTGGTGTCCATCAACAGGGGCTGGCCGGCGGTGGGCTGCGCTTCAGGCACCTGGGTTGCGGCGTGGCCGGTCGATAGGCGTCGGCGGGCAGGTTGGGTACAGGCAAGGTGCGGATGGTGTCATTGCTGTTGAGGAAGTTGGGAAGGGTCTCGGCCTGGGCGTAAGCACTGAGGGTCAGCAGGAACAACGGCGTGAACACGCGCATGGGACACTCCTTGGTCAACTGCGGCAGCCCAGCAAAAAGACGAGAGACTGACTCCGTGTCTCTCGTCTCAACCAAGCGTAGGTGCCGCAGGGGAGACCGTCTAATCGGCCAGGTGCATTTTCTATCTGCCGGTCAGGCCGTTCACCAAACCGCCCAGGCCTCCGGTTGTTGCAGTGCCGCCGGTGCCGCCGTTGCCGCCTGTGACCAGGCCGCCCACTGAGCCTACCGTATTGCCCACGGCGGTTACGGTGGTGCCCAGGGTCGTGGTGACCGGGTTGGCGCTGGCCGTGCTCAGGTTAGTGCCCAGGCTGCTGACGGCGCCGCCGACTTGAGTCACCAGGCCGTTGACCGGAGCACCGACGCCGGTGGTGGTGCCGATGTTTTGCGTCACGGTGGTGACGCCGGAGGTCACTGGGTTCAAGGCTGCGCCGACGTTGGCGGTCACGGTTGCGACCGGGGCGGTGGCGCCGGTGTTGGCGACACCCGTGCCACCCAGTACGGTGCCCACCGAAGCAATGGTGTTGCCCAATGCGCCGCCGGTCACACCGGCTGCACTGACGGTGCCGTTGGTGTTGCCGACGTTGAGGCCGGTGCCTGCGTTGTTCACCAGGCCGCCGACCAGCTCCGGTATACCGGGGGCTGCGGCGCCGCCGGTGGGCGCGACATAGCCGCCGGACTGGTCGAGCGTGCCGCCGACGCCCGTCAGCACGTTGCCGACAAGCGTGGTCACAGGGTTGCCGGTACCGCCGGTACCGCCGGTGCTGGCGACCTGGGTGCCGAGGCCGGTGACGGCGGCGCCCACTTTGCCCACCAGGCCGTTGACAGGCGTACCCAGGCCTGTGGCATTGCCGAGGTTGCCGGTGGTGTTTTCCACCAGTGAAACCACCGGCACCAGTACCCTGCGGTTCACGTTGCCGGTCAGGGCGCCCAAGGGACCGGTGGTGCTGGCGGTGCTGAGGGTATCGCCGAGCATTGTCACGGCAGTGCCCACGTTATCCACCACACCACCGGCTGCGCCGCCCACGCCGCCGGTCAGGCCGCCGACGACGGGGACACCGCCGAGGGTGGTCGACAGCGATCGGCCGGTGGTCGACAGGCCACCGCCCAAATCGGACACGCCGTTGCCGACACCCGACACAGTGATGCCCAGCGAGTTACGGCGGGTGCCCAGGGAGCCCAGGCCACCGGTGACGCCGGTGCCGATGCTGGTGACGGCGGTGCCGGCCGAAGTGACCAGGCCGCCTGCCGTCGTGCCGACAATGGGCACACCGTTCAAGGTCGAACCGAGATCACCCACCGCTGCGCCCACATTGCCCACGGTGGTGCCGAGGGTGCCGGCGATCCGGCCAGTGACGAGCGGAGTGGCTGTCGAACCTGTTTCGCCGCCAGTGCCACCACCTGTGCCTCCGCCAGTGCCACCACCGGTACCGCCGCCAGTGCCGTCGCCTGTACCACCACCGGCACCACCACCGGCACCGCCACCGGTACCGCCACCGGTACCGCCACCCGTGCCGTCGCCAGTGCCACCACCGGTACCGCTACCCGTGCCGCCGCCTGTACCTCCACCGGTACCACCACCCGTGCTGCCGCCGGTGCCACCCCCCGTACCGCCACCGGCACCTGCGCCAGCATCCGGCGACGACGCCGCCACGCTTGATTTGTGTCCGCCACCACCGCTGCTGCAGCCGCCGAGGCTCATTGCCAGAATCAACGCCAGTGCGGTACTTGCTTTCCAGAACACGACTTGAGTTTTCATGATTGAGTTCCTTGCACCAGGTACAACCTTGGTTGTTTCAAACGTTCGCCGTTTCTTCGGCCAGCGATACGTTTGTCCGTGTGATTAATCACAGACCTGGGTCGGTTTTCTCGCAACGCTCAACTTCGTATTAACGATTTATATACATAAGGTCTTAGTCGGCTTAAGCGCTAATACAAACGGTATAAAGTGTAGAAGTTCAGTAAATATAGTTTATGAAAATCAATAAGTTGAATAAAAAAAGCGGACCCGGGCGGGTCCGCTATAACTTAAGGTGTATATATACAATTAAACAGTGGACTTCAGGCAATCGGTTGCCACTTCCCGAGCATATGCTCAATAGCCCCTGCGCCGTTCAACACTAACTCGCCACTTGAGCCGGCGCCGCTGGTCATCAGTATCACTTCGCCGGGCAGGCGTACGGGTTTTTTGAACTCAACTTCAATGTCGACATTGGCGAGCGGAAGGTGCTGGTCCAGCGCCGCCAGAGTGCGGGCCTTGTTCCATAACCCGTGAGCGATGGCCTGGGGGAAGCCGAACAGTCTGGCCGTCGGTGCGCTGAGATGAATCGGATTGTAATCGCCGGACACGCGGGCATAACGTCGACCGATATCAGCCGGGGCTTTCCAACGGGACAGCTCGCTGAGGGGCACGTGCACCGACAACCCATGCTCCACGGTCTCGCCCTCAAGCTTCACACCACGGCATAACATTGTGCTTTGGGCTTCCCAGAGCAGCCCCAAGGCATCCTCGACCACGGTCACCACGTCAAAGGTCGCGCCCTTGGCGTGGGGCTTGAGATTGCAGGTGTACACGCCGACGGTCAGCTCACTCACACCGCCCAGGGGTCGATGGACGCGAATGCGGTTGCTCAGGTGAATCAGGCCCAGCAACGGGAATGGAAAGGTCTTGTCGGTCAGCAATTGCATCTGCAGGCCGAACGCCAGGATGTGCGGATAAGTCGCCGGCAGCATCGGGCTGTCGGCAAACCCGCAGACCTTGCGGTACGCCGCGACAGCCTTGGGATCGACGCGCACCTGGCAACGCAGGCCATGTTCGGGCAGTGCGCTGCCGGTGATCTTGCGCTTGAGTGCCGCGCGCCAGTACAGCGGCGGTAGAAACGGTGTGCTGTCCACTGTCTGCCATTGCATAGTCACGCTCCCAGAAGACTCTGCCCGCACACCCGCAGTGCCTGGCCGCTGACGGCACCCGAGCCCGGCTGGCTCAGCCAGGCCACGGCTTCGGCCACGTCCTGCGGCACGCCGCCCTGGCCCAGGGAACTCATGCGCCGGCCGGCCTCGCGCAGGGCGAACGGAATATGCGCGGTCATCTGCGTTTCGATAAAGCCGGGTGCGACGGCGTTGATGCTGATCCCACGGGTTTTCAGCAGCGGTGCCCATGCCTGGGCCAAGCCGATCAGCCCGGCCTTGCTCGCGGCATAGTTGGTCTGCCCGCGATTGCCGGCGATGCCGCTGATGGAGGCCAGCAGCACCACGCGGGCGTTGTCGTGCAGGGTGCCGCTGTCGAGCAGTGCCTGGGTCAGCACTTGCGGCGCATTGAGGTTGACCGCCAGCACGGCGTCCCAATATTCCGGGGTCATGTTGGCCAGGGTCTTGTCGCGGGTGATACCGGCGTTGTGCACCAGGATATCGAGGCCGTCGGGCAAGTGTTCGATCAACTGCGCGGCGGCGTCCTCGGCGCAGATATCCAGCGTGAGGGTACGCGCGTTCAAGCGTGCGGCCAGGGCGTCAAGGTCGGCCCTGGCTTGGGGCACATCCAACAGGATCACCTCGGCGCCATCGCGCACCAGGGTCTCGGCGATGGAGGCGCCAATACCCCGGGCAGCGCCGGTCACCAGCGCCTTGCGCCCGGCCAGCGGGCGCGTCCAATCCTCGACCGGCGTGGCGCAGGCCTCCAGGCGAATCACTTGCCCTGAGATATAGGCGCTCTTGGGTGACAGGAAAAACCGCAACGCGCCTTCCAACTGGTCCTCGGCACCCTCGCCCACGTACAGCAACTGCAGCACGCCGCCGCTGCGCAGCTCCTTGGCCAGGGAACGGCTGAACCCCTCCAGGGCGCGCTGGGCGCTGGCGGCGAACGGATCGCCGAGGCTTTCCGGCGCGCGGCCAAGAATCACCAGGTGTGCGCTGGGAGCGAGGTTTTTCAGCAATGGCTGGAAGAATTCGCGCAGCTGCTTGAGCTGGTCGGTGTGTTGCAAGTTGCTGGCGTCGAACACCACAGCCTTGAGTTTGGGGCCGTGCCCCGGAATCCACGCCGGCGCGTCCAGCGTTTGGGCGCCATAGCTGTACAACGCATCGGTGAGTTTGTTGGCAAACGGCAGGATTTTATTCGCCAGCGCGCCGCCGCCCAGCAGCAGTGCACCTTCCACCGGGCGCAGGCGCCCGGCTTGCCAGCGTTCCAGGCGTACCGGTGACGGCAGGCCAAGGGCGGCGACCAGGCGATGGCCGAGGCTGGAGTTGGCGAAGTCGATATAACGGTCAGACATGGAACGCTCTCCGAAGACTGGGGTTCAAAGGGTTGACCATCCCAGGGTAGCAGTCGTTCGACTAGGCTCAGTGATCAAGCCCATAACAGACAGAGGGAGCTTTCCATGACTCAATTGCGCCGTGTGGCGATCATTGGCGGTAATCGCATTCCCTTCGCCCGCTCCAATGGCCCCTACGCCACGGCCAGTAACCAGGCGATGCTCACCGCCGCCCTGGAGGGCCTGATCGAACGTTTCAACCTGCACGGCCTGCGCATCGGCGAGGTGGCGGCCGGCGCGGTGCTCAAGCATTCCCGCGACTTCAATCTCACCCGTGAATGCGTGCTCGGCTCGCGCCTGTCGCCGCAAACCCCGGCCTACGATGTGCAGCAAGCCTGCGGCACCGGGCTGGAGGCCGCCTTGCTGGTGGCCAACAAGATTGCCCTGGGCCAGATCGAATGCGGCATTGCCGGTGGGGTAGACACCACCTCCGATGCGCCGATTGGGGTCAATGAAGGCTTGCGCAAGCTGTTGTTGCAAGCCAACCGCAGCAAGTCCATGGCGGATAAGCTTAAAGTCCTGTTACAACTTCGTCCGCATCACCTCAAGCCGCAGCTGCCGCGCAACGGTGAACCGCGCACCGGGTTATCCATGGGCCAGCACTGCGAGCTGATGGCGCAGACCTGGCAGATCCCCCGCGCCGAGCAGGACCAGCTTGCACTGCAGAGCCACCGGAACATGGCCGCCGCCTACGCCGAAGGCTGGCACAACGATTTGCTCACGCCGTTTCTGGGCCTTACCCGCGACAACAACCTGCGCCCCGACCTGAGCCTGGAAAAACTCGCCGCGCTCAAGCCCGCGTTCGAACGCAGTGAAAAAGGCACGCTCACCGCCGGCAACTCCACGCCGCTGACCGACGGCGCCTCGCTGGTGCTGCTGGGCAGCGAGGCCTGGGCCAGGGAGCGCGGTTTGCCGATCCTCGCGTACCTGCGCGACGGCGAAGCGGCGGCGGTGGATTTCGTCAACGGTGCCGAAGGCCTGCTGATGGCGCCGGTGTACGCCGTCCCGCGTCTGTTGGCGAGGAATGGCCTGACGCTGCAGGACTTCGATTACTACGAGATCCATGAAGCGTTCGCTGCCCAGGTGTTGTGCACGCTCAAGGCCTGGGAAGACGCCGATTACTGCAAAACGCGCCTGGGCCTGGAGGCGCCGCTGGGCGCCATCGACCGCAGCCGTCTCAACGTCAAGGGTAGTTCACTGGCCGCCGGGCATCCGTTTGCCGCGACCGGTGGGCGCATTGTCGCCAACCTGGCCAAGTTGCTGGATGCGGCGGGCAAGGGCCGTGGCTTGATTTCGATCTGCGCGGCGGGGGGGCAGGGCGTGACGGCGATCATTGAACGATGAACGAGGCTTGACGAATCCCCCTTGCAGGAGCGAGCGTGCTCGCGAAAGATGTCACGGATAACGCGTGCATCCTGGATAAACGCGTTGCCTTTGAGTTCTTCGCGAGCAAGCTCGCTCCTACAGGAAATTGCGGTAGCCTCTCCCTCCAACGAGTGGATTGCCGTATAACGAGTGCCACACGCGTGTTTGGTAATACAGGACCCACAATAAAAGCTGATGAAGACTCCTAAACGCATTGAACCCCTGATCGAAGACGGTCTGGTCGACGAAGTGCTGCGCCCACTCATGAGTGGTAAAGAAGCAGCTGTTTATGTGGTGCGCTGCGGCAACGAATTGCGTTGCGCCAAGGTTTACAAGGAGGCGAATAAACGAAGTTTTCGTCAGGCGTCCGAATACCAGGAAGGCCGCAAGGTCCGTAACAGCCGTCAGGCCCGGGCCATGGCCAAGGGCTCCAAGTTCGGCAAGAAAGAAACCGAAGATGCTTGGCAGAACGCCGAAGTGGCGGCGTTGTTCCGCCTGGCCGGTGCGGGCGTTCGCGTGCCCAAGCCGTACGACTTTCTCGAAGGCGTGCTGTTGATGGAGCTGGTGGCCGACGAGTACGGCGATGCGGCGCCGCGTCTGAACGACGTGACGCTGGAGCCGGACCAGGCGCGCGAATACCACGCCTTCCTGATTTCCCAGATCGTGCTGATGCTGTGTACCGGGCTGGTGCACGGTGACCTGTCCGAGTTCAACGTACTGCTCACGCCGACCGGCCCTGTGATCATCGACCTGCCCCAGGCAGTCGATGCGGCGGGCAACAACCACGCGTTCAACATGCTGGAGCGGGACGTGGGCAACATGGCTTCCTACTTCGGGCGCTTTGCCCCGGAGCTGAAGAAGACCAAGTACGCCAAGGAAATGTGGGCGTTGTACGAAGCCGGCACCTTGCACCCAGCCAGTATCCTGACCGGTGAGTTCGACGAGCCGGAAGAACTGGCGGACGTGGGCGGTGTGATCCGCGAGATCGAAGCGGCGCGGTTGGACGAAGAGCGCAAGCAAGCGATTCGTGCGGCGGACGATGCGCCATCGGCCAAGACGGCAGAAGAACCGCCGCCGCCCTGGATGCAGTGAACTTCAGGTAGATGAAAATCAAAGTGTGAGAGGGGGCTTGCCCCCGATGGCGGTGTGTCAATCAACACATGCCTGGCTGACAAACTGCCAGCCCCCTCCCACATTGGATTTATGTGCAACCAGTCAGGTGCAGCACTTGCCTGACGCCAATTCCTTGAGAATCGGACAATCCGGCCGGTGGTCGCCCTGGCAGTGTTCCACCAGGTCCTGCAACGTATCGCGCAGTTGCTCAAACTCGCGAATCTTCTGATTCAACGCCTCGACATGCTGGCGCGCCAGGGCTTTCACGTCGGCGCTGGCGCGTTGGCGGTCCTGCCACAAGGTCAGCAACTTGCCGACTTCTTCCAGTGAAAACCCCAGGTCCCGCGAGCGTTTGATGAACGCCAGGGTGTGCAGGTCGTCTGCACTGAAGAGGCGATAACCACTCTCGGTGCGATGAGCGGCCTTGAGCAGGCCGATGGATTCGTAGTAGCGAATCATCTTCGCGCTCAGCCCGCTTTGGCGGGCGGCTTGGCCGATATTCATGGGCGTTGATCCTCCAGGTCCTTGGGTTTCCAGGTTTTCAGCAGCAGCGCATTGCTCACCACACTGACGCTGGACAACGCCATCGCCGCGCCTGCCAGCACCGGGTTGAGCAGGCCGAAGGCCGCCAGCGGGATGCCGATCAGGTTATACACAAAGGCCCAGAACAGGTTCTGGCGAATTTTTGCGTAGGTCTTGCGGCTGATCTCCAGGGCCGCCGGCACCAGGCGCGGGTCGCCGCGCATCAGGGTGATGCCGGCGGCGTGCATGGCCACATCGGTGCCGCCGCCCATGGCGATGCCGATATCGGCCGCAGCCAGGGCCGGTGCGTCGTTGATGCCGTCGCCGACCATGGCCACCACGCCGGTTTTTTTCAGTGCGGTCACGGTGGCGGCTTTGTCGGCGGGCAGCACTTCGGCGTGGACATCTTCGATGCCCAGGGCCTCTGCGACCACCCGCGCGCTGCCGCGATTGTCGCCGGTGAGCAGGTGGCTGCTGATGTGCTGGGCCTTGAGTTGCTGCACGGCGTGCAGTGCGCCGGGCTTGAGCGTGTCGCCAAACGCGAACAGGCCCAGCACGCGCGGATGTGCGCCTTGTTCGATCAGCCAGGACAGGGTGCGACCTTCGGCTTCCCATTCAGTCGCGCGCTGACTCAGCGGGTCGGCGCCAAGGCCGGTTTCTTCCAACAGGCGTCGATTGCCCAGGGCCAGTTGCCGGCCGTCCAGGGTGCCGGCGATGCCGCGTCCGGTCAGGGACTGGCTGGCACTGACGTCAGCCGGGTGCAGCTCCTGTTCGTCACAGGCATCCAGCACCGCCTTGGCCAGCGGGTGCTCGCTGCCACGCTGCAGGGCTCCCGCCTGTTGCAGCAGGCGCGACGTGTTGCCGTCCACCGCCGCCAGATGGGCGATTCTCGGCGCGCCCGAGGTGAGGGTGCCGGTCTTGTCGAACACCACGGCGCTCACCGCATGGGCATGCTCCAGCGCCTCGGCGTCCTTGATCAGAATGCCATGGCGCGCAGCGACGCCGGTGCCGGCCATGATTGCCGTCGGCGTCGCCAGGCCCAAGGCGCACGGGCAGGCGATCACCAGCACCGCGACCGCGTTGATGATTGCGCTCTCCAGGGGCGCGCCGTACAGCCACCAGCCCGCGAGGGTGAGCAACGCCACTACCAGCACCGTCGGGACGAATACCTGGCTGACTTTATCCACCAGTTTCTGGATCGGTGCCTTGGCGGCCTGGGCGTCCTCGACCAGGCGGATGATCCGGGCCAGCACGCTTTCCGCGCCCAGGGCCTGGGTACGCACCAGCAGGCGACCTTCACCGTTGATCGCGCCGCCGGTGACCCGGTCGCCCGGTTGTTTCGGCACCGGCAGGCTTTCGCCGCTGATCAGCGCTTCGTCGGCATGGCTTTGGCCATCGAGAACTTCGCCGTCTACCGGGAAGCGTTCGCCTGGCTGGACCCGTACCAGGTCACCGAGCTTGAGCGCAGTGATGGCGACCTCTTCCTCACGCCCCTGCAACACGCGCACCGCCCGCTCGGGGCGCAAGGCTTCGAGGGCACGAATGGCGCTGGCGGTCTGGCGCTTGGCGCGGCTCTCCAGGTATTTACCCAGCAGCACCAGTGCGATCACCACGGCCGAGGCTTCGAAATACAAATGCGGAGCGGGCCGGGTGAGCCATTGATAGACGCTCAGGCCGTAGCCGGCACTGGTGCCGATCGCCACCAGCAGGTCCATATTGCCCGCGCCGGCGCGCACGGCTTTCCAGGCGGCCCGGTAAAAACGCGCACCGAGGATAAATTGCACCGGTGTCGCCAGGGCGAACTGCACCCAGGCGGGAAGCATCCAGTGCAGGCCGAAGGGTTCGACCAGCATCGGCAGCACCAGGGGCAATGCCAGTACGATCGCCAGCATCAGCGCCCAGCGTTCGCGATGCAGGTGCCGGGCTTGATCGGCCTGGGTGGCGGTGTCGGCCTGGGGCAGGCTGGCGGTGTACCCGGCTTTGTCGACGGCGGCGATCAGCACGCCGGGGTCCATCTGGCCGATTACCTCAATGTGGGCGCGTTCGTTGGCCAGGTTGACGCTGGCACGTTGCACCCCCGGCACCTTGCCCAGCGCACGCTCCACACGGCCGGCGCAACTGGCGCAGGTCATGCCGCCGATGGGCAAGTCAAAGGTGGTGGTTCCATTCATGGGGCAGTCCTCCGCAAGACAGTGCCCCCAGCATCAACCTTGACCTGTGGGTAAGGTCAAGTCCCAGCTTACAAGTCCCAGCTTAATAGCCCAGCTCGGCGGCTTTGAGGTACATGCCGTCCGGGCCCTGGGCAATCCGCAGCTTGCGCACGTCGCCGGCCTTGAGCGTGATGTTCTGGGCGGGCGGGGCGAGCATGCCGGGCAGACAGCCCGGCGATTGCCCCGGCAGCAGTTTCAGGCGCAGTGACACATTGCCGGCAGGCAGGTTGAATGAAGTGGACTCTTCCTGAAACAGGCGGCCGGCCAGTTGATCCTGGATATACAGGCCGATTTCACAGGAAGTCGGCACTTCCAGGCGCTCCCGGGAAATGATCAGCACCGCGTAGTCTTCAGCGGCGGGCGCAACGGCAGAAAAACTCATCAGGCCGGCAAGGGCAAAAAAAGACCAGCGCATGGCGAATGCTCCGTGGGTCACATCGATAAAGTTGAAGCTTGGCCGACGTCGCCGCCGAATACCAGCCCGGCCGACGTTTCTGAAACTTGACCTTGCCATCGTGGCAAGGTCGAGACTGGGTTCAACCTCATCCAAGGAGTCTTGTCATGCAAATATTCAATGTTGAAGGAATGACCTGCGGCCATTGCGTTCGGGCGGTGACCCAGGCGGTGCACAGCCAGGATGCAGATGCCGAGGTGACGGTCGATCTTGCGGCGAAGCAGGTCAGGGTGCAAAGCCAGCTGGAGCGCGAAGCGATCGCACAGTTGATCAAGGAAGAAGGCTACACCGTGGTCTGATTTTTAATAGTTAGCGAGCTATCTTAATGTTCAAGGCACCCAAGCGCGGCTAGACTGTCGGGCTGCCGACTCACTTGGGTGCCTGATGAACCTTCGCATTATTCTGATCCTCGGCGCCTTGAGCGCCTTTGCGCCGTTGGCGATCGACTTTTACCTGCCGGGCTTTCCGGCCATCGCGAGCGCTTTTGCCACCGACGAAAAACATGTCCAACTGACCCTGGCGGTGTATTTCGCGGGGTTGGCCATCGGCCAATTGATCTACGGCCCGCTGGCCGACCGCTTTGGCCGGCGCGTGCCGCTGCTCAGCGGTGTGACGCTGTTCACCCTCGCGTCCTTCGCCTGTGCCTATGCGCCGTCCCTGGAATGGCTGATCGGTGCGCGCTTCGTGCAGGCGCTCGGCGGTTGCGCGGGCATGGTGATTTCGCGGGCGGTGGTGAGTGACAAATGCGACGCCGTGGGCTCGGCCAAGGTGTATTCGCAACTGATGCTGGTCACAGGCCTTGCGCCCATCCTTGCGCCGCTGGCGGGTGGGCTGATGGTGGGGCTGTGGGGCTGGCAGTCGATTTTCCTGGCGCTGTCGCTGTTCAGCGTGATGGCGGCCATTGCGGTGGCGGTGGGCTTGCCGGAAACCTTTCCGGCGCATCAGCCGCGTCAGCCGTTGTCTGGCTCGTTGCGCCGCTACGGCGCGCTGTTGTCGGACCGGGTTTACCTGGGCTACGCCCTGACCGGTGGCATCTCGATTGCGGGGATGTTTGCCTATATCGCCGGTTCACCGTTCGTCTTCATCAAACTGTATGGCGTGCCCGCCGAGCATTACGGCTGGCTGTTCGGTTCCAATGCCGCCGGGTTTATCCTGGTGGCGCAGTTGAATGCGCGGTTACTGGCCAAGCGCGGCCCGGCGTTTCTGCTCTCGCGGACGGTGTGGGTTTACGTGGCGGCGGCGCTGACGCTGCTTGGGATTGCAGCGCTGCGCACCGAGGCCCTGTGGCCGTTACTGGTACCGTTGTTTATCTGTATCGCCAGCCTGGGTTGCATTCTGCCCAACACCTCGGCGTGCGCCATGAACGGGCAAGGCGCACGCGCCGGCAGCGCCTCGGCCTTGCTCGGGTGCATTCAATTTGGTGTGGCGGCGGGGGCGGCATCGTTGGTCGGGGTGTTGCACGACGGCACGGCCATGCCGATGGCGATGGTCATCAGCCTGTGCGGGGTACTGGCGGTGACGATTGCGATGGCCACCCTGCGCCTGCAACGGGCAAGGGCCTTGCAGGCGCAGGTCTGAAGAGCCGATCAGCCGGCGGCGCGTTGCTGGCTGAGTGGAAAGCGGTGGGGGGCCTGGATGCGGGTTTGCAAGGTGTCGGCGAAGGCACGGGCCTCGGCTTCGGTGTGAAAAATAATCGACCGCTGGTCCAGGCGGACCTCCCACTGGGATTTTTTTGCTAACGCTTTTATCAGGATCTTCATTGCTGACTTCCTCACGTAAAAGAATCGTGGCAAAGGCGGCCAATATAAACCCGTATGCGCTCACAGAGATGACAAAGGTCAACTCTCGGACTAATGGTGTCGTCCATTACTTACATAAGTAACAGACGACACTGACAGCCGTTTTCTAGAACCCCTCTAACACGATCTTGCCCTTGGCCTTGCCGCTTTCCAGCAGCGCGTGGGCACGGCGCAGGTTCGCCGCATTGATCACGCCAAAATGCTCGCCGAGCGTGGTTTTCAAGGTGCCGGCGTCGATCAGCGCGGCCACGCGGTTTAGCAGGTTGTGCTGCTCGATCATGTCCGGGGTCTCGAACATTGAGCGGGTGTACATGAACTCCCAGTGCAGCGACAGGCTCTTGCGCTTGAGCGAGCTCACGTCCAGCGCCTTGGGGTCGTCGATCAACGCCAGCTTGCCCTGGGGCTGCAGGGCTTCTACCAGTTGGTCCAGGTGCAGGTCGGTCTGGGTCAGGCTGGCGACGTGGGTCACTTGCGGGTGACCGGCGTGTTTGAGTGCCTCGCTCAGCGGCTGGCTATGGTCGATCACCAGGTCGGCGCCCAGGGCCTTGGCCCATTCCTGGGTCTCCGGGCGCGACGCGGTGCCGATGACTTTCAGCGCGGTGAGCTGGCTGGCCAGTTGGGTCAGGATCGAGCCCACGCCGCCCGCTGCGCCGACGATCAACAGGCTCTGGCCCTGGTCCTGTTTGCCCTCGGCTATTTGCAGGCGTTCGAACAGCAGCTCCCAGGCGGTGATGGCGGTCAACGGCAGCGCCGCGGCTTCGGCAAAGCCCAGGCTCTTGGGCATATGACCGACAATGCGTTCATCCACGGTGTGCAATTGGCTGTTGCCGCCCGGGCGCACCAGGGAGCCGGCGTAGAACACCTTGTCGCCGGCCTTGAACAGCGTCACTTCGCTGCCGACCGCCTTGACCACGCCGGCCACGTCCCAGCCGAGCACCTTGGCGGCGCCGTTTTCCGGAGCGACGTTCTGGCGCACCTTGGTGTCCACCGGGTTGACCGAGATGGCTTTGACTTCCACCAGCAGGTCACGCGGCCCGGCGACGGGTTCTGGCAGTTCGATGTCTTGCAGGGCGTTCACGTCGCTGATGGGCAGGGAGGTGTAATAGGCGATGGCTTTCATGATTTCTCCGGGGTAAATACGGGCAATGCAGGCGCGAGCTTGCTCGCGAAAATCGTTAACGAGGACGCAATATTTCTGGTTGAACACGTCGTTCTTGCGTTTTTCGCGAGCAAGCTCGCTCCTACAGAAATAGGGGATGGTCAGGCTAGAAACTTCAGGCGCTTGAGTTCGAAGTGTTCGATCACGTCGGCGGCCTTGGTCCGGAACGCCTGGATATGCGCACTCTGGTCGTGGTCGGCCAGGGCCGCGTCGTCGCTCCAGCGCTCGAGCATGTAGAACGTCTCGGGATGTTGCAGATCCTGGTGCAGGTCGTACTGCTCACAACCGGCTTCCAGGCGCGTCGGCTCGAGCAGACCGCGCAGCAGGGTTTCCAGGGTGGCCTGTTGGCCGGGCTTGGCGATCAGCGTGGCGATCACGTTAAAGGCGGTAGACATATCAACTCCTGGTCGATAGGGAACGGGATGGCCAGATGATTGGCTATTTCCAGCACGGATAAAAGCGGCTAAAACAAAGGTCTGTTTCAATAGAAAATTGATAATCGGCGGAAATTGATGGTGCGCTTTGATGATTTGCAGTTGTTTGTCCGGGCAGCGGACCTGGGCAGTCTGTCGGCGGCCGCACGGGTCATGGACCTGTCCCCGGCGGTGGCCAGCGCTGCGTTGAAGCGCATAGAACAACAGCTGGGTGCGCGTTTGCTGGCACGTTCCACCCGCAGCCTGCGCTTGACCGCCGAAGGTGAGGGCTTTCTCACCTATGCCCGCGCCGCGTTGAGCTCACTGGATGAAGGGCGACGCCTGTTGGCGAGTGGGCAGGACCATGTCAGCGGCATGCTGCAACTGTCGGCGCCTTCGGATTTCGGTCGCAACCTGCTGTTGCCCTGGCTGGATGATTTCCAGCGTGAATACCCGCAACTGAGCGTGCGCCTGCTGCTGGGGGATCGCATTGCCGACCTGTACCGCCAGCCGGTGGACATCGCCTTGCGCTATGGCGAACCCGAGGATTCCAGCCTGGTTGCGCTGCCCATCGCGCCGGAAAATATCCGGGTGCTGTGCGCGGCGCCCAGTTATCTGGCCCGCCACGGCGAACCGCGGCATCTGGAGCAACTGGCCCAGCACAATTGCCTGCTCTACATGCTCGCTGACCGGGTACACGACCATTGGCGTTTTTATGACGGCAAGCGCGAGGTCAGCCTGACGGTTTCCGGCGATCGCGTCAGTGACGACGCCGACGTGGTGCGCCGCTGGGCGGTGGCCGGCGTCGGCATTGCCTACAAGTCCTGGCTGGATGTGAGTACCGACGTCGTGGCCGGGCGTCTGCGCTTGATCCTGCCGGAGCTGCGCGGTGAGCGTACCCCGCTCAACCTGCTGTGCGCGCACCGTGCGCAGTTGAGCAAGCCCGTCAACTTGCTGCGGGAAATGCTCGTGTCCCGTTGTGCGACATTGACGAAGCAATTGTCGGAGCGATTCGCTGGGAAGTAATGGCCTCCAGCAAAGCAGGACATTTCCCTCAAGTGCTGTCCGCATTCAGTCTGTAAGACGTGATGGAACCGGCTGTTTTGGCCCCTATACTTTGGCGCCAACCGCAGCAGAAAAACGGTTCAACGGGGAGTCGAAAGATGGAACAGGCACCATGTATCAGTCGTATCGCCAGCTTGCTTGCCGAGCCCAAGCGCACCGCAATGCTGTGGGCATTGATGGACGGTTCGGCGAAATCTTCAGAGGAGTTGGCGACGTTCGCCGGGCTGTCACCGGCGTCGGCCAATGCCCATCTGGCGCGGTTGACCGGCAGCGGCTTGCTGCGGGTCGAAGCGCGCCGGGGCAAACGGCTGTTTCGCGTGGCGGCGGCCGATGTCAGTGCCGCCATCGACGCGCTGGCGACGACCACCATGGCGAGTGCGGCGCGCGCCGCGCCGGATGTTCAGCTCCCCGCGTTGCAGACCCCGCCGCTGGTGCGTCGCGCCCGCGTGTGCCACGACCATCTCGGCGGTGAACTGGCGGCCGGGCTGTATCAACGGATGGCGCAGGCAGGCTGGATCCAGCGCTACGAACAACGTACCGAAGTGACGGTCAAGGGCACCCGGCATCTGGCGGAGCTGGGTATTTTCATCCAGGCATTCTCGTCGCCGTTGGTGTGTGACTGTTTCGACTGGAGCCAGCAGCAACCGCATGTCGGCGGTGCGCTTGGCGCCGGGCTGTTGCGGCTGTTTTTGCAGTCGAACTGGGTGAGTGCCATCGGCGAGTCCCGGGCCTTGGCTGTCAGCGACGCCGGGCTTGTGCACATCAACCGGTTGGCCGCACTGCAGGAGCGTCGCTCCTAGTTTCGGTCAGGTCGCATCCAGCAATCGCCAGGGCAGACGATGCCGCACACTCGGCCAGGGTTTTTTCACACTTGGGGGGGGCATGGGGATGCAGGACTATAGCGCAGCAGAGCGGCTGGAACGGTTGCCCATCAGTGGTTACCACCGAATCATTTTCATCATCATTGCCCTGGCGTTTTTTTTCGACTCCATGGACCTGGCAATGATGACGTTCCTGTTGGGCTCGATCAAAGCCGAGTTCGGCCTGAGTACGGCCCAGGCCGGGTTGCTGGCCAGTTCGAGTTTTTTCGGCATGGTGGTCGGTGCTTCGCTCTCGGGGATGCTCGCTGATCGCTTCGGGCGCAAGCCGGTATTTCAGTGGAGCATCGTGTTGTGGGGCGTCGCCAGTTACTTGTGCTCGACGGCGCAGACGGTCGAGACGCTGACCCTGTTTCGCATCCTGCTGGGCATTGGCATGGGCATGGAGTTTCCGATCGCACAATCGATGTTGTCCGAGCTGATTCCGGCAAAGCGGCGCGGGCGGTATATCGCGTTGATGGATGGTTTTTGGCCGCTGGGGTTTGTCGCTGCCGGCGTGCTGTCTTACTTCCTGCTGCCGGTGGTGGGTTGGCGCGACATCTTCCTGGTGCTGGCGGTGCCGGCGATATTTGTACTGGCCATCCGGTTTTTTATTCCGGAGTCGCCGCGCTGGCTGGAACAGGCCGGGCGCCACGAGGCGGCGGACAAGGTATTGCTGGGCATCGAGCAAAAGGTGCGCGACTCCCTCGGGGGCGCCGAATTGCCGCAGCCTGTTGCCTTGCCGCGGGTGGCGAGTACGCCAGGCACGTTCTTCTCGGCCTTCCAGCAGTTGTGGTCGGCTCAGTACCGTCAACGCACGATGATGATCTGGAGCGTGTGGTTCTTTGCCCTGCTCGGGTTCTACGGACTGACGTCGTGGTTGAGTGCGTTGCTGCAGCAGTCAGGCTTTGCCGTGACGCAATCGGTGTATTACACGGTCATCATTTCCCTGGGCGGGATCCCCGGTTTTCTGATGGCGGCGTGGCTGGTCGAGCGTTGGGGGCGCAAGCCGGTATGCGTGGTGACGTTGCTGGGCGGCGGGGTGATGGCGTTTTTGTATGGGCAGAGCGCGGTGTTCGGCGGCAATGTCGGACTGCTGGTTACGACCGGTTTGTTGATGCAGTTCTTTCTGTTTGGCATGTGGGCGGTGTTGTACACCTATACGCCGGAGCTGTATCCGACCTCGGCGCGCGCAACGGGGTCCGGGTTTGCCTCGGCGATTGGTCGCGTGGGGTCATTGCTGGGGCCACTGGTCACCGGGCTGGTGTTTCCGATAACCGGGCAGGGCGGGGTGTTTGCCTTGGGCGCGCTGTGTTTTGCGGTGGCGGCGCTGGTGGTGTGGGTGTTTGGGATGGAGACCAAGGGCAAGACGTTGGAGGAGTTGTCTGAAGTCTGACAGACAATATTAAACCCCTGTGGGAGGGGGCTTGCCCCCGATAGCGGTGTATCAGTCAATACATGTCTGTCTGACAGACTGCAATCGGGGGCAAGCCCCCTCCCACATTTAGCGTTCATTCATTCAGTAAATAGCGGTCAAGGCTTGACCAATCGCGCATCCAGGCTGTTTTGCGCCAGGCGTTTGGCCTGGTCCTGGGTCATGCCCAGGGACGTGTACAGCGCGTGGAAGTTCTCGGTGACATAACCGCCGAAGTAGGCCGGGTCGTCCGAGTTCACCGTGACCTTCACCCCACGCTCAAGCATGTCGAGGATGTTGTGCTGGGCCATGTCGTCGAAGACGCACAGCTTGGTGTTGGACAGCGGGCACACGGTCAGCGGGATCTGCTCGTCGATGATGCGTTGCATCAGGCGCTCGTCTTCGATGGCGCGCACGCCATGGTCGATGCGCTGGATTTTCAACAGGTCGATGGCTTCCCAGATGTACTCGGGCGGGCCTTCTTCGCCGGCGTGGGCGACGGTGAGGAAGCCTTCGTGACGGGCACGGTCGAACACGCGCTGGAATTTGCTCGGCGGGTGACCCATCTCGGAACTGTCCAGGCCCACGGCGACGAACGCGTCACGGAACGGCAGCGCCTGGTCGAGGGTTTTCTCCGCTTCGGCTTCGCTCAGGTGGCGCAGGAAGCTGAGGATCAGGCCGCTGGTAATCCCCAGTTGCTGCTCGCCGTCCTTGAGCGCGGCAGCGATACCGTTGAGCACCACTTCGAAGGGCACGCCTCGGTCGGTGTGGGTTTGCGGGTCGAAGAAGGGTTCGGTGTGAATCACGTTCTGGGCTTTGCAGCGCAGCAGGTAGGCCCAGGTCAGGTCGTAGAAATCCTGGGAGGTACGCAGCACGTCGGCGCCCTTGTAATACAGGTCGAGAAACTCTTGCAGATTGTTGAAGGCGTAGGCCTTGCGCAGGGTTTCGACGTCGTTCCACGGCAACGCAATCTTGTTGCGTTCGGCCAGGGCGAACAGCAACTCAGGCTCCAGCGAGCCTTCCAGGTGCAGGTGCAGTTCAGCCTTGGGCAGGGCGTTGAGCCAATCGTACATAGCTAAAATCTCATCAGGTGCAATCGCGGCATTCTACAGGCCATGGCTGAAATAATCGGCAAAACCTGACCAGCAGGAGAGTATTTGATTTATTCGCCCAAGTTCGACGTGAACTAAGGTGTAACGAAACGTTAGCGGCGTGGCGCAGTCTGTACCCCAACGATGACTGATTTGCCGTACATAAAGGCCCCCCATGCTCACTTCTCTCAAGCAAGAAAAATTCATGCTGCTGGCGCTGATTGCCGCCGTTGCCGCCTACCCGCTGGAACACTGGATGCTCCACAGTGGGCAGATGGTGGCGTTGCTCGCCGGTCTCGCCTTGATTGCGTTTATCGTGATGGCGTCGATGCGCGTGGCCCACCATGCCGAACAACTGGCGGAAAAGGTCGGTGACCCCTACGGCACCATGATCCTGACCCTGGCCGCTGTGCTGGTGGAAGTGGTGATCCTGGCGATCATGATGAGTAACGAGCCTTCACCCACGCTGGTGCGCGACACCATCTATTCGGCGGTGATGCTCGATATCAACGGCATCCTCGGCCTGGCCGCGCTGATGGGCGGCATCAAGCATGGCGAGCAGTCCTACAACGATGACTCAGCACGCACCTACAGCGTGATGATTCTCACCGCCATGGGCGTGTCGATGGTGGTGCCGGAGTTTATCCCCGAGGCCGACTGGAAAATTTACTCGGCCTTCACCATCGGCGCGATGGTGGTGCTCTACACCTTGTTCCTGAGAATGCAGGTAGGCCCGCACAGTTATTTCTTCAGCTACAGCTACCCGGAAAAACGCCGCAAGAAATCAACCGAGCAAGAGCACGAGCAGCCCGTAAACCTCGCGTTCTCGATCGGCACCCTGGTGTTTGGCGTGATAGTGATTGGTGCGTTGGCCGAGGTGATGTCCAAGACCCTCGACCTGGGCCTGGAGGGCACGGGCGCCCCACCGGTGATCACCGCGATCGTCGTGGCGGCTATTTCCGCCGCGCCGGAAATCCTGACGGCATTGCGCGCCGCCTTGGCCAATCGCATGCAGTCGGTGGTGAACATCGCGCTGGGTGCGTCGCTGTCGACGGTGATCCTGACGGTGCCGGTGATGGAAGCCATGGCGCTCTACACCGGCCAGCCATTCCAGATGGCGATGACGCCGGTGCAGACAGTGATGGTGTTTATTACGCTGATCGTCAGTGCGATCAACCTCAATGATGGCGAAACCAATGCCATCGAGGGCATGACGCATTTCGTGCTGTTTGCGACCTTTATCATGCTGTCGCTGCTGGGGTTGTAAAGCACCATAAAACCAAATGTGGGAGGGGGCTTGCCCCCGATGGCAGTGGGTCAGCCAGCTTATATAGGACTGACACACCGCCATCGGGGGCAAGCCCCCTCCCACATTTTGGACTGTGCTTGGTTTAGATTCCGGCGATCAACTGACGGGCCGCCCGGGTGTGATCGGCGATCAGAGCTTTCAGGTCGAGGCCTTCGACTTGACCGTCGATTACCCGCCATTGACCTGCAATCATCACCCGGTCCGCTCGATCGGCACCGCACAGCAGCAGCGCTGAAATCGGATCGTGGCTGCCGGAGAAGCGCAACTCATCGAGTTTGAACAGCGCCAGGTCAGCCTGTTTGCCTACCGCCAACTCTCCAATATCCGTACGGCCCAACAACTGCGCCGAGCCTTTGGTCGCCCAGCCCAACACACCTTCAGGGGTGATTTTTTCTGCGCCGTAACGCAGGCGCTGGATGTACAGGGCCTGGCGCGCTTCCAGAATCATGTTCGAAGCGTCGTTGGAGGCGGAACCGTCCACGCCCAGGCCGAGGGGGGCACCGGCGGCGAGCAGGTCGAGGGTCGGGCAGATACCGGAGGCCAGGCGCATATTCGAACTCGGGCAATGGCAGATGCCCGTACCGGCAGCGCCCAGGCGTGCGATTTCATCCGGGTTGAAGTGAATGCCGTGGGCCAGCCAGGTGCGCGGGCCGAGCCAGCCGACGCTGTCGAGATAATCCACGGTGCGCAGGCCGAAACGTTGCAGGCAGAAGTCTTCCTCGTCGAGGGTTTCCGCCAGATGCGTGTGCAGGCGCACGTCGAGCGAGGTGGCCAGTTCGGCACTGGCGCGCATGATTTCGGGGGTAACGGAAAACGGCGAACAGGGCGCCAGGGCAATCTGGATCTGCGCGCCGTCGCCGCGCTCGTGGTATTCACGGATCAGGCGTTGGCTGTCGTCGAGAATGACCTGGCCCTGTTGCACGGTTTGCTGCGGCGGCAGGCCACCCTCGGCTTCGCCCAGGCTCATGGAACCGCGGGTGAGCATGGCGCGCATGCCCAGCTCGCGTACGCTGTCGACCTGCACATCAATGGCGTTTTCCAGGCCGTCGGGGAACAGGTAGTGGTGGTCCGCTGCCGTGGTGCAACCCGAGAGCAGCAATTCCGCAAGGGCCACTTTCGACGCCAGGGCGAGTTTTTCCGGGGTCAGTCGGGCCCAGACCGGATACAGGGTTTTCAACCAGGGAAACAGCGGCTGGTTGACCACCGGTGCCCAGGCGCGGGTCAGGGTCTGGTAGAAATGGTGGTGCGTGTTGATCAGCCCGGGCAGGACGACATGCTCGCGGGCATCGAACACCTGCGCACAGGGTTGTGCAGGTGCTTGCCCTTGGGCCAGCACCTCGGTGATGACGCCGTCTTGCAGCACCAGGCCGCCACGGGCATCGAGGCCATTGGCGGTGAAAATCGCGAGGGGATTTTTTAACCAGATACGGGTCGCAGGCATTGGCCGGCTCCTCTGAATGATGGGTTCAGGTTTGCCAGCTCAGTGTTGCCCTGTCTGCTGATCCAGGGTCGCCGGTGAAGGCGAGGTGGGTAGATTACGTGTCGGTCCATGTGCAGGCAAGCGGACGCGGTCAGTGTGGGAGGGGGCTTGCCCCCGATAGCGGTGGGTCAGCCAATTTATATATGACTGATACACCGGCATCGGGGGCAAGCCCCCTCCCACAGGGTAATCGGTGTATCTACCAGGCGATGGTGTCGCCCTTGTAGTCCACAAAATGATGGCCGCCCTTGCCGGTGTAGGCATTTACCTGGTCCACCAGGCCACGCACGCTGGTCTCGACGTCGATGTGCGCATTTTCGCCGCCCATGTCGGTTTTCACCCAGCCCGGGTGCAGCGATAACACCGTCGGCTTGTGCTCGCCCAGTTGGGTGATAAAGCTGTTGGTCATGGAGTTGAGCGCCGCCTTGCTGGCCTTGTACAGCGCCATGTCCGAACCGTCGGGAATGGTGACGCTGCCCAGCACCGAACTCATGAAGGCCAGCACGCCGGTGTCCTTGCGGATCTGCCCGACAAAACGCTGGGCCAGGTTGATCGGAGCCACGGCGTTGGTGAAAAACAGTTGGCCGACTTCCGCCAGGGTGGCGTGCCCCGGCTCCTGGTTCGCGGGGCCCTTGACGCCGGCATTGACGAACAGCAGGTCGAAGGTGCGGTCTTTCAGGCGTTGGGCCAGGGCGATCACGGCTTGCTGATCGTCCATGTCGAGTTTTTCGATCTGCACCGGGCCAACGGCTTTCAGGGCGTCGGCCTTGTTCGGGTCACGCACGGTGGCGGTCACGTCCCAGCCGTCCTGGAGCAGTTGCTTGACCAGGCCGAGGCCCAGCCCGCGCGAGGCGCCGATGATCAGTGCGGTTTTTGGCGTAGACATGAAAAGCTTCCTTTGGAGTCGCGGTTCAGGGAGTTGCGGTGAGCAACAGTAGCAGTTTCAGCGTTGCAGCAGGATACGTCCCCGGCTCAGGTCGGCGAGTTGGGTTTGCAAGGTGTCGATGTGGGCTTCGCCCAGGGCCAGTTGCAGCTCCACGCCGTTGGCGGTGAAGGTTTCTTCCACGACGAGCCCGTCCAGTTCGGCAACGCGCAGTTTCAGCAGGTTCAATTCGGAGAAACCGCAGGCGCACCTCAGCGGTACACGACTGATCAGCTCGATGCGCTCGGCATTCTGCAGGCATTTATTTGCGCCGCCGCCGTAGGCACGGGCGAGACCACCGGTGCCCAGTTGAATCCCGCCGTACCAGCGAATCACCAGCACGACGACCTGATCAAACCCTTGCGCCTCGATGGCCGCCAGGATCGGCCGCCCGGCGGTGCCGCCGGGTTCGCCGTCGTCGTTGCTGCGGTATTGGTCGGCCAGTTTCCAGGCCCAGCAGTTGTGCGTCGCGTTGAAGTCGCTGTGCTGCTCGATAAACGCCTGGGCGTCGTGCGCGCTGGTAATCGGCGCCGCCAGGGTGATAAAGCGGCTTTTGCGTATTTCTTCACGAAATTCGCAAAAGCCTGTGAGCGTGAATGGCATAAGTCGCTTCGTTCAGGGGGCCGGCTTGATGCCGCAGCCTTTGAGAATAATGTGGATCAGGTTGGTGCCGGCGTCCTCCATGTCCTGCTTGGTCAGCTTGGTGCGACCGGTGACGCGGCAGATCTGGGTGGCGAAGTCGGCATAGTGCTGGGTGCTGCCCCACAGCAGGAAGATCAGGTGCACCGGGTCGATGGGGTCCATCTTGCCGGCATCGATCCAGGCCTGGAACACGGCTGCACGGCCGCTGAACCAGGCGCGGTAGTCCTGGCTGAAATATTCGGTGAGGCATTCGCCGCCGCTGATGATCTCCATGGCGAAGATCCGCGAGGCCTGTGGCTGGCGTCGCGAGAATTCCATCTTGGTGCGGATGTACCGGGAGAGGGCCACGGCCGGGTCGTCCTCGGCGGTCAGCGCGTTGAACGTGCTGTCCCACAATTCGAGAATATTGCTGAGCACCGCAATGTACAGGCCCAGTTTGTTGGTGAAGTAATAGTGCAAGTTGGCTTTGGGCAGCCCGGCACTCGCCGCGATGGTGTTCATGCTGGTGCCCTTGTAGCCATGGCGCGCGAATTCATCCTCAGCCGCCTGGAGAATCGCTTGTTCGTTCTTTTGCCGAATGCGGCTGGCGGGTTTACCGGCGTGGTTGCTGTGGGCAGGAACTTCGAGGCTCATGGAGGTTTCCGTGCTGATCGATGGGGGCGACGTGTGCACAGATAACCCACCCTCAAGCCTCAGACAAGTGTTGATGCAATAAAACCGTCAAAGCGATTCCAGGGAGTCGCTTTCGGGCGTGGGGTTTGTAACGGCGTGGACGGTTTTGGCCTCGGGTAACAGCAGGCACAGCACAATGGCGGTCAGCCCGCCGCTGGTGATGGCGGAGTCGAACAGGTTCTGCACCAGGGTTGGCATCAAGTGCAGCAGGTTGGGCTGGGCGGCGATGCCCAGGCCGACACCGAAGGCGGTGGCGATGATCAGCATGCTGCGTCGATCCAGCGGCGCCTGGGCCAGGATGCGTACACCGGCTGCGGCGACGCTGCCGAACATGACCAGGGTCGCACCGCCCAGCACCGGTTTGGGGATTTGCTGCAACACCGCGCCGATCATGGGAAACAACCCAAGGCATACCAGCACCACGCCAATGTACAAGCCGACATAACGGCTGGCCACGCCGGTGAGTTGGATCACCCCGTTGTTTTGCGCGAAGGTGGTATTGGGGAAGGCGCTGAACGTGGCGGCGATCATGCAACTGACGCCATCCCCGAGCACGCCGCCTTTGAGTCGGCTTATATAAGACGCACCGCTGATGGGTTGGCGGGCGATCATGCAGTTGGCGGTGAGGTCTCCGACGGTTTCGATGCTGCTGATCAGATAAATCAGCGCGATGGGCAGGAAGGCGCTCCAATCGAAGTTGAAACCAAAGCGAAACGGTACGGGCAGGCTGATCAGAGGCACGTCGGGTAATGCCTGGGGCACCAGCTTGCCACTGAACCAGGCGGCGAGGCTGCCGAGCGCCAGGCCGATGATGATGGCCGAGAGGCGTACCCAGGGCGTATTCGAGCGGTTGAGCAGGATGATCGTCAGCACCACGAACAGGCCCAGGGCCAGGTTGATGGGGGCGCCGAAGTCGGGGGCGTTGAACCCGCCGCCCAGATCGGTGATGCCGACTTTTATCAGGCTGATGCCGATCAGCGTAATCACGATCCCGGTCACCAGGGGCGTGATGACCCGGCGCAGTTGACCGATAAACCGGCTCAGCACGATCTGCACCAGGGCGCCGAAAAAGCACACGCCGAAAATCATCGCCAGGATGTCCTCAGGGCTGCCGCCGCGTTGCTTGACCAGGAAGCCGGCGGACAGCACCGCGCCCAGGAACGCAAAGCTGGTGCCTTGCAGGCAAATCATCCCGGCGCCGATACCGAACGGCCTGCGCGCCTGGATGAACGTGCCGACGCCGGAGACCATCAGCGCCATGCTGATCAGGTAGGGCAGGTGCGCGGTGAGGCCCAGGGTGGAACCGATGATCAAGGGCGGCGTGATGATCCCGACGAACGCGGCCAGCACATGTTGCAGGGCGGCCAGCAGGGCGGGCAGTGGTTTGGGGCGATCATCGAGGCCGTAGATCAAGTCGTTGGGGCTGGAGGATTCTGGTGGCATGGCGGGTCAACTCGGGGCGGACAGTTCAAGGTCCTTGTGCCTTGCAAAAAACTGTCCACCTGCTCAGCTTTTTGTGCAAGGCCCGTGTTAGCGCGTTGCCGCCAGGCTCTCCAGAAAGCTTTCCAGCACCAAATGGGGGCGACGGCCCTTGCGCGTGACCGATGCCAGGCTCAAATCGTAAAACCGTGTAGCCGGTTTCAGCGCGCGCAGTCGGCCTTGTTGTACCCAAAGGTTGGCGTAATGGTCGGGCAGGTAGCCGATATAGCGCCCGGTGAGGATCAGGAACGCCATGCCCTCACGGTCCGAGGCGCTGGCGGTGCACGTGAGCGCCTGGTAATGGGCCTGGATCTCGGCGGGCAAGCGGAAGGTGGGGGCGATGGCGTCCTGGCTGTCGAGGCGCGCGTCGTCCAGTTGCTTGTCGTCGGCATAAAACAGTGGATGACCGACCGCGCAATAAAGCAGCGAGCGCTCGCTGTACAGCGGTTGGTACTCCAGGCCAGACAGCGCGCTGGCCTGGGGCACCACGCCGACATGCAGACGGCCGTCGAGGACACCTTGCTCGACTTCACTGGGGGCGATCATGCGGATTTGAATTTGCACATCCGGGCCACGTTCCTTCAATTGCGCCAGGGCGTGGGTGATGCGCATATGGGGCAGGGTGACGAGGTTATCGGTCAGGCCGATGATCAGCTCTCCGCGCAAGTGCTGGTGCAGGCCATTGACTTCGGTGCGAAAACTTTCCAGCGCACTCAACAGTTGCAACGCCGACTGATAGACCTCGCGGCCTTCTTCCGTCAGCGAGAACCCCGCGCGGCCGCGTTGACAGAGCCTCAGCCCGAGGCGTTGTTCCAGGTCGCTCATTTGCTGGCTGATGGCCGAACGACCAATCCCCAGTACGGTTTCCGCCGCCGAAAAGCCACCACACTCCACCACGCTGCGAAAGATGCGCAGCAGGCGAATATCAAAGTCGCTGACCTGGGCCAAGGGGTCGGGGCGACGGCTGCTCATAGTTTAGTGAAGTCCTGACTGAAGGTTAGAAGAGTTGGATTTCACCGACTTTATCCCCGTGGCAATTTAGCTGCAACTACGCTTTTTTCAATCCCGACGCTACCTTTGCCTTGCGAGGTTTTGCTGATGAACATGCCGGAAAACGCCCCATCATCCCTGGCCAGCCAACTCAAGCTGGATGCTCACTGGATGCCTTATACCGCCAACCGTAACTTTCAGCGCGATCCGCGCCTGATCGTGGCCGCCGAAGGCAGCTGGTTGACCGATGACAAGGGGCGCAAGGTCTACGACTCGCTGTCGGGCCTTTGGACCTGCGGCGCCGGGCATACGCGCAAGGAAATCCAGGAGGCGGTGTCCCGGCAGTTGGGCACCCTGGACTACTCTCCGGGCTTCCAATACGGTCATCCGTTGTCCTTTCAACTGGCGGAAAAGATTACCGACCTGACCCCAGGCAACCTCAACCATGTGTTCTTCACCGACTCCGGCTCCGAGTGCGCCGATACCGCCGTGAAGATGGTGCGCGCCTACTGGCGCCTGAAGGGCCAGGCCACCAAGACCAAGATGATCGGCCGCGCCCGTGGGTATCACGGTGTGAACATTGCCGGTACCAGCCTGGGCGGCGTCAACGGTAACCGTAAGCTGTTTGGTCAGTCGATGATGGACGTCGACCACCTGCCGCATACGTTGCTGGCGAGCAATGCCTTCTCCCGTGGCATGCCGGAGCAGGGCGGTATCGCATTGGCCGATGAGTTGCTCAAGCTGATCGAACTGCATGACGTATCGAACATCGCTGCGGTGTTTGTCGAGCCGATGGCCGGTTCCGCAGGCGTGTTGGTGCCGCCACAGGGTTACCTCAAGCGTCTGCGCGAGATCTGCGATCAGCACAACATCCTGTTGGTATTCGACGAAGTGATCACCGGTTTCGGGCGCACCGGTTCGATGTTCGGCGCCGACAGCTTTGGCGTGACCCCGGACTTGATGTGCATTGCCAAGCAAGTCACCAATGGCGCAATTCCGATGGGCGCGGTGATTGCCAGCAGCGAGATCTATCACACCTTCATGAACCAGGCGACGCCGGAGTACGCGGTGGAGTTTCCCCACGGCTACACCTACTCGGCGCACCCGGTGGCCTGCGCGGCCGGACTCGCGGCACTGGACCTGCTGCAAAAGGAAAACCTCGTGCAGAGCGTAGCCGATGTCGCACCGCACTTTGAGAATGCGCTGCATGGCTTGAAGGGCAGCAAGAACGTGATTGATATTCGTAATTACGGTCTGGCCGGAGCCATCCAGATTGCGCCGCGTGACGGGGATGCCATCGTGCGTCCGTTCGAGGCCGGCATGGCGCTGTGGAAAGCCGGTTTCTACGTGCGCTTTGGCGGCGACACCCTGCAGTTCGGACCAACCTTCAACAGCAAGCCGCAGGACCTGGATCGCCTGTTCGATGCGGTCGGTGAAGTGCTGAACAAGATCGACTGATTTCTCCTTCTATATAGAACAACTTTTCAGGAGCCCTGCATGAGCCTTATCCAGCATTTGATCAACGGTGAATTGGTCAATGACAGCGGTCGTAGCGCCGATGTGTACAACCCGTCCACCGGCCAGGTCATTCACCAGGTACCGTTGGCCAATCGCGAGACCATTCAACAGGCGATTGACTCGGCCAAGGCGGCGTTCCCGGCCTGGCGGAACACGCCTGCGGCCAAACGGGCGCAGGTGATGTTTCGTTTCAAGCAGTTGCTGGAGCAGAACGAAGCGCGTATCTCGCAGCTGATCAGCGAAGAGCACGGCAAGACGTTGGAGGATGCCGCCGGTGAGTTGAAGCGCGGGATTGAGAACGTTGAGTACGCGTGCTCGGCGCCGGAGATTCTCAAAGGCGAATACAGCCGCAACGTCGGCCCGAACATTGATGCCTGGTCGGATTTCCAGCCGCTGGGCGTAGTAGCGGGCATTACGCCGTTCAACTTCCCGGCGATGGTGCCGTTGTGGATGTATCCGCTGGCGATTGTGTGCGGTAACTGTTTCATCCTCAAACCGTCGGAGCGTGATCCGAGTTCGACGTTGCTGATCGCGCAATTGTTGCAGGAAGCGGGTCTGCCCAAAGGCGTGCTGAGCGTGGTGCATGGTGACAAGGGCGCGGTGGATGCATTGATCGAGGCGCCCGAGGTAAAAGCGCTGAGCTTTGTAGGATCGACGCCGATTGCCGAGTACATCTATTCCGAAGCGACCAAGCGCGGCAAGCGCGTGCAGGCACTGGGCGGCGCGAAGAACCATGCCGTGCTGATGCCGGACGCGGACCTGGATAACGCTGTCAGCGCCTTGATGGGCGCAGCGTATGGCTCCTGCGGTGAGCGCTGCATGGCGATCTCGGTGGCGGTGTGTGTGGGTGACCAGGTGGCGGATGCGTTGATTGCCAAGCTGGTGCCGCAGGTCAAGGCGCTGAAGATCGGTGCGGGCACCACCTGTGGTCTGGACATGGGGCCGCTGGTGACGGGGCAGGCGCGGGATAAGGTCAGCGGCTATATAGAAGAAGGCGTGTCGGCGGGTGCCGAGTTGGTTGTTGACGGTCGTGGCTTGAGCGTCCTCGGGCATGAAGAAGGGTTCTTCCTCGGTGGCAGCCTGTTCGATCGCGTGACCCCCGAGATGCGGATCTATAAAGAAGAGATCTTCGGGCCGGTGTTGTGCGTGGTGCGTGTGGCCAGCCTGGAAGCGGCGATGCAGTTGATCAACGACCATGAGTACGGCAACGGTACGTGCATCTTTACCCGTGACGGTGAGGCGGCGCGTCTGTTCTGTGATGAAATCGAAGTGGGCATGGTGGGGGTCAACGTGCCTTTGCCGGTGCCCGTGGCTTATCACAGCTTTGGTGGCTGGAAGCGGTCGCTGTTTGGCGACTTGCATGCCTATGGGCCGGATGGGGTGCGTTTCTATACCCGTCGCAAGGCGATCACCCAGCGTTGGCCGCAGCGGGCCAGTCATGAAGCCTCGCAGTTTGCTTTCCCCAGTTTGTAAGGCGGGATAAGTGGAAGGCCGGCCCCTTGGGGCCGGCCTTCGCGTTTTCCGGGGTTTTTGACTTATATGACAGAAATGTGAAAAAGAAGGTTGACGGCAGATTCTGTACGCCTATAATTCGCCCCACTTCCGGCGCAGTCGAAACGGAAAACTCCTTGGTAAACAATGAGTTAAGCAGTTTTCGGCAGCAGGTCGCTTCAGTTCATCGAAGCCAAAAGGACGTTGAAAAAGAGGTGTTGACAGCAGCGTGTAACGCTGTAGAATTCGCCTCCCGCTTACGAGAGATCGCAAGCGCAAGTGGTTGAAGTTGTTGAGGAATTCTTCGAAAACTTCTGAAAATAACCACTTGACAGCAAATGAGGCTGCTGTAGAATGCGCGCCTCGGTTGAGACGAAACATCTTAACCAACCGCTCTTTAACAACTGAATCAAGCAATTCGTGTGGGTGCTTGTGGAGTCAGACTGATAGTCAACAAGATTATCAGCATCACAAGTTACTCCGCGAGAAATCAAAGAATAACCAACGATTGCTGAGCCAAGTTTAGGGTTTCTTAAAAACCCAAAGATGTTTGAACTGAAGAGTTTGATCATGGCTCAGATTGAACGCTGGCGGCAGGCCTAACACATGCAAGTCGAGCGGTAGAGAGAAGCTTGCTTCTCTTGAGAGCGGCGGACGGGTGAGTAAAGCCTAGGAATCTGCCTGGTAGTGGGGGATAACGTTCGGAAACGGACGCTAATACCGCATACGTCCTACGGGAGAAAGCAGGGGACCTTCGGGCCTTGCGCTATCAGATGAGCCTAGGTCGGATTAGCTAGTTGGTGAGGTAATGGCTCACCAAGGCGACGATCCGTAACTGGTCTGAGAGGATGATCAGTCACACTGGAACTGAGACACGGTCCAGACTCCTACGGGAGGCAGCAGTGGGGAATATTGGACAATGGGCGAAAGCCTGATCCAGCCATGCCGCGTGTGTGAAGAAGGTCTTCGGATTGTAAAGCACTTTAAGTTGGGAGGAAGGGCAGTTACCTAATACGTGATTGTTTTGACGTTACCGACAGAATAAGCACCGGCTAACTCTGTGCCAGCAGCCGCGGTAATACAGAGGGTGCAAGCGTTAATCGGAATTACTGGGCGTAAAGCGCGCGTAGGTGGTTTGTTAAGTTGGATGTGAAATCCCCGGGCTCAACCTGGGAACTGCATTCAAAACTGACTGACTAGAGTGTGGTAGAGGGTGGTGGAATTTCCTGTGTAGCGGTGAAATGCGTAGATATAGGAAGGAACACCAGTGGCGAAGGCGACCACCTGGACCAACACTGACACTGAGGTGCGAAAGCGTGGGGAGCAAACAGGATTAGATACCCTGGTAGTCCACGCCGTAAACGATGTCAACTAGCCGTTGGGAGCCTTGAGCTCTTAGTGGCGCAGCTAACGCATTAAGTTGACCGCCTGGGGAGTACGGCCGCAAGGTTAAAACTCAAATGAATTGACGGGGGCCCGCACAAGCGGTGGAGCATGTGGTTTAATTCGAAGCAACGCGAAGAACCTTACCAGGCCTTGACATCCAATGAACTTTCCAGAGATGGATTGGTGCCTTCGGGAACATTGAGACAGGTGCTGCATGGCTGTCGTCAGCTCGTGTCGTGAGATGTTGGGTTAAGTCCCGTAACGAGCGCAACCCTTGTCCTTAGTTACCAGCACGTCATGGTGGGCACTCTAAGGAGACTGCCGGTGACAAACCGGAGGAAGGTGGGGATGACGTCAAGTCATCATGGCCCTTACGGCCTGGGCTACACACGTGCTACAATGGTCGGTACAGAGGGTTGCCAAGCCGCGAGGTGGAGCTAATCCCACAAAACCGATCGTAGTCCGGATCGCAGTCTGCAACTCGACTGCGTGAAGTCGGAATCGCTAGTAATCGCGAATCAGAATGTCGCGGTGAATACGTTCCCGGGCCTTGTACACACCGCCCGTCACACCATGGGAGTGGGTTGCACCAGAAGTAGCTAGTCTAACCTTCGGGAGGACGGTTACCACGGTGTGATTCATGACTGGGGTGAAGTCGTAACAAGGTAGCCGTAGGGGAACCTGCGGCTGGATCACCTCCTTAATCGACGACATCAGCTGCTCCATAAGTTCCCACACGAATTGCTTGATTCATTGAAGAAGACGAAAGAAGCAGCC
>NZ_CVTN01000064.1:0-9382 GCF_900004915.1 Pseudomonas sp. 31 R 17
TGGGGTGGCTGGGGTGCCAGCCGGTACGCCCGCAGGCGGTGCGGTGGTCGTCACGGTTGGCGGCGTGGCGCTGGAGCCTTCCACCGGCACACCGTCGTCGCCTTCGGAGATGCCACCGGCTTCCTCGGCCAGTGGGCCGCGCATGACCGGTTGGCCGACCATCGGCAGGTTGGTCGGTTGGCCGGAGTTGGCGAATTCGACATTTGGCGTGGGCTTGCCCAGTGGCAACTGCGCCTGTTCGGTTGGCGCGCCAGCAGTGGTCGGCGCCTTGCTGCGGCCTGGAATCAACCAGGCGGCGGCAACGGCGACCACGACAACGGCGGAAATAGCCAATACGTGCTTCTTAGGCATAGTGAACCCCATCTTTGGACGCTTGACCGCAGAGCGGCTGGCAATCATGGCTTCGATCATTGCATCGCGGGCAACCTGATTGATGTTGCCAGGCCAGCCATCGGAGCTTTCGTGAATATCAGAGATCTGCGCAGCGGAGAAAAGTTCGATACCGGCCCCTGCACCTTCGAGGCGCTGAGCCAGGTATTCGCGGGTCTCTTCTTCTTCGTAGGGCTGCAATTCGATGACGTGAAACAGCTCTTGCTCACCGCTGATCTGTTCCAGATCGGCGATCAGCGACGACTCACCGAACAGGAACACATGGGGACGACCTTCCGGCGTACCCGCCGCCAGCGCCAGCAATGCTTCCAGGGCGGACTCGTCGAGTTGCTCGGCGTCATCCACCAGCAAATAGACTTCCTGGCCGGTCAGGCCCAGCTGCACCACCTGCTTGAGGATCGCGTTCGGCTCGGCGTTGGCGACGTCCAGCGCCTGCGCCACCTGGCGCAGCACGCCGGCCGCATCACCGGCGCCACGGGCCGAGACCACGACGCTCTGCACCGATTGCTTGTTGGTGCTGGCGACCAGCGCCTGGCGCAGCAATGTCTTGCCGCTGCCCAACGGCCCCGTGACCACCAGCAGCAACTGGCTGTAGCGCGCGAGGTGGTGCAATTGCCCCAGTACCGGCTTGCGCTGGGCAGGGAAGAATTTGAAACCAGGCACCCGTGGAGCGAAAGGGTCGTGGCTCAAGTGATAATGGCCGAGGAACGCCTCGTCGGCATGCAAACTAGTCATCGCGATCTTATTAACCTTTAAGCTGGGCCAGGGCGCGGTAATCCGCTCCCAGCGTGGCCTGTAAAATCTCTTTCGGATAATCGTCGGTCACCACCGCTTCGCCCATGTGGCGCAACAGCACCAGCCGCAGCCGACCGTCGATCACTTTCTTGTCTATTGCCATGTGCTCCAGGAAATCCGCTTCGGTCATCTCGGACGGCGGAATCACCGGCAAGCCGGCGCGCTGGAACAGACGGATCCCGCGATCACGCTCCTGGGCGCTGATCCAGCCCAGGCGCTGCGACATCTCCAATGCCATCACAGTGCCAGCCGCGACGGCTTCCCCATGCAGCCACACACCATAGCCCATGTGGGTTTCGATCGCATGGCCGAAGGTATGACCCAGGTTCAGGGTAGCCCGTACACCGGACTCCCGTTCGTCGGCATTGACCACCAGCGCCTTGGCTGCGCAGGAGCGGGAAATTGCCTCGGTGAGTGCCACCTGGTCGAGGGCGCGCAGGGCGTCCATGTGTTCTTCCAGCCAGGTCAGGAAGGGCTCGTCGCAGATCAGCCCGTACTTGATCACTTCCGCCAGGCCCGCCGACAGCTCGCGGGGTGGCAAGGTGTTGAGGGTGGCCGTGTCGATCAGCACGGCCTGCGGCTGATAGAACGCGCCGACCATGTTCTTGCCCAGCGGATGGTTGATGCCGGTCTTGCCGCCCACCGACGAATCGACCTGGGACAACAGCGTGGTCGGCACCTGGATAAAGTCCACGCCACGCTGGTAACAGGCGGCCGCGAAGCCGGCCATGTCGCCGATCACACCGCCGCCCAGGGCGACCACGGTGGTGCGGCGGTCATGCCGTGCGCGCAGCAGGCCATCGAAAATCAGCTGCAGGGTTTCCCAGTTCTTGTGGGCTTCGCCGTCGGGCAGGATTACCGAGATCACCGAATACGCCGCCAGGCTGCGGCTCAGACGCTCCAGATACAGCGGCGCCACCGTTTCGTTGGAGATGATCGCCACCTGCCGACCGGCAATATGCGGTGCGAGCAATTCGGGCAGGTCCAACAGACCTTCGCCAATATGGATCGGGTAGCTGCGCTCGCCTAGATCGACCTTAAGTGTCTGCATGTGTCCCCGCGTTGAAGAGAGTGTGACGACCGGTAACGCCTGGATCAGACGCTGCCTGATGGCTCTATGCCATGCCCCGCAAGGTCATGACGCGCCGCCGAGAATAGCGCATTTGCGGCCAGGCTTTAACGGGGTGCCAGCCGTTGCAGGCGCTCAAGAATATCGAGTACCACCATTCGGGGCGGCCGTTCATCGGTTTCCACCACCAGATCGGCGATCTCCCGATACAGCGGATCGCGCAGCGCAAGCAGGTCCCGCAGGGTTTTTTCCGGGTTGGCCGTGCGCAGCAATGGGCGATTGCGATCACGAGCCGTGCGGCCCACCTGCTGCTCGACCGAGGCATGCAGATACACCACCCGACCACCGGCATGCAGGGCGCGGCGATTCTCATCACGCATCACTGCGCCTCCGCCGGTGGCCAATACCACGCCATCGCAGCCGCACAGCTCGGCAATCATTGCCTGCTCGCGGTCGCGAAAGCCCAGTTCGCCTTCCTTATCGAAGATCCATGGGATATTGGCACCCGTGCGCAATTCAATTTCCTTATCGGAATCTTTGAACGGCAGGCGCAGCTCTTTGGCCAGCAAACGGCCGATGGTGCTTTTTCCAGCCCCCATCGGCCCTACAAGAATCAAATTTCGCACAGAATCAACGACTCACAGCAATCGCCTGGTTATTCATGATACGCGGAGTCAGGAATACCAGCAGCTCGGATTTTTTCTCCGACCGCACATCGCGCCGGAAAAGGCGGCCAAGATACGGCACATCGCCCAAAAATGGCACTTTATCTAGCACTTTGCTCTGGGTATTGGAGAAAACCCCGCCGATGACAATGGTCTCGCCATCCTTGACCAGGACCTTGGCATTGACCTCGTTTTTCTTGATCGGCGGCACGTCGTTGAGTTTGTTCAAATAGTCGGGTTCGTCCTTGGTGACTTTGACCACCATGATCACATGATCGTCAGGGGTGATCTGCGGCGTGACCTCCAACGACAGCGAAGCTTCCTTGAAGGACACCGAGGTGGCGCCCTGGGACGTGGATTCCTGATAGGGAATCTCGGTGCCCTTGAGAATGCGCGCGGTTTCCTTGTCCGAGGTGACCACCTTGGGCTGTGAGACGATTTCGCCGTTGCCGGACTTTTCCATGGCGGTCAGCTCAAGGTCCAGCAGCAGGTTGTCGGTAATAAACGCCAGCCCCAGGCCCGATGTGCCGGTCAGCGAACCCAAATCGACAAAGGGTGAACTGGGTGGGTCCGGCGGTGGCTGCGCACCATCCGCCACGGGCCTGGAAATACCGCCGGCGCCCCAATTGCCGCGATTGAGCCGCCCACCCCAGCGCACGCCCAGGCTTTTGTCGTAATCGACATTGGCCTCGACAATGCGCGCCTCGATCATCACCTGGCGCACCGGGACGTCCAGCTGCGCCACGATCCGCCGCAGCTCTTGCAGCCGCTCTGCGGTCTGGTAGGCGATGATATTGTTGGTGCGGTCGTCCACCGCCACCGAACCGCGTTCGTCGGTCGCGCCTTCAAAGCCGGCCATGGACTGGAACAGCTTGGCCAGGTCCGCCGCCTTGGCGTAATTGACCTGCAGCAACTCCCGGCGCAACGGCGCCAGTTCAGCCATCTGCTTGCGCGCCTCCAGCGTCAGCAGTTCGCGTGCGGCCAATTCGTCGGCGGGGGCCACCAGCAAGACGCCGGCCTTGACCCGCTTGTCCAACCCCTTGGCTTGCAACACCAGGTCCAGCGCCTGGTCCCAGGGCACGTCCTTGAGCCGCAGGGTGATCGAACCCTGCACCTCGTCTGCGGCCACCAGGTTCAGGCCGGCGACATCGGCGATTTGCTGCAATGCCGCGCGCAAATCGATGTTCTGGAAATTAAGGTTCAGTGTGTCGCCTGTGTAGCCGGCCGACGATGCGCTTTCGGGCGGCGGCAGATGGATAAGGTCGACGCGATTGGGCACAGCAGCAGCCATCGGCACCGTGAACGCTATCCATAGCGCCACGCCGAAGGACAAGAAAATCCTTTTCATTGTTTGATTCCGTTATGAGTTGACGTTCAACACCAGCGTTCGTGGGCGCTCCAGCCAGAGGCCCTGTTCATCGGGAAAGCGCTCGACCAGCTCCACATGGCCGTCCTGGATGGCCGTGACCTGACCATGATCCGGACCGAGGTAGTCGCCGACCGCCAGCCGATGCACCGTTGATCCGGCACGCAGCAACGCAAAGCTCTGCCCGCCGCCGGATAACGTACCGACCATGTCGAACTGGTCGATTGCGATGCCCTCCAGCAGCCCGCGCGGCCGTGTGAGATCCGGAGCAGGGGCGGGCCGCCCAGGCGTATGGTCCGGCTGCAAGGCGGTCAGTTGAAACGGGTCGCGCAGGGAGGTCGCGTCGTACACAAAACGCGGAGCCGGGACGCCCGCCTGTGATGCCTTGCCCCCCTGGAAAACGCCTCGATAGGCCTTGATCAGCAGCTCCAGGCGCAACAAAGCCCCTTCCGAGCGCAACGCCAGGTCATGCACCGTGACGACGCGCTGCAAACTACCCAGGGCGCTGACGAACGCCGCCAGGTCGTGATAACCCCCTGTAACGCCAACCTTCAAGGGTTGTTCGACATGGAACGGCTGCGACGCCTCGTCCATCACCTCGACGCCCTCGACCCATACGCCCTTGGCAACCGCCAGCCGAGCGATGTCTTCAAGCAAGTCCGGCACTGCAGCGTCACCGGACAGTTGCCCTTGAAGATCCGCGACGATGTCTTCCATCACCCTGACGCGCTCGGTGTGCGCCTCAAGGTCTGCGGCCACACCAGCGCTCTGTTCAAGCTGCCCGCGCAGCACCTGCTCGCGCGCCTCCAACCCGTGCAATCGCGCTCGCGAAGCGCCCAGGTATGACACCTCCGCTATCAACAGCACCAGGCCGCCCAGGGTGCAGCCAAGCAGCACCTTTCCGGGCCAGGGCCATTTTGCAGCGTTGTAGGTGAGTGCGGAAAAGTCGAGCCCGGGCAGGCTCATGGTTGCGCCTCGATGGTTTCCCCCTGGCGCACCATCAACTGAAACTGATGAGCGCCGCGCTCACCCTCTGCCTGAACACGCTCGAGCCGCGCCGAATGGCCGCCTTGCGACGCCTCCAGCCGACGCATCAACTGGGCGATATCCTGGTTGCTGTCGGCACTGCCGCGGATGCTGAGCGTATCGCCGTTGGCGACCACCTCATGCAGATGAACGCCATCGGGCATCGTGCGCGCCAGCTGATCGAACAGCCGAGCGCCGGAGGAGCGAGCGTCGTGCAGGTCCTGCATCACCTTCATGCGCTGCGCCAATTGCTGGCTTCGCTCCTGCAGGTCGTCGATGGTCTTGATTCGTGAGTCATGCGCGGCGACATTCCCGTCCAGGCGCACGTTGCGGGTGACCTGCCGGTCTATCGCCTGGTCGATCACTTGATCGGCCAGCCACACCGCCGCGAGCGCCAGGCAGGCAAACGCCAGCAAAAGCACCAGCAAATACTTGCGGCGCCGCTCGGCCAGCAGTTGGCGCCAAGGCAAAAGATTGATTCGTGTCATCCAGCGAAACTCCTCAGGGCCAACCCGCAAGCCACTCCCATCCCGTGGGCATCGGCGGCCCATTGTGCGCCATCGACTCGATGACCTGGCGTGAAGCTGGCAAAATCCTGACGGCAAGCGCGCTCCAATGCAAATGCTTCGACATCCACCACCCGTGTCACCAGCCCGGCCAGGCCCAGGACCGCCTCGCGCGCCTCGACCTGTTCGCGCAGGCAAGCCGCCAACATGACCTGCACCCGCCCGGCGCCCTGGGACGACGGGCCGCGTACCTGAAAATCGATGGCAACTTCGTCCAGAGGATAAGGAATGTATTGGTCAGCCTCCATGTGTATCTGCCAGGCCCTCTCTTCATCGCTGAGGCCTGCGTCCATTTCGATCACCCGCGTAATCACCGACGGGCCCGAGACGGCCACGGCTGCGTGCCTGGCGCGACTGTGCAGCCGCGATAATGCCTGCTGCAGCGCCCGCCCGGCCCCTTCAAGGTCGAGCACGGTGCCATCGACCACCGCATGCGCCGGCAACCCCTGCGCGGCGTAGCCCTGAATGCTGAAACCCTGCGCCGAACGGCCCAGCTCGATCAGCTTGATACCTCGGTCATTGATGTCGACGCCGAGAACGATGGCGTGTTTTCGCCTGAAAAATCCCTTTCCCATAAAACTCCCTAAAGCTTTGCCTGTCTTACCGCCTGATTGCCTCCGGGCCGTGCATTCGGTCGACTTGTTTGAGCCGTGCGAATGACGCCCGGAGGCGAAAATGCTTTAATGCCCAGCGTTTTTTCCCGCTTTTTATCTGCCGCCCGGGTCGATCCATCGTTCGCCATGCATGCCCCGACGCGTAACTCTTTCTTTTCTCTGGAAATCCAAAAGCCTTGATTCGTCTGCTGAAGTTTTTCGGGTACTCCATTGTCGCGATCGTCTGCGGGCTGCTGCTCGTACTCAGCGGGGCCTACCTCTACCTTAGTCCGGGTTTGCCGTCGGTAGAGGCCCTCAGAAGTATCCAGTTGCAGATTCCTTTGCGGGTCTACAGCAGCGATGAAAAACTGATCGCGGAGTTCGGCGAAATGCGCCGTACACCGATCCGTTTCGCCGACATTCCGCCCAATTTCATCAACGCATTGCTGTCGGCTGAAGACGATAATTTCGCCAACCACTACGGCGTCGACCCCAGCAGCCTGGTCCGTGCAGCCACGCAATTGGTAAAAAGCGGACACATTCAATCCGGCGGCAGCACCATCACCATGCAGGTGGCGAAGAACTTCTTCCTCACCAGCGAGCGCAGTTTTTCGCGCAAAGCCACCGAGATCCTGCTGGCGCTGCAGATCGAACGCCAGTTGACCAAGGACGAAATCCTCGAGCTGTACGTCAACAAGATTTACCTGGGCAACCGTGCCTACGGCATCGAGGCGGCGTCCCAGGTGTACTACGGCAAGTCGATTCGGGATGCGAGCCTTGCGCAAATGGCGATGATTGCCGGCCTGCCCAAGGCGCCGTCGCGCTTCAACCCGCTGGCCAATCCGGCGCGCAGCAAGGAGCGTCGCGACTGGATCCTGGGGCGCATGTACAAGCTCGGCAAGATCGACCAGACGGCTTACGAAAGTGCCGTGGCCGAACCACTGAACGCCAGCTATCACGTGCCGACGCCGGAAGTGAATGCGCCGTATATCGCCGAAATGGCCCGTGCGGAAATGGTTGGCCGGTATGGCAGCGAGGCCTACACCGAAGGTTTCCGCGTAACCACCACCGTTCCGAGCAACTTGCAGGAAATTGCCAACCATTCGCTGCACGATGGCCTGATCACCTATGACCAGCGCCACGGCTATCGCGGCCCTGAATCGCGCCTGCCGGGCAAGACCCTGAGCGCCTGGACCACCGAACTGGGCAAGCAACGTCCGATCAGTGGCCTGGAGCCGGCCATCGTCACCCAGGTCAAGAAAGATGGCGTGCAGGTACTGACCCGCAGCGGCGAAGCGCATGTGGCGTGGGACAGCATGAAATGGGCACGTCCATTCCTGAATACCAACAGCATGGGCCCGATGCCCAAGCAGCCGTCCGACGTGGCGCAGGTGGGTGATTTGATCCGCGTGCAACGCCAGGCCGATGACAGCCTGAAATTCAGCCAGGTACCGGTCGCCCAGGGCGCCCTGGTGTCCCTGGACCCGCAAAATGGTGCGATCCGCGCCCTGGTCGGCGGCTTCGCCTTCGAGCAGAGCAACTACAACCGCGCCACCCAGGCCAAGCGCCAGCCGGGCTCGAGCTTCAAGCCGTTCGTCTACAGCGCCGCGCTGGATAACGGCTACACCGCCGCCAGCCTGGTCAACGATGCGCCGATTGTGTTCGTCGATGAGTACCTGGACAAGGTCTGGCGCCCGAAGAACGACACCAACACCTTCCTCGGCCCGATCCGCATTCGCGAGGCGCTGTACAAGTCGCGCAACCTGGTGTCGATCCGCCTGCTGCAGGCGATGGGCGTGGGCAAGACCATCGACTACATGACCCGCTTTGGTTTCGCCAAGTCTGACCTGCCGCCGAACCTGTCCCTGGCCCTGGGCACCGCGACCCTCACGCCGATGGAAATTGCCACCGGCTGGAGCACCTTTGCCAACGGCGGCTACAAGATCTCGCCGTACCTGATCGACAAGATCGAAAGCCGCAATGGCGACACACTGTTCACCGCCAACCCGCCGCGGGTACCCGGCGATGTGGTCAATGGCGTGGCGGCAACCGATGGTCTCGCCGCGCCGAGTAACGGCGGCATCACCATTGAGCCGACGCCAGGGACGACGCCTGCCGCAAACGCTCAAGCGCCGGGCGAGCCACAGGCACCGGCGGTGGCTGAACGCATCGTGGATGGCCGCACCACCTATATCCTCAACAGCATCCTGCAGGACGTGATCAAGAAGGGCACCGGCCGACGTGCATTGGCCCTGGGCCGTGCGGACATCGCGGGCAAGACCGGTACCACCAACGAATCCAAGGATGCCTGGTTCTCCGGCTACAACGGTGACTACGTGACCACCGTATGGACCGGTTACGACCAGCCGGAAAGCCTGGGCCGTCGCGAATTCGGCGGCACCGTGGCGCTGCCGATCTGGATGAGTTACATGGGTGCCGCCTTGAAGGACAAGCCGCTGCACACCCAGCCGGAACCGGAAGGCATCCTCAGCCTGCGCATCGACCCGGTGAGTGGCCGCGCGGCCTCGCCAAGCACGCCGAACGCGTACTTCGAACTGTTCAAGAGCGAAGACACGCCGCCGTCGGTCAACGAGCTGGGCAACGGCGCCGTACCGGGCAGCCCGCTGCCGGCGGATGAAGGCGCGCCAATCGACCTCTTCTAAGGCGCAACACAGCTTCAATGTGGGAGGGGGCTTGCCCCCGATTGCAGGCTGTCAGCCAATGAATCCGGGGCTGATGCACCGCTACCGGGGCATAGGTATCTACACAATTCTGTAGCGCCCAACCGTAACCACGATGCGAAGCGAGTCGCTCTTGACCTTGATCTTGATCTGCTTTTGATCTTGATCTCAGGCGCCCCGTTAAACCACGCTGGCCGAACGCAGGCTTGAATCCGTGGGCAACCCGGCAGG